>DASSZL010000231.1:0-13255 GCA_035713505.1 Vulcanimicrobiaceae bacterium | reverse complement strand
GCTTGTAGCCGCCGAAGGCCGCGTGCGCCGGGTACTGGTGGTAGCAGTTGGTCCAGACGCGGCCCGCCTGGATGCCGCGGCCCATGCGGAAGGCGGTGTTCATGTCACGCGACCACACGCCGGCGCCGAGGCCGTACAGCGTGTCGTTGGCGATGGCGAGCGCCTCTTCCTCGTCCTTGAACTTCGTCACCGAGACGACCGGGCCGAAGATCTCTTCCTGGAAGATGCGCATCTTGTTGTTGCCTTGGAAAACCGTCGGCTCGACGTAGTAGCCTTCCTTGAGCGGACCGTTGATCGCGGCACGCTTGCCGCCGGTCAGCACTTGCGCGCCTTCCTGTTTGCCGATGTCGATGTACGAGAGGATCTTTTCCAATTGCTCGCGTGAGGCTTGCGCGCCGACCATCGTGTCGGAAGAAAGCGGATTCCCTTGCTTCATCGCCTTCACGCGGCGTATCGCGGCTTCGATGAACTTCTCGTAGATCGATTCTTGCACGAGTGCACGCGAGGGGCAGGTGCACACCTCGCCCTGATTGAGCGCGAACATCGCGAAGCCTTCGAGCGCTTTGTCGTAGAAATCGTCATCGCGCGCGAGAACGTCCTCGAAAAAGATGTTCGGCGACTTGCCGCCCAGTTCGAGTGTGACCGGGATCAGATTTTGCGAGGCGTACTGCATGATGAGCCGCCCCGTGGTCGTCTCTCCGGTGAACGCGACCTTGCTGACGCGCGGGCTGGAGGCGAGCGGTTTGCCCGCTTCCAATCCGAAGCCGTTGACGATGTTGAGCACGCCGGGCGGAAGCAGATCGCCGATCAGATCGACCAGCAGCATGATGGACGCGGGTGTTTGCTCCGCCGGTTTGAGTACCACCGCATTACCCGCGGCCAGCGCCGGCGCGAGCTTCCATGCGGCCATCAAGATCGGGAAGTTCCAGGGGATGATCTGCGCGACGACGCCGAGCGGTTCGTGGAAGTGATAGGCGATCGTTTCGGGATCGATCTCGCCGATCGTTCCTTCCTGCGCGCGGATGCATCCGGCAAAGTACCGGAAGTGATCGATCGCGAGCGGAATATCGGCGACCGTCGTCTCGCGGATCGGTTTGCCGTTGTCTATCGTTTCGGCCAGGGCGAGCGTTTCGAGATTGGACTCCATCCGGTCCGCGATCTTGTTTAAAATGTTCGCTCGCTGCGTCGTACTGGTTCGGCCCCATGCGTCTTTTGCCGCGTGCGCGGCGTTGAGCGCGAGCTCCACGTCCTCGGCCGTGGAACGAGCAACCTGGCAAAACGGCAACCCGGTGATGGGCGTGACGTTGTCAAAATACTCGCCGCGCACCGGTTCGACCCACTCGCCGCCGATAAAATTGGCGTATCGCGCTCGGTACGGGTTTTTCACACCCAGCTCTGCAAAAGCGTCTCGTTGCTCAATGATCATATGCGACCTCCATAGACCATCCAGCCTACTCGGGCTTCACGCGCGATGTTGAGAATGAAAATGGCAGATTCTGAGAATGCAGGGAGCGCCGGCTCCTCATCGCGCCCGGCAAACGCTTTGTAACGGCTTTTCGCGGGTTTTTCTCCGCTTGGTAACCAGGCGGGCGTAGGGTGTGGTCTATGGAAGGCTTGCATCAGGCCGCGGTTACCGTTTCCTTGAAGGGCGAATACGACATCAACTCGCGTAACGCCCTAAGGCGGCTGCTTGCCAGCGCCGAAGGCGCCGACCAGGCGATCATCGATCTGTCGGCGGTTACATATGCCGGCACGACGCTCATCAATGCACTGCTCAACCTGCGCAAGCGCATGCGCAAACAGGGCCGCGAAGGCGCCATTCGCCTCGTGGGCAGCAGCGCGAACATTCGCAAGGTATTGACGATTACACGGCTCGACCGAGTATTCGAAGTCGCCTAGTCCTCGCGTATCTCGAACGTGTGCTCAAGGTTAGCGGCTTCAAAGAATTGCCGTATGGGGGCTGACAGTTTGAGCAGCACGATCGGCGCGCGGCCTGCCTCTTTGCGCGCGCGCTGAAAGCGAACGAGCGAACGTACCGCGCTCGCGTCCATGCAGTCGACCGCATGCAAATCGAACGCTAGCGACTCGGCATCGCCGTATCTGTCAAGTAGATTGTCGAGTTCGTCGCGCCGCGTGATATCGTACTCGCCGCGCAACTCGACGACGGTAAATCCGGCCATGTCTCCATTTTTTTCATAGCGAGCACTGCCGTCAATGGACGGGCCGTCGGCAGGTAGCGGGGGCGCGCGGCAGAACAGCGCCCGCTGTTTTATGGTGCGCAACAAAAAAACGGCTGCGATTATAGCCCTGGCGGCCATTGCGCTGCTTTGGGGCTACAACTGGGTGGTGATGAAGATCGCCACACGGTATGCTCCGCCGTTTGATTTTGCCGCGCTTCGGCTTTTGGGCGGGGCCGCAGTGCTTTTCGCCGCGCTGCTGATGTTGCGCAAACCGGTCCGTTCCAAGCGACTGTGGGCGCTTCTTTGGATCGGCGTGTTTCAATCCGGCGGATTCATCGCGCTGGCGACGTGGGCGGTACTAAGCGCGGGCGCCGGAAAAGTCGCCGTACTTTCGTATACGATGCCGCTTTGGGTCGCGCTTGCGGGATGGCCCCTGCTAGGCGAACGTTTGAACGGCCGGCAAATCGCGGCGCTCGCAATCGCGATCGCGGGAATCGTGCTCATTCTTGACCTTCGGAACGTGCGCGGATCGCTCTTCGCAGACGTCATCGCGTTGCTCGCGGGCCTCTCGTGGGCGATCGGCGTCATCCTCAGCAAACGCGTTCAGCGTGAGGGAACCGTCGACGTGCTGAGTCTGACCGCATGGCAAATGCTTTTCGGCGGTATCGCGGCCGGGATTGTCGCGCTCGCCGTGCCCGAGCATGCAACGCACTGGACGCCGGTGTACATTGCCGCGCTCGCGTATAACGTGCTGGGCGCTTCCGCGCTGGCGTTTTTCCTGTGGACGTTCGTGCTGCAGCACATGCCCGCGCGCGATGCCGGTATGGGCACGCTCGCGAACCCGGTCGTCGGCATCATCGCGGCGTGGCTGCAACTCGGTGAAACGCCGAACGCCTGGGAAGCGACCGGCATGGGGCTGGTGGTCGTTGCGTTAGCGGCGCTTGCGCTGCAGCAGCAGGGAGTTCCCGACAACGAATAAGCTCGATGCGCCCATTGCCGCCGCGGCGAAGATTGGATGCACGATTCCCACCGCGGCGAGCGGTACGAGCACGATGTTATAGGCGAACGCCCAAAAAAGATTCTGTTTTATCGTGCGCTGCGTTGCGCGTGAAAGCTCGATGCCCGCGCCGACGGCGCGCGGATCGTTGGAAAGAATTGCCGCGTGCGCGGTTTCGATCGCAATCTCCGTTCCGCCGCCCATGGCCAGACCCACGTCGGCGCTGGCGAGCGCCGGAGCGTCGTTGATGCCGTCGCCCACGAAGGCGACGTGCGCGTGCTCGTCGCGCAAACGGCGTACGATCTCGGCTTTGCCTTCCGGCGTGACGCGCGCGTGCCAGCCGTCCAGGTGCAGCCGCTGGGCAAGCGCCTGCGTCGGCTCCGGGGCGTCACCGCTGACGATTTGCACGGCGATCCCGTCGCGCTGCAGGCGCGCAACCGCTTCGGAGGCCTCGGGGCGAAGCGCATCGCCGAGATCGATCGCGCCCAGCAATCGATCCCCGCTTGCGACGTAGACGCGCGTAGCGCTCGCCGACGCCAAACCATCGAGGGTCACGCCGCGGCTGCGCATGAACGCGTCGTTCCCGGCGAAATAGTCCGCTCCGTCGATCGTTCCGCGGATTCCGGCGCCGCGTTCGGCCACCACGTCGCGCGCTTGCAGCGGTGCGATCTCACGATCGCGCGCGGCGCGAACGATCGCCGCCGCGAGCGGATGCGTCGATGCGCGTTCCAATGCGGCCGCGCCCGCGAGTACTTCATCTTCCGTGTGCTGGGCCGCCGGATGGACGGCAAGCACTTCCGGCTTGCCGATCGTCAGCGTTCCCGTTTTGTCGAAAAGCACGGTGCGCACCACGCCCAAGCGTTCGAGCGCGTCTGCATCGCGAAACAGCAAGCCGCGCCGCGCGCCCACGCCGACCGCGACCATGACTGCGGTCGGTGTGGCAAGGCCGAGCGCGCACGGACATGCGACGACCAGCACGGCAACCCCCGCGGTAAACGCGAGCGCGAAGGGATGATGCGTGAGCAGCCAGCCGGCGAACGTCAGCGCGGAAATCACCAAAATCGAGGGAACGAAGATGCCCGCGGCCGCATCCGCCAATCGCTGTACGCGCGGCGTGCTGCCTTGCGCGCGCCGGACGACCTCGACGATCTTCGCGAGCGTGGTGCCCGCCCCGACCGCTTGCGCGCGCATCACCAGCGCGCCCTCGCCATTCAGCGTGCCTTGTTTGACGATGTCGCCGGGACCGGCGGCGACGGGAATGGGTTCGCCCGTGAGCATCGATGCGTCGATGGCGCTCGTGCCTTCTTCAACGAGGCCGTCGACCGGGATGCGTTCGCCCGCGGCGACGATCAGCTGCTGGCCGATCTCCACCTCGTCGACCGGAATCTTGCGCGTGGCTCCGCCGGGTTCGCGAAGCAGCGCGACGGGCGGCCGCAAATCGAGCAGCGCGCGGATCGCGCGGTTACTTTTTCCGCGCGCCGCCGCTTCCAAATATTTTCCGGCGAAGACGAGCGTGACGATGGCGCTCGCAGTTTCGTAGTACGACGGACGCATCGCCAGCGTCGCGTACACCGAATATCCGAACGCCGCACTGGATCCGAGCGAGACGAGCGTGTCCATGTTGCTCGTGCGGTGCATGAGCGCCGCAAGCGCGCCGCGATGGAACTCGCTTCCGACGACCAGCCACACCGGCAGCGTCAGCGCGAACATTACCCAGTCCTCATGCGCGAACGCGATCGGCGTCATGCCGAGCACCAGCGTCGGAACGAACAGCGCGAAGGCGAAGATCAGCAGGCCGCGCTTGCGGCGGATCTCCGCGTCGCGCCGGCGCGCGTCTTCGTCGGTACTCTCGTCGTCCACGACCGACGCGCCGTAGCCGGCGCCCTCGATCGCCGCGATGAGCGCCTGCGGGCTCACGCCGGGCTCGTGGGTGACGGACGCGCGTTCGGTGGCCAAGTTGACCTGCGCCTCGGTCACGCCCGGGACTTTACGCAGCGCCTTTCCCACGTGCGCCACGCAGGAGGCGCACGTCATCCCCGAGATGGAGAGGTCGGTCATCCCAGTTCGTAGCCTGCTTCGTCGAGCGCGGCCCGCAGCTCGCCGGCGGGAATTTCCCGGTCCGATTCGAGCCGGGCGCTGCCGGACTGCAGGTCCACGTCTACCGAGCGGACGCCCGGCAGGGCACTAAGGGCTTGGCTGACGTGCCGTACACAATTTTGACACGTCATTCCGGTCACGTTTATGGTCTGATTCATATTCCTGAATTACGATGTATGCGGGACGGTCCCCGCACAATCTTGAACAGTCCCGGCAGCGGCAGCGTTGCACGTGGGAGCGCGGATCTGCCGATAGACACTCTAGGTTCGTTCGTTTGGAAAGCGAGGTTTTACCTCACATGCATTGGCGTTTACGCCGTTGGGCCTTGGCGATTGCTCTTGTCGCTGTGCTCCCTGTTACCATCGGCGCTGCTCCCGCAGCGAATCCGGCCGAAGATTTGCGGCAGAGTTATCAGCTGCTGACGACTACCTATTATTCGAAAGTCGACGCGCAGCGATTGCTCGACGGCGCGCGTACGGCGCTGGCGGCGGAAGCCTCCAAGCACGGCACGCATCTGTCCGTGCCGGTCTTCCACGACACCGGCAGCATGGACGGCAACCTCGATGAAGTGCTTACCTCGATCAAACACATGCAGACGGCGGCACATCTTTCGAAGACGCAGCTGACCTATGCCGCGATCGAAGGCATGGCGAGTTCGCTCGGCGATCGCTACACCACGTTTTTCAATCCGGAAGAGTATCGCCAATTCAATTCGGCGCTGGATCCGGAAAAGATCTCCGGCATCGGCGTCATCGTGCGGGCCGACGACGTGAGCAAATACATCCAGGCGCAGTACGTCGTTCCGGGCACGCCGGCGGAGAAAGCCGGTTTGCAGACCGGCGACCTGTTCACCAGCGTCGACGGCAAGTCGCTCAAAGGCCTCAAGGCCGACGACGCCAGCACGCTGCTGCGCGGCAAACCGGGCACGGTCGTGCACGTCGTCGCGATGCGCGACGGCAAGCCGCTGCCGCCGATGGATATCACCCGTTCGGAAGTGCAGCCGCCGACGGTTATCTACAAGATGCTGCCCCAGCACGTCGGCTACATCTATATCCTGGCCTTCGGCCGCGACACGCCGGATGAGTTCTCCGTTGCGCTCGATCGCCTGGAGAAAAGCGACGTGCGGGCGTACATCATCGATCTGCGCGACGACGGCGGCGGGTACGTCAACTCGGCGCTCGACATCAGCTCCAAGTTCATCAACAGCAATCCGCTGCTGACGATCGAAGAGCGCGGATCGCACACCACCACGGTCGACTCGGGTGCCGATGCGCTCCCGCGCAAACCGATGGCCATCCTGGTCAACCGCTACACCGCCTCCGCATCGGAGATTACGGCCGGCGCGCTCCAGGACAACGGCATCGGCGTGCTTGTCGGCGAGAAGACGTTCGGCAAAGGGGTGATGCAGTCGCTCACGCCGCTGCCCGACGGCGCCGCGATCAAAATCACGACCGCGCATTATCTCACGCCGAAGAACCACGACATCAACCTCAAGGGCATCGAGCCCGATTTCGTGGTGGTCGAAAACAAGGACGCGCGGCTGGGCGAACTCGGCCGCGATGCGCAGCTGCAAGCGGCCATTACGATTCTCACCAAGAAGATCGCCGACGCGAAGAGCTGAGCCGGTAAGACGAGCGCAATCGCGTTCATCGAGCGAATCTTAAGAAAAAGCCTGGAAACCGTGAGGTTTCCAGGCTTTTTGCCTGCCGTGACGGCTAGGCAAGCGGGAATCACCGCCGGCCTGGGAACAGCCGAACGAGCACGGCAACGCCCGTAGATGGCGTCTGCTGCCTTTCTACGACCCGGAGGCCTCGGCCGCGAATGCATAAATATGACGACGACAGCTCGGAGACGGGAAAACCCGTTGCCGCCGGCCTGGTTACCATACCGGACGTTGGCCCCATACCCCGGGAGCCTGTCGAGCAGTCCTTGATTCGCGCGGAGCATCCGTACATCAACGTGGCTCCGGACGCAGCGGACAAACTCGTGGAAACGGTGTTCGGCGGAACGCACCAGCGCATTCCGCGTCTACGCTACGCAACCGCGTACAAGCTGGCGGAGGGTCGAACGGGCGGCGACATCATCGACGTTTTCCATTACGACAACGACCACGTTTCGATCGCAATAGCGGACATTTGCGGAAAGGGTACGCAGGCCGCAGTGCACGCGGCGATGATCAAGTACGGCCTTCGTTCGTTCGTTTCCAACGGGCATACGCCGGAGAACGTCATGCGCTCGTTGGATCGCCTGTATTTGGAAAACAATGCTTACGAGCAGGTCGAGTCGTTCGCTTGCATTTTCCTGGGGGTCGTCGACGCGACTCGCCGGCTGCTGCACTACACGAATGCAGCCATGGAGTCCGTTATCGTCGTCCATGAAAACGGCGAATGCGCGCAGCTTAGCCCAACGGCACCGCTTGTGGGCGTTTTCGAAGACCAGCACCATCTCTTCAAGCAATCCTTTTTAGAACTGCGCGAAGGCACGCTGCTCATCGCCGCAACGGACGGCATCACCGAAGCGCGGGACCGCAAGGGCGCCATGCTGGGCTCGGAACGCATTCAAGACATCGTCGTTGCGCGCCGTCACGAATCGGAAGCCTCGATAGCGGCGGCGCTCGTGGCCGAGGCAGAATCGTTCGGCGACGACGCACGCCGCGACGACATCGCGATTATCGTCGCTCGGTTTCTATAACAAACTCTCGACACTGAAAGACATTGAGCCCGCCACGTTCCAATGGGGCCGTGGGCGGTTCCGGGGCGCTCTACAAGCCCTTGTAGGGCGTTCCGCTGAGAATGCTGCGAACGCTTTGCGGGAAATCGTCGCCGATGGTCTGGTTCAGACTGTCGTCCCACGCCCAAACCGTCAGATCTCGGAGTTCGTCGGCTCCGAGGGCCAAGCAGCCGGCGGTGAACGTTCTGGCTTGCCGCGAGCCGGTACGGAAACCGCCGGATTTTTCAATACGGTAGAGCGGCTCAACGTTTGCGTTCGAGCGCGTGAGATATGCTTCGACGGCGGTCAGTATCTGCGCGTCGGTAGTCAAATGGGCTGCGCGAACCGGTGCGGCCTTCGACATCTGCGCTCGCACGTCGGCCGGCGTGACGAAACGGTCGACAAACTCAGTTTCAAAAAGATCGTGCAAATGGGTTGACTGGGAGTACCCGCTGGGATTCGGATACTTTCCCCAGCCGTTGAAGTGGACAGTTACGTGCAGCGGCTGGGAGGCGTCCGCAACATAGTGTCCCCATACGCCCGCGTCGCGCAGCACCAGCGCCTGATCGAAGGTGCGGCGCTGTGCCGCCGCCGCGCGCACCTGCTGCGAGCTCGCGTGAACACTTTCGTAATCGTCCACGCGCCAGTATGCGAAATCCATGCGCAACTGCTCCCAGCCTTGAACGATAGAATAGGGGAGATAACCGGTCTCGTATTGGTCGCCTCCGCGTGCACGCAACTGCGTATCGTACGCTTCCCGCGTCAGCGGCAGCGCGTGCAAAGGTAAGCCGCCCGCAATAACGCCGTTGCCGGCAATATCGAGGTAATGGCCGGGGTCGAGATCGGCGTCCCATTCTTTTCCCGCGCCTTTTTGCAGATCGAGTTCCAGCCCGAGATAAGTGAGTTCGGCGCGCGCTTGCGCCGTGCGCATGAAGGCCGGCATGCTCGCGGGCAGCGCCTGTGCGGCTAGACCGTTGACGAGATGATGCCCCTTTGGGCCCCATGCGCCGGCAGGCAGCGGCGCGAGGGCGGACATCGCGAGCGCAAGACCACAAAAGAGTAAGGTAAAGCGTAGCCGTCCATGCTGCATGCAGCCCGCTTGCGCGGCAGCCTCATTCCTTCCTTTACGCAGCCATGGCGACCGGCTGCTTCATTCAACATGAGAGGTTTCCACGGCGAGAAACGCTCTAATGGCACAAGCCACGGGTGATCAAAATAACGAAAGATTACAGCTTGCGTTGATTTCGGTTCGGCGCTATCGTATCCGTCGCGGGCAGGCGAGCAGCTCCACACCCTGACAGCAGAGGCGAACGGCATGCCGAAGCCCGAATGGCGGGTTAGGAAGGTTCCATGCAAAAATCTACGCGCTATCTGCCGCTTCTAACGATCTTTAGCGCATCCTCGCTCATTTTTGCCTCCTCGGTTTCCGCCGCACCGGCACCGCGCGCCGGCGCCGTTCCTGCCGGCATTCGGGCGATCCTCAACAAACCGCAATATCGAAACGCCGTGTGGACGCTGCGCGTAATGGACGGCAATACGCCCCTCGTCGATCTGAATTCCCAACGGCTGCTATACATCGGATCGGTTCGCAAGATCTTCAGCGTGGGGGAACTGCTCGACGCGGTAGGATCCGCGCACACCTTCAACACGCCGATCTATCGCACAGGCAGCATCTCGAACGGCGTTTTGCGCGGCAACATCGTTTTGGTTGCTTCCGGCGACTTGACGATGGGCGGCCGCACCAATCCGGACGGCACCCTCGCGGTCAGCGATTGGGATCACAATGAAGCCGATAGCCTGGGCAATGCGGTTTTGACCAAACCGAATCCGCTCGCCGGCTACGCCGAACTCGCGCGTGCCGTTCGGGCGAGCGGCATCACCCGGATCGCCGGAAACATCGTGATCGACGACCGCCTCTTCAAACCGTTTCCGTTCCGGGGTCAATTCGACGTGCCGCCGATCTTCGTCAACGACGACGTCGTCGACATCGCGGTGCGGCCCGGCGGGACGCCCGGCAGCCCTGCGAATCTCACGTATCGACCGCATTCCGCGGCGCTGCGCGTCTACAACAAGGTGCGTGTCGGCGCGCCCGCAAGTAAAGAGTCCCTGCAGATCGATCCGGAATTGCCCTCGTGCATCGGCAGCTTCGGCTGCGCGAGTACCGTGTCCGGCACGGTGCCTAGCGACTTCAAACCGCCGCTTACCGGGGGGCGGCAGCTGGTGCAAACCGTACGTATCGTGCACCCTGCAAATTACGCGCGCACAATGTTCGTCGAGCAGCTGCGCGCAGCGGGCGTCCGGGTGGACGCGCCGGCGGTACAGCAGAACCCCGTGCGCCTGCTTCCGGCGCGCAACGCATACGCCAGGCTTCATCGAGTCGCACAGCTCGTCGGGATGCCGTACGGCCAAGACGCCAAATTCGTGCTGAAGATCAGCTATAACATCGGCGCCGACACGAGCTTGATGCTGCTCGGTGTGCAGCACGGCGCGCGCACCATGCAGTCGGCGCTTGCTTTCGAACGACGCGATCTGCAGACACGCTGGGGAATCGCTCCAACGCAGTATCATTTCGTCGACGGCAGCGGCGGAGGCGAAACCACCGCAACCGCCGCGGCGGTGACGACCATGCTGCAAGAGCTTGCGCGAAGCCGGGAATCACAAGCTTTTACGAACGCGCTCCCGGTCCTCGCCGTGGATGGTTCCCTGGGTTTCGTCACCGGCTTCAAACGCCAGCGTAGCCTCGCGGGCGCTGCCGGAAACGTGCGTGCCAAAACCGGCACGTACGTAGGAAAATCGGCGTCCGGAAGGCTCGAAATCAAAACGCAGGCGCTGGGCGGCTACGTCACCACAAAGCGCGGCCATCGTCTCACGTTTGAAGTGGCGGTCAACGGCGTGCCGATGAACGATCTGGAAGATTTGACCAACATCTTCCAGGACGAAGGAACCATCGCCGCGATCCTCTGGCGCGACTACTAGGCGCCGGGGCGACTAGACCTTTCCCGCCGCCTTCAGCGTGTTGTAAATCGCCGGCAGCAACACGGTGTTCAGCGTGTTGTCTGCCGCCGAGGTTTGGCTGTTCGTGAAGACCGTGACGATGAGGCCGTCCGACGGAAGATACATGTACGACGCGCGGTAGCCGATCGTCGAGCCTTGATAGCCCCAGAACGTTCCCATCGGCGGCATGGTGATCTGGAAGAGGCCCAGCCCGAACCCCTGCGGCTGCGACGACGAAGTCGAAGTAATCGGTTCGCCGCCCGGAATCGCGACCAGTGATTCAAGTTCCTTGAGCTGTTGCGGCGCAAGCACGTTGCCTTCGAACAAGTCGCGCACCCACGAGGTGAGCGCGAGCGGCGTGGCGATGATGCCCCCCGCGGCTTGCGTCCAGCCCAAACTGTAGGTGCTCGTCTCGGTGTTGAGCAGAGCCGAGAGCGGCCCAGTGTCGTCGGTGTTCACGTAATAGCCCTTGACCAGACGGTCCATTACCGAGCTCGGATAAAAGTCCGGCTCGTAAAACACGTCGGTCAGGCCGAGTCGGCCGATTAAGTTTTCGAGTTCCGTCTGGTAATCGTGCGATGGGCTTGCGGCATCGACGATCATTTGCGCAAGAATGTAATTGGTGTTCGAGTAGCTGAATCCGGAATTTGCCTGAATCTGCGGATAGGCGTAGTTGACCAGCTGCGCAGGCGTGAATTGCATGAGCGGATTCGACGCGTAGGCCGATTCAAATGCGCTCACGCCGTCATACGTCGGTATGCCGCTCGTCATATCGAGCAGCTGCTGAATCGTCACGTTAGCCCATGCCGGGTACTGCGGCAGCCACTTTCCCACCGTATCGTGTATGGAGAGCAAGCCTTGCGCTTCCAGATTCAGTATAACCGCCGACGTAAAGGCCTTGGTGTTGCTGCCGATTTGAAAAAGGTTTTGCGGCGTGACGGATTGCGCGCCCCCGTACGAGGTCGTTCCGATCGCCGCGCTGATCGGAGCCTGCGAGCCGCGAAAGCTGACGGTCAGCGAGAGAGTGGAGATGTGCTCTATCGAAGAACGCTGCGTCAGATAACTTTGAAGATCTTGCTGCAAGTCTCCCTGCAGCGTCTGTTTCGGAACGGCGGGACCGGTGCTTCCGGAACAGTTCGCCAGCGGAAACGCAAATGCGGCGAGCACGATAACCGTCCGCAAAGTTGATTGTCGCAACATGTGAAACCTCGCGGCGCGTGCCGGATTAAGACAGGTCAAATCACTAGCTTCCCGAACGCTCGGGTGCAATACCTCCTGAACATCCAATCGGTTGCTCGTCGGTACGTGCGCATCGCACAGGAGAGATTACAATGCAGCGTGCATTTCGGACCATTGCGGCGTTTGCACTTGCTGCGTCTTCGCTCGCCGCGGTTCCCGCTCGGCCCGCGTCATTGGATCCGCGCATCGGCGCGATCATGCATCAGCCGCGGTACGGCAAGGCAACGTGGAGTCTGCTGGCCGTCGACCTCGGCACTGGAAAACCCGTGGCCGAGCTGCATCAAAACCGCCTCTTGTACACCGGGTCCGTACGTAAACTCTTTTCGGTTTCCACGGCGCTGGAAACGCTCGGCGCATCGCATCGTTTTGTTACGCCGGTGTATCGCCGCGGCCGCGTGAAGTCCGGCGTGCTCGACGGCGATCTCATTCTGGTGGGCTCGGGCGACCTCACGTTCGGTGGCCGGCTAACGCCTTCGGGCGAGGTTCAATACACCGCATTCGATCATAATGATGCGAATAGTTTGGGCACGGCGATCCTTACGCCGCAGAATCCGCTGCTCGGCCTGGACACGCTCGCGCGTCAGGTTCGCGCTTCGGGCATTACGCGCGTGCGCGGAGACGTCATCGTCGATGACCGGCTCTTCCAACCGTATCGCGTGCCGAACGGCAATCTGCTCGTTACGCCGGTCCTGGTCAACGAGAACATGATCGACGTCTCGCTTACGCCCACGGTTCGCGGCCGGCGCGCAACGCTCGCCTGGCGTCCCCGGACCCGCGCATTTCGCGTGAACAGTTCCGTCATCACGGTAAAGCGCGGCTTGCCCGCAGACGTTACGCTCTCCGATGGCGGACACGCGCGGTGCTCGTGGCCGGCGCGCTGCGTGGGCAGCGTCAGCGGTACGCTGCCCATCGGTTATGAAGCGCCGCTCTCGGGCATCGGCACGTTCGTGCAAACCTTCCGCATCGAGCAACCGGCATCGTTTGCGCGCATCGGTTTCGTGCAGGCGCTTGAGCGCGCAGGCGTGCGCGTCGACGCACC
>DASSZL010000230.1:0-5941 GCA_035713505.1 Vulcanimicrobiaceae bacterium | reverse complement strand
GGCGTCGAGCATCGCAAGATTCACGCCACGCTCAACCAGCGCTTCGGCGGTCCCATTTCATCGGCAACGGCCGAGAGCATCGGGCAACGGCGCCAGGCGGTGCTGCGTTGGCTGGAACGCGATCGTTACGACGGCTTGCGCTGAACGCGCCCGCGGCGGCTCTGCACGAACAGGAAGATTACCACTGCGACAACGGCGAGCGCGATAATAAGGAGCGCGTATTTTTGCACCGCTGCGATCACTTCGTGCGAGTGTGTCCCGAGTGCGTTACCGGTCAGGATCAGTCCGCCGCAGAAGATCAGCGAGCCGCAAAACGTCCAGAAGTAAAATGCGCCGAGCGGCATCTCCGCGATGCCCGCCGGAATGCCGACGATGCCTCGAATCACGGGAATAAAGCGGCAAATGAAAATCGCGAACTTGCCGTAGCGCGCAAAAAACTTTTCGACGCGCTCCAATTCCGCATGGTGAAAGCGCACGTACTTGCCGTACCGATCGACGAACGGACGTCCGCCGAAGCGGCCGATCGCGTAGCCGATGCTCTGTCCGGCCAGTTCCGCCAGAACGGCCACGGCGATTGCGAGCCAGATGCTGGAGAGCAGTCCCTTTGCCACCATCGCGCCGGCCGCGGGCAGCACGACTTCGCTGCCGATGGGCGCGCCGATGTTCGCCAGGGTCATCACGACAAAGAGGCCGCCGTACCCCGCATGGTGCAGCAAATTCAAAAAGAAGACGGTAAAGTGGTGCACGGACCTCCCTACTCCGAAGCGGCGGCGGTGTTGCGCGCCTTCGCACGGCGCAGGATCTCGGCGGCCAAGCTGCCGCCCTCGCTGAGGATGGCGTCCAGCAGGTCCACCGGCTCGACCGGCCGATCGCCGGCTTGCTGTTCGGCCAGACTCACGACTTTGCGCACGCGAGGCGTCACGAGGATGCCCTCCCACAAACGGTCCTCGCCTGTGCCCAAGGCCCGGCGGACTTCCGCGTGCACCTCGCCGGTGTCGATTCGTTCCGCGTGCAGACGCTCGGTAATAGCGCTATCCTGCTCCTCGAGCAAGGCCACGAGCAGGTGTTCGACCCCGACGTAATAGTGGTTGTGGTTGCGGCACTCTTGTTCGGCGGCGCGGAGTACGCGGCCCGATGCGGGACTAAACTTCGCGAACAATTCTGTAGTGCGCTTGCCCTTTGCGACCTTCGTCGCGCGAAGTGCCGAATGATGAGAAGTAATGGTCGGGGCGACTGGATTCGAACCAGCGACCTCTTCGTCCCGAACGAAGCGCTCTACCAAGCTGAGCCACGCCCCGACAACAAAAACTCCCATTGGTTCGGGCGGTCGTCCAGCCCTCCTGCAAAGAGGGTGATCCGGTGCGGGAAAGTGGCAACCCGCTAAGAAAGCAGCACAAGCCCATGAGATACCTCATCGTCGGCTGCGGGCGCGTCGGCTCAACGCTGGCAAAACTGCTGGACGCCGACAACAACGAAGTCATCGTCATCGACGAGAACCCTTCCGCCTTCAAACGGCTCGGCCAAAAATTCAAAGGCCACGTCGTGGTCGGCACCGGTATCGACTACGACGTCCTCAAGCGCGCCGGCGCTCAGACGACCGACGGGTTCATCGCCGTTACCAACGGCGACAACCGCAACGTGATGGCCGCGCTTATCGCTCAGCGCATGTTCCACATCAAGAAAGTCGTTGCGCGCATTTACGACCCGACGCGCGGCATGATGTATCGCGACCTGGGCATCGAGACGGTGTGTCCGACCACGGTGGGCGCGAAGATGATCCGCGACATGCTGCTCGAGGCGCCGTGGGACACGCTGCAATCCTTTGATTTCGGCAAAGTCACCTCGGTACGCGCGGTGGTGAGCGCGGCAGATTCCGGCAAGCGCGTTTCTGAACTGGAACGCCCGGGACGTATTCGTATCGCGGCGGTTCGCACCGGGAAAACGGTTCGCGTTGCCGGCGACGATACGATCTTGAGCGAAGGCGATGAAATCAACGCCATCGTCGCGCCGGATGCGATCAGTGAATTCGCCCAGATGTTTCAACTGGACCGCGAACGCCTCGCGGCCGCGAGCGCCGGAGGAGAGTAGCGATGTTCGTGCTGATCGTCGGCGGCGGAAAAGTCGGCTCATATTTGACGCGCGCACTGCTCAAGCAAGGCCATGAAGTGGTCATGGTGGAGAAAGAGGAACGCAAGGCGCGCATGCTCGAGCAGCTCATCGAACAAAAGGTGACGGTCGTCGGCGACGGATGCGACCCCCTCGTGCTCGAGCAGGCCGGCCTGAAACGCGCCGACGTCGTCGTCGCCGACACGGGCGATGACGAGGACAACTTGGTCGTGTGCCTCATTTCAAAGAAGAATGCGAAAGCGCGCTGCATCGCTCGCGTCAATAATCCGGCGAACAAGATGATCTTCGACTCGCTCGATCCCCAAAATCCGGTCACGATCATCTCGTCTACCGAAATCATTCTGGACACGATTAGCCGGCAGATTACTGCCCCGGCGTAGGGTCAGTCCGACCCGAGATCGAGGCCCCGCAGCCGCGGGCGCAACGTCAGGGTGCCGGCGAGAATCGTCACGATAACGACCCCGAGCGTCGCGTCGATGATGAGGCTGCGCTGCGCGATCGCGCCCGGCGTTGCAAGCGCAAGCGCGAGCGAGAGCGCTCCGCGAATACCGGCCATGCGTATGACCGAGCGCCACGCAATCTGCACGCGCTCACGCAAGATCGCAAGCAAACCGTTGGAGAGTAAAATGCGCGCGGCAAGCACGGCGAGCAGCGTAATGCCGACGGCCGGAAGCGTATGCGTCAGACGGCGAAAATCCAGCGCCGCCCCGATGAGAAAGAACAGCGCGACGTTCGCCGTGAGCGCGGCTATCTCCCAAATGCTTTCCACGCCTTGCGCCGCGGTAACGCTGATTCGATGCCGCTCGAGTTCACGCAGCCCGATGCCGAACGCGAGCACCGTGAAGATTCCCGACAAGTTGAAACGATCGGCCAGGATGTAGCCGCCGTAGGCGCCCGCAAAAGACGCGGCGGCCTGAACCGGCGCGCCAATCTGCTTGCGCAGCATGAATGCGGCGGCATATGCGATCGCAAGGCCGAGCGCTATGCCCGCGGCCGCGCCCAGCACCGCCATCCATGCGGCATGCCATACCGCGGCCGTACCACCCGAAAGCACGATCGACGCGATGATCGCGCGATACACGACAACCGCAACCGCGTCGTTGAGCAGCGACTCGCTCTCCACGATAGTCGCCAGTTGGCGCGGAACCTTCAGGCGTCGGAACACCGCGACGACGGCGATCGGATCGGTTGCGCTCAAAATTGCGCCCAGCAGCAGCGCCGCATCCCACGCGAACGTCCCGATAAAATGCACGCACACCGCTATCACGCCCGCTGTGAGCGCAACGCCGGGAACGGCAAGCATCGCGATGGGCCGCCACGCCTGACGCATCAAATGAAAATCCAGATTCCATGCGGCTTCGAAAATCAGCGCCGGGAGAAAGACGTACAACGTCGCCTGACCGAAAATCGCGGTAAAACGGTACGGAAAAGCGGCGCCGACCGCAAGGCCGGCGACCAGAAGCGCGGCGATGTGCCAAAGTTTCACGGCCGCCGCATCAGTGAGTGTGAGTGAAGTTGCCGACGAGAACGCCGGCTCCGCGGATCTCGGCCAGGGCGCTTCGCATGCCGATAGGGCGGCGCGGCCGCCCGACCGTTGCGAAATACCATTCCGGATCGATATTGAGCGTGCGCGTCTGGATCATATCGACCCGGACCTCGCGCAGCAGCTCGCGCATGGCCGCTACTTCTTCTTCATCGTCCGTCACGCCGGGATGCGTCAAGAGATTGAGCGAGACGCGAAGCCCCGCGCGCGACGCCGTGCGAATCGATTCGAAGACGTCGTGCAAATCGTATCCGGCGGGCCGGTAGTACGCGGCATACACATCCGGGCGAAATGAGTTCAGACTGACGCGTACCGCCTGCAGGCCGGCGTCGATGCAGCGCTGCAGCGCCTGCGGCATGCTGCCGTTCGTGTTCAAGTTGATGGTGCCGTTACCGCAGGACTCACGAATGAGTTCGATCGCGCGCGCGATGGTGATGGAACGCAGCAGCGGCTCTCCCTCGCAGCCCTGCCCGAACGAGACGATGCCGTCCGGCACGCGCTCCAGATGATGCACGGCGACGCGCGCGATCTCTTCGGGCGGCGTTTCGAAGGCGATGCGCTGCTGCGGCGAGGGCAGGCCCGCCTCGGGTTCTTGCTCGGAAATGCAGCCCACGCAGCGCGCGTTGCACTTAGGCGAGACGGGCAACGCCGCTTCGCCGCGTTCGAGAAAGACGTTTTGCGCGGTGAAACAGCCGTATTCGCGCGAACAGAGCGCGACCTGCTGCAGCACGCGGTTGCGCGGATCGATCTCGATACGCCGCCGGAGCAGCGTCTCCAATTCGCCGGGGCCGAATCGGCGCGGCTGCCAATCCTCACTTTCATCCGTGCGCATCGCGGCGACGTGCAATTCGTCGTCCACCACGCACGCGAACGTATAGCCGAACAGCGGTAATGCCGGCGCATCCGCGTCGCGCTCGTACGCAGGCAGCAGCAACCGGGTGTAGCCTGCCGGGAGCATCGCCGCCAGCGCGTACCGCCGTTTGGCGGTCCCCTCGCGCAGCAGCGGACGGCGGCCCGGAAGGATCATCGGCACGGTTCCCGGCGGCGCGGCGATCAATTCATCGCGCTCGACGCAGCGCACGATACCGCCGTCGGCGAGCGGCTCGCTCTCCTGGTCGAAATAGATGCGACCCGCTTTGTCGCAGTAGGCAAGACCGATCATAGTGATTTCTTGAATGCGTGTTGCGTTTTGAGCACGTCATACCCCAAACGCCTGTAAAACTCGTGCGCCCGCTCGCGCACGACGTTCGAAGCCAAACGCATCGACGTGCAGTTGCGCTGCCGGGCCCAGCCCTCGGCCGCCTGGACGAGCAGCCGCCCGATGCCGTTCCCCCGGTATTCGTCTTCGACGACCAACCCCTCGATGTCGGCTCGCCCGCCCTCGATGATCGCCTCGCGCAGCGCAACGCCGATCCAGCCGACCACGCCGACACGCGGGACCACCGCGACGAAAACGGCGCGTTCGTCTCCGGCGCGGCGCAATTGCCGCTCCACGTGCGCGACCGGCACGTCGTAGCCGAGTTGGCCGGCAAGGCCGGCAATTCGCTGCGCGTCGGTCACCAGAGCCTCCCGCACCGCGGTACCTAATTCGCTAGACGGGGACTGCATGCGCATCCTCGACCGCGGCTTCAAAGACGCGCGCGGTCGGACCGGTGAGAAATGCCTCGTGCGCGCCGTCCCATTCGACGATCACGTGGCCGCCCGGAACGTTGACGTCGACGCGCGATTCCACCAAACCGCGGCGCATCGCCGCAGCCGCGCACGCGACGGAGCCCGTACCGCACGAATGCGTGAAGCCCACGCCGCGCTCGTAGTGCCGAACGCGCATATGCGTGCGGTCCAACACCACCGCGGCGTGCACGTTGACCTCGGGATTCGCGAGCCCGACGGCTTCCAGGTTCACCTCGTCTATCGCCTTGGCGAAGATGACGACATGCGGATTGCCCACCCACACGAGCGATGCATCATCGAAGGGCAGCGCGCGATCTTCGAAGCGCGGAACACCCACGTTCAAGCGCACGCTGCCGCCGTCGGACACGTCCGCCACGATGATGCCGGCGAGCGTGTCGAACCGGAAATGCGTTCCCTCGCCGCGATCGGCCAAGAAGCGCGCGGCGCAGCGCGCGCCGTTCCCGCACATTTCGGCCTCGCTGCCGTCGGCGTTGATGATGCGCATGCGCACATCGCCGCGCTGCGAGGGCATAATCACGATGAGGCCGTCGGCGCCCACGCCTCCGCGGCGATCGCACGCGTTTTTGGCAAACGCATGCA
>DASSZL010000229.1:0-5737 GCA_035713505.1 Vulcanimicrobiaceae bacterium | reverse complement strand
CTGAGTTTACCGTAAACCTGCTGCGGATAGCGCAGCGCGTCTTCGCCTTGCGTCACTTCGGGCTCGTATATCCGGTGCAGCAGTGCATCGATCCGCGAGCGATCGGCTCCAGCCTGCGACTTGCGCGCGTTAAGCCGATCGATCGTTTTCGTCAGCCCCGCGAGATCGCCGCGTACCCGCTGCAAGAACGCAAGCTGCTCGCGCAGCGCGGTCATGCTTGCGTGTGAACGCGGATCCATGCGCACGTCGACCGTTCCGCTCGCCGTATGCGTTCCATCCGCCACGCGCACGGTATAGCGTCCGGGCAATACCAGCGGTCCTGCGAAACCGCGGGCGCCCCACGGCACGTAGTCTTTGACGGGGTGCATGTCCTCGTACCGCAGATCCCACCACACCCTATTCACGCCGGCGGTAGCGTTCTTGACCTCAATCGTGCGAATGACGCGGCCGCCGTCGAGAATTTCCGCGGTGATTTTTGCCTTCGCCGCCGGAGCCGTCTTCAGATAAAAGTTGATGTCCGCGCCGTACTGCGGGTTCTCGCCCGTAAAAGGTGCCGGTGTGTACGCGCCGATCCGGTACCGGTATGCCGGACGCAGCGTGAAAAGATGCAGAGGCTGCGCTGCAATGTTCTCCGTCAATTCTTGCAGCGGATGCAGATCGTCCAATATCCAAAGTGCCCGCCCGTGCGTGCCGACGACGAGATCGTCAAAACGTTTCTGCACCTTGAAATCGTAGACCGGAACGGTCGGCAGATTACTTTGCAGCGAAATCCAATGCGCGCCCTCGTCGTACGAGAGCCACAAACCGGTTTCGGTTCCCGCGTACAGCATCCCGCGGCGCACGGGGTCCGCCTTAATCATGCGCGCGTAACTGTCTTGCGGCAAATCACCGGTGATTACGGTCCACGTGCGGCCGTAGTCGTGCGTCTTGTACAAATGCGGCGCGCGTCCGCCGGACTTGTGGTAATCGGCGACCATGTACGCGGTTGCGGGATCGAACGGCGAGGGGTCAACGTAATCGATGCGCGCCCATGCGCCCGGCGCGTCCCCCTTGAGCGCAGCCGGAGTGACGTTCGTCCAATGCGATCCGCCGTCGCGCGTCAGCCACACGAGCCCATCATCGGTTCCCACCCAGAGCTCGCCTGCGCGCAGCGGCGATTCGGCGATGGTGAAAACGGTGTCGTAGTATTCCACGCTCGTGTTGTCGCGCGTCAATCCGCCGGAAAACTGTTGGAAGCGTTTGTCGTTGCGGGTGAGATCGCCGCTGATGGCGCGCCAGCGCGCTCCGCCGTCGTCGGTTTGAAACACCTTATTTCCGCCCATGTAGAGGCGGTGCGGGTGTTCCGGCGACATTGCCAGCGGCGAAGTCCACTGGAAGCGGTATTTGAGCTGCGAGGCCGGCCAGCCCATCGCGTCTTCGGGCCACACGTCGATCGAGCGCGACTGCTGCGTGCGGCGATCGTATTGCGTCAGTGCACCTTGGTATCCGTCGCCGTAGATCAGATTCGGATTGAGTTGGTCGAAGACGATCCAGCCGCTCTCGCCGCCTCCGGCGCCGAAGAAATCGCCCGGAGCGATTCCGCCGAATGCCAGACTGTTGCTTGGACCGCAAGCGCTGCCGGTGTCCTGATCTTCCGCGCAGACCGTGTACGGCGTGCGATCGTCGGTGTCCACGTGATAGGCCTGCGCGTTGAAGATATTCGCGTTGAGCCACGTCTTGGGTCCGTCGTTCGAGACTTCCGCGCCCTGGTCGTCGCCCGCGGCCATGCGCTGCGGATTCTGCGGGTCGATCCAGAGCGAGTGGTAATCTCCGCCTCCCGTACCGTGCAGCGCTTTCGCCGTCGCGCCGCCGTCCGTGGACTGCCACATCTGCACGGACATGAAGTACACGTGATTCTCGTCTTTCGGATCGACGGCCAGCGAAGTGAAATAGAACGGCCGCTGGTCGATGCCGTGACTCTTGTTCACGAGCTTCCAGGTCGCGCCGTGGTCGTCGCTGCGCCAGAGCGTGCCTTGCTCGGATTCTATCAAAGCGTAAATACGCGCCGGATTGCTCGGAGCGAAGGCGATCGCTATTCGTCCCGTCGTTCCGGCAGGCAAACCGTCCCCGCGCAAGCGCGTCCAGTGATCGCCGCCGTCGTGCGATTCGTAGACGCCGTCACTCGGGCCGCCGCTGTTCAGATGATACGGCGTGCGCCAGCCTTCCCACATGCCCGCAATCAGATGTTTCGGATCCGCCGGGTCGATCGCGACGCTCGAGCCGCCGGTGCGATCGTCGGTATACAGCACGCGCTGCCACGTTTTGCCGCCGTTCAGCGTGCGATAGATACCGCGCTCGGTGCTCGCTTTGTACACGTCGCCCAGCACCGCGGCAAAGACGCGATTGGGATCTGCCGGATCGACGACGATGCGTGAGACCGCCCCGCTCGCATCCAAACCGACGTGCTGCCACGTTTTGCCGGCGTCGGCCGACTTCCACATGCCCTCGCCGAATGCGACGTCGTTGCGCAGATTCGGTTCCCCAGTGCCTATGTACACGAGGTTTGCATCGCTGGGAGCGACGGCTATCGCGCCGATTGAACTGACGGGCTCGTGATTGAACACCGATTCCCACGTTACGCCGCCGTCGTTCGATTTGAACAATCCGCCCAGGCCGCCGGCGTAATACGTACGCGCATCCCCGGCAACACCGCTGACCGCATCGATGCGCCCGTACATCGGACCGATATTTCGAAAATGCAGGTTGGAGAAGAGCGACGGCGCTATCGCCATGAGCAGGGCGGCAATAAATGGCATAGCAGCGCGTTTTCAACGCGGGAGCGCGTGCGGCTCCCGGTCAGCCCTTTGGCACAAATAAGGCGTTGAGTTCATCGCCGGAAATACGGTCCGCCGCAAACTCGAACGTGCCTTCCTCGCGCAGCCGCTGCGCGGCTCGCCGGACGTGGGCGAGTGCGTGCGCGAGGCCCGCGGGACCGATACTGACGCGCGCGACGCCAAGTTGCGCGAGCCGCGAAACCGGCGGCGTTTTCGCCGTCGCGAACACGTTTAGCGGTCCCTTGATTTCGCGCGCGAGCCGCGCAATCGATTCTTCATCCGAAACCCCGAGCACGAAGACGCAGCCGGCCCCCGCCTGCAGAAAGCGGTTGCCGCGGCGTATCGCTTCCTCCATCCGCGTTTGCGCATCGGCGGCTCCGCCGGCGATAAAAACGTCCGTGCGCGCATTGATGACGAGCGGCACGCCCAGGCGCGCTCCAGTTTCAACCATGGCTTCGATGCGCTCGCACTGCAGATCGAGATCGATGAGCTTGCCCGGTTCGCCCGTATCCTCGAAGTTCAAGCCGGCTGCACCGGCTTCGATTGCGCCGCGTGCGGTGGCCGCGGCATCCCGCACGGTCAGTCCGTACGCAGCTTCCAGATCGGCGCTGACCGGCACGGCAACCGCGCGAACGATGCGCGATACGGCCTCCAGCATCTGCTTGCGCGAAATGTGCTCCCCGTCCGGAAAACCTTGCGTCCACGCGACGGCCGCGCTGCCCGTCGCGAGCGCGCGATAACCGGCCTGCTCGACGATGCGCGCGCTCACCGCGTCCCACACGTTGAACAGCACGAGCGGCTGCCCCGGGCGATGAAGATCGCGAAATCGACGGGCGTTCTCCGCGACACTGGATATGTCCATGCACCTCACCTAATACGCGTCACGAGAAAAAGGCCCCGCATTTGCGGGGCCTTTTTCGTTGCGTCGCTTGTTACGTCGCTGCGTGTTCGGGCTCGCGCTGCGGGGGCGGCTCGATGCCCGGAATCTTGCTGAAGCGCATCTTCTCCGGGTTGGCCGGATCGATTTCGCCCAGAATCCGATCGCCGGCCGTGAACGTGCCGCGCAGCATCTCTTCGGCGAGCTCGTCTTCCACTTCGCGCTGAATCGCGCGGCGCAGCGGACGCGCGCCGTACTGCGGGTCCCAGCCCTTCTTGGCAAGCAGCGCTTTGGCTTCTTCCGTGACCTCGAGATGCATGTCTTGCGCTTTGACCTCGCGCATAACTTTCTCGAGTTCGAGTCCGACGATCTCCTCGATCTGCACGCGCGTGAGCTGATGGAAGACCACGATCTCGTCCAAGCGATTGACGAACTCCGGACGGAAGGTGTGCTTGACCTCTTCCATCACTTTGTTCTTCATGCGCTCGTACTGACGAGCTTCGTCTTCATTTTCCGTCTTGCTCGTGCGGAAACCGATGTCGCTCGTGGTTTGCATACCGGTCGCGCCGACGTTCGAGGTCATGATGATGACCGTGTTTTTGAAGTCGACCTGGCGGCCTTGCGAATCGGTCAGGCGGCCGTCGTCGAGCACCTGCAGCAGCAAGTTGAAGACGTCGGGATGCGCTTTTTCGATTTCATCGAGGAGCACGACCGAATACGGACGGCGGCGCACCGCTTCGGTGAGTTGGCCGCCCTCTTCATATCCCACGTATCCCGGAGGCGCGCCGACCAGACGCGAGACCGCGTATTTCTCCATGTACTCGGACATGTCGATGCGGATCATCGATTCCTGATCGTCGAACAAAAACTCCGCGACGCTGCGCGCGACTTCGGTCTTGCCGACGCCGGTCGGTCCAAGGAACATGAACGAGCCGATTGGCCGGTTCGGATTCTTCAGGCCCGCGCGCGAACGCCGGATCGCGCGAACGATAACGTTGATAGCTTCGTCTTGGCCGACGACGCGCTTGTGCAGCGAGCCGGCCATGTTGAGCAGCTTCTCGGTCTCGGCTTGCGCGAGTTTGCTGACCGGAATCTTCGTCCACGAGGAGACGATGTATGCAACGTCTTCCTCGGTGACTTTGACGATCTTGTCGCTTTGCGCGCGCTTCTCTTGCCACTCTTGCTCGAGGCGCGCTTTTTCGAGACGGATCTTCTCTTCTTTGTCGCGCAGCGAGGCGGCTTTGTCGAACTCCTGCGCTTTGACGACCGCTTCTTTTTCCGTGATGATCTTGCGCAGTTGCGTGTCGATATCGCGAATCTCCGGCGGGGGCAGCGTCGCCTGCAAGCGCACGCGCGATGCCGCTTCGTCGATCAGATCGACGGCTTTGTCGGGCAGGAAGCGATCGGTGATGTACCGGTCGCCGAGCTTGGCGGCCGCGGCCAGCGCCTCATCGGTGATTTGCACTTTGTGGTGCGCTTCATACCGGTCGCGCAGGCCTTTGAGAATCTCGATGGTTTCTTCGACGGACGGCTCGCCGACCATGACGGGCTGGAAGCGCCGTTCGAGCGCCGAGTCTTTCTCGATGTGTTTGCGGAATTCGTTGAGCGTCGTCGCGCCGATGCACTGCAGCTCGCCGCGTGCGAGCGCCGGCTTGATGATGTTGCTCGCGTCGATCGCGCCTTCGGCCGCGCCCGCGCCGACCAGCGTATGCAGCTCGTCGATGAACAGGATGATCTCGCCGGCCGCGCCGCGGATCTCGTCCATGACGCGCTTCATGCGCTCTTCGAATTCGCCGCGATATTTCGTGCCGGCGACCAGGCCCGCCAGATCGAGCGTGATGACGCGCTTGTCGCGCAGCGGCTCCGGAATGTCGCCCTTGATGACGCGCTGCGCCAGGCCTTCGGCGATCGCCGTCTTGCCGACCCCCGGTTCACCGATGAGCGCCGGATTGTTCTTGGTCCGGCGCGAGAGAATCTGGATGACGCGCTCGATTTCGCCCGCACGCCCGATCACGGGATCGAGTTTGTTCTCGCGCGCGAGCGTCGT
>DASSZL010000228.1:0-3947 GCA_035713505.1 Vulcanimicrobiaceae bacterium | reverse complement strand
GCCGCGTCGTCAGCGATACGCGCTTGCCGTTCTCCTCACCATACCTGGGCCGCGTCATGGAAATCGAGGATCACGCGCAAAAAGGTTCGGAGGAGTTGCCCAAACTCGTCGCCGGCTACAAACCGGCCGGCGCGTATCCCGGCACACCCCTGGGACGCAGCCTGTCACTGGCGGCTCAGATAATCGGAAGCAAAACCGGCACGCGCGTCATCTACGTGCAGCACGGTTCGTTCGATACGCACGTCAATCAAAAGGCGGTGCAGGACCGGCTGCTCGGACAACTTTCCGATGCGCTCAAGGCGTTTTACGACGACCTCGCCGCGCACGGCAACGACGGACGCGTGCTTACGATGACGTTCTCGGAATTCGGACGGCGCATCGAGGAAAACGGGAGCAGAGGCACCGACCACGGCGAAGCCTCGCCGCTGTTCCTGATCGGCGGCGGTGTAAAAGGCGGCCTGTACGGATCCTATCCGGACCTGAGCAACACCAGCATGGGCAACGTGGCGTTCAAAACGGATTTTCGCAGCGTGTACGCGACTGTACTGGAACGCTGGCTGGCGCAGCCGTCACAGCACGTTTTGCGCGGTTCATTTCCGCTAATTAGCGCCCTGGCCTAATAAGCGAACAGCCAGCCCAAATTCAAGGTGTGATGGTCCGTCACTGCGTCTTCGATCGTAAGGCGCATGTTTCGCGCCGGACGCGTGACGAGCGAAAAGACGGTTTGGTGCTGCGCGCCGCGGAGCGAGTCCGAAATGCGATCGTAGCGCGCGACGGCCATGAACGCCGGCGAAAACGCGTAATGCGCTTCGGCGAACCCGCCGGATGAATCGGCGTTCGTGTCGTGCCCGTGCTGCAGAACGGCCACGAGATCGAACTTGCCGGTGCGCTGCCGCGCTCCGGCGCCTTCACGGTAAAACTCATCGAGCGCGCCGCGCAGCCTGCGCTGTCCCTGATAGCGGTAAGCGTACAGGGTGAATTGACCAACGCTTTTCGCGCCGAAGCCCATCAGATCGATCCCCGCTGCCGGATTACCGCTCCGGCGATCGTAGGAGGAGAGCGCGGTCAGATGAAACCCGTCGCCGTCGTCACCGCCCCCCGTGTACGCATCAACGCCCACGCGAGGATCGAAGAAGTTGAAGGGATTCTCGCCGGCGTTTTGGTCGTAGACCAGATAGTGCGACTCGGTGTCGCGCTGCGTTTCCGGATCGACCGGAAGCGGCAGCGTAAACTGTCCCACGCGGACGTGCGCATTGCTGTTCTGCGCGTTGTACTGCACCCATGCATCGCGTGGAAGTCCCGGGCGTCCGCCGTCGATTGCATATTGCTCGAGAAAATAATTGACGCGGTTACCGAGTGCGCCGCCGGTCAGCAGCTCGACTTCGTCAACGATCGCTTTTGGCAGCCCGGACGGATCCGAATCGCTCGAGTATGCGAGATTCACTTTCACGGCAACAGGCATGGCGCCGTTTTGACGCAGGCCGGGCAAGCGAAAACCGTTGCGCGCGAATGCTTGGCCGAAGGCGTTGAGGTGCGGAACGGTCGTATGGCAGGCCTGACACGAGAGCCCGAAGCGGTGCGCGAAAACCGGCAGAGCCTGCGCCCGCCCGGGGATCAGGGCTGCCAGCCAAATGGTAATTAAGGTTACAGAGAGGCGCATATGTTTTGGGACTTCCATACTAGTAAATTAGGCTCACCTAATAATATCGTAAAGATTCTATGAAGTTGGCCTACTTTTCTCGCAGGGCGACCTAGGTCGTATGCCAAATGTCCCTGCTCAACCGCTCGGACACGTTGATGACATAGGGCGCATGGACTATCGCACATTTTCCTGCGCGCTTCGAACGTCCAGGCGATCGGCTAGATAAAGAAACGCTCAGCGCGCGGCGCGCAAACGGATGTGTGACATATGGCAGTGACGCCGGCATGAAACTTGTGGAGCCGGGGGGCGCGTTCGGCGTCCCGTGTAAAGAGGCGGGCCTTCCTCCAAGGGGCACGCCGAAAAACTATCTGATGGCCTGGCTGCTGGTTATGCTCAAGGAGCAGAACCTGCACGGCTACGAGATCATGAAGGAGCTCAAAGCGAGGTTCGACGTGATCTCGGATCCTGGAACGGTGTACCGGGCGCTCCGTCAGTTAGAGCGTGACGGATACATCTCGTCGTGGTGGGACCCCAAGGAACAGGGACCGGCCCGCCGGATTTACACGCTGACCGAAGAGGGTCGCCAGGCTCTGATTCTATGGAGCGTCGCGCTCGAGCAATATCGCTCGAACCTCGACGCTTTTTTTAACCTGTACAGCGGTCACTGGCAGGCTGCCGGGGAGTAACGCCCTGCGCGGGAGTTGAACCCGCCAGTTCGTGATAGAGATTCTCTTCCTAGGTACCGGAGGCGCGCGTTTTGTCGTCGCACGGCAAATACGTGCGTCCGGCGGCATGTGGATGCGCTTCGGCGCGACGCAAATCCACGTCGATCCCGGTCCGGGCGCGCTGGTACGCGCGCTCTCGTGCGTCCCTGCGTGCAATCCTCGCGAGCTCGACGGCATTGCGCTCTCGCATAAGCATCTCGATCACGCGAGTGACGTGAACGTAATGATCGAAGCGATGACCTCGGGCGGATTCAAGCGCCGCGGCGTGCTCCTCGCCCCGCAGGACGCCCTCGAGGGCGAGCACGTCGTTCTTCCCTACGCCCAGCGCTTTGTCGAACGCATTGAAATGGCGAAAGAGCGCGGCGGCCCCTATCGCATCGGCGAAGTCGAGATCCGCACGTCGATCAAGCACATCCACGCGGTCGAAACCTACGGCATGCATTTTCATTATGCGGATCACACGGTATCGTATCTGCCGTGCGGCCGGTATTTTGAAGGCCTGGCCCAGGACTATGCGGCGCATAAACCGGACGTGCTCATCATCAACGTTTTGCGTTACCGCGACAGCATGGACGTCGACCACATGACGTTCGATCAAGCCCGGGAAGTCATCGCCGCGGTGCGTCCGCGGGTCGCGGTGATGCAGCACTTCGGCACCAAGATGCTCGAACAAAATCCCGCACGGCTCGCGCGCGAAGTCGAGGACGATCTCGGCATTCGCGTCATCGCGGCCTACGACAACATGCGCCTGGATGTGGAAACGGAGGTCGCCGCCCTTGCCGGTTGAGATTGTGCACGTGCAGCCGCAGGCCGTTATGGAATTCGTTCGCCGCACCGAACGTGAGGCCTTAAAAACGTTCTATGACTTCAGCGTCATTTGGCACGAACAGGAGCATGATTTCGCCGCTATGGACGGCGATGAGGTGATCGGCGTGGCGCAGGTTCGCATCGCCGCCTCACTGGCGCACGTGGATCGCATCGTCGTGCTTTCGCAGCGCCGCCGGCAAGGAGTGGGGCGGGCGCTCCTGCAGAGCGCTGCCAACCTCGCGAATTATTACAACTGCCACAAGATGACCACACTGGTGCCGCATCACAGCGCGGCGCAAACGTTCTTCGAACGCTGCGATTATCGCGAAGAGGCCGTGCTGCCGCAGCACACCTTCAAGCTAGATATGGCGGCGATGCGGAAATTTCTGCTCTGAGGGCCGAACGCGCAAGATTCGCCCGATAGGCTGCCAGGCGCCCTGAAGACGGCCGTGTGCGCGCAGTGAGCCGTTGTAGAGATAAACGCCTCCTCGCTGCGAGTTGGCGGTAACGACGGGGCCGCCGCTGCCGATGAGAACTTGCGCGTCCGTCGGCGAGCCGCTCACTGCGGCGCCGCCTTCGAACCCGGCGAAGATTCTGCCGCCCGAACTATGCGCGTCGATGCGCGCGCCCCCGCCCGCTACGCCGATCGCGACGTTGCCGTTTTGCGATTCGAAGCGAGCGACGCCAGGCACGAAGGTGCCGTTGTCGTACGCGATGCTGCCGTTGATGCTGCTCGCCTCAATCTGCCGCACGTTGCAATTTCCGAACACGAT
>DASSZL010000227.1:0-3105 GCA_035713505.1 Vulcanimicrobiaceae bacterium | reverse complement strand
GGCACCGCGCAAAGCCGCAGCAAAGAAAGCTGCGCCGCGCAAAAAAGCCGCAGCCAAGAAGTCGAGCCGCGGCAAGCGCCGTTAGTTCGACGCGAGGTCGCAATAGAAAAGGCTGGGCGGTTCGCCTAGCCTTTTTCTATTATGGAAGACGGGGCCGGTTCGCGGCTTATCGTGTCGCGCGCACTTCGGCGCGCGGCTTGCTGCACGAGCGCCTTCGCGGAAATTGCGTTTTCAATCGAAGCAACCCCGACACCGACGACGAGCGGCGATTCACGCGCGACGCGCTCGCGCAGCTCGATGCCGATCGCATCGGCTTGCGCGCGCGTAACGTTTGGAATGATTGCCGCAAACGCTTCATCGCCGTACCGAGCGAAGAGATCGAGACGGTCGCCGCAGCTCAGCAGGCACAACCCGGCGATCTTGCGCAGCAGCGCGTCGCCTGCGATCCGTCCGTGTTGCGCATCGTGCTCTTTCAGCCCGCCGATTGCGACGATAATCACGGCTAGACCCGTGCGCTGTTTGGCGGCGAAGCGCCAGGCTGCGGTAAGGCGCTCTTCAAATGCGTGGCGGCTTTTCGCGCCGGTGAGCGGGTCCACTTTCGCATAACGGCTCGCGAGAGCGACGGCAAGCAGCGCGCCTTCCCACGCGACGCCGAATTGAAAAAAATATTCCGCCCAATTCGGCACGCCCATCCACTGCGCCGCGCCGCTCGCGAGCGCGCCGGTGAGAGCACCGGCGTACGCGAGCACGTAGTAGCGCGCTTCTTCTGAACCGGTCGACGCGCTGCCCCACGCGGCAAGGCCGCACGCGGCCAGCAGAGCCCAAAAAAACAGGTGATCGATCGCGAGATACGGTTCTTGCGCCGCGGTGACGAACGGAAATATCAGGCCGGCGAGATTGAGCGCCAGCAACACCCATAGCGCGCGCATATAGTGCGGCGAGCGCGCCGGCAATTGCAGAAACGCACGCACGAACGCGACCTGCGCTGCGAAAAATAAACCGAACGCGATTGCGCGGTAGAGCAGCAGCGGCGTGCCATGCGCGATCATGGGAAGCAGATCGGGTGAGAAGACGAGCTGCGCGGCCGCCATCGTATCGGCCAACGCGGCATACCACAAGAACGGCCGGTCGCGCGTTATGAGAAAGACCAGCGCGCTATAGAGCCCGGCAGCCGTGAAGAAGCCGATAAACAGCACCTCGGTAAAGTGCGCCGTGCTCACGCCGCAGTCTTCACCGCGGGCGGCCGCCGCCCCGCCTTCCGAGGTCCTTCATGCGCCGTTCTCGCATCCGCGTCACACTTGCGGCATGGCGCACCGTAGTCATCGACACAGCGTTCCCACCGCCCGTCCGCCGGCCCAGGCGCTCGGTGTTCTCTATATGTGGGGCCGCGGTGAAATCGGTTCGGCGCTGCGCGGCTATCTGCATGACGAGCACGCCGGAATCAGCGAGCACGACGACGTCGCACGCAAGCTTGCCGTCGAGCACGGCTGTCCGCTCGACTTGGTTGGCGACGCGTGGGCGTGGCGAGTGGATCGCGTCAGTCCGCATATCATCGACTTAATCACGCGGGACGACGCGAGCGTGCTCGGCTGGACGCAGTTCCAGCGCGAGATGTGCCCGCCGAGCCTTGCGCTGCGCAACGCGCTCAACGCCGTTACCAGCGGCGAGCTCGCAAATATCGCCGGCGTTCTCGCCGAGCGCTTCGCAAAGTCGGGTCCGCACACCGGCGGCGATCCGCATCAATGGATCGCCGCGGACAATCGGATCGTATTTTTCGACGCGGATGCCCAAGAGTGGCGCCTCGGCGGTTACGCCGGAGCGTAGAACTACCAGCGGGAAGCCGGCTCGCGTTTCACGCGGATGCGATCCTGCATCTGACGCCGAGCTTTCTTAAACGCGTCGCGAACGGCGAGCGCGGGATCTTTGAACCGCGCGAGCACGTCGTCCACGTCGGCAGAACCGTTTACGAACACGTCTTCACCGGGGAGATTCACCGTGATGCGTGCTTGAAACGGCGCTCCGCTGCGCTGGTGTTCGTGCGCGTGTTCTACGAGCACTCGGCAGCCCAGGACGCGGCCAAAATAGCGTTCCAGCTTCGCCGCTTCGGCGGCGATCAGCTGGTCCAGCGCATCCGATTGCGTGACGTCGCGGTATGAGATTTGCAGTGGAACGGCCATTATTCGTCCAGAACGAACGTGACGAGCAGGTTGACGCGATAGTCGCCGATCTTGCCGTCGTTGACGTCAACGGTTTGCTCTTTGACCCACGCGCTGGTTACGCCGTGAATCGTTTTGGACGCGCGCGCAAGGCCTTGCTTGATTGCATCCTCAAAGCTCTGCGGCGAGGTCGAACTGATTTCAGTGATACGTGCTACGGACATTCGGAGCACCTCCGTCGCTCTAGGGTGTCACGGCGCTTTGAAAAGCGTGAGAATGTCCGGTGAACGGGCGTTGGCGGCATAACTGATTCATCCAAGTGATACACCGGTTTGAGCAACTTCCGACACTTCGGCACGGGTACGTTTCCGTTCGAGCTTATCACATGAGAAACCGAATGCCGAAAAACTTGACGCCGGCGGCACCATCCCCATCGCGCAAGGCGAAGCGCCCGCCCGCTCGTGTTACATGCGCCACGAACAGCAGTGGAACCGGATCATGGCCGAATCGCCGCGAGATCGGCAACGGCTCAATAGCAGCTATCGAGCGTTTGCCGGCTGCGCGAAACTCGCCATCGACACCGGCAAAGTCTTACGCGGCGCACTGCAGCCATTTGAAGACGGCGCAGAGCCTCGCGGAGCAAGCTCTCGAAACCGAAGGCAAATGGATACACCGGGGGACGCGAACTTCGAAAATATGTGGCAGACGCTTGCGCGAAACGTTAGAATGCAGACGTCCGGCTGCGCCGGACTTGCGCAGTCCTCATGATGGACGCGTTGTCGTTTGCGCTGTGGAACGCCAGCTTGCGCGAATCCGATACGCTCGTGCTGTACCGCCGCGGGCGCGTCATCGAACTGCGCTTAGGATGCAGCGGCACGAGTATCCGGCGCGTGATTCTGCGTAAACGGGACTAGCGATAAAACCGTTCCGCAGGCGTGGCATCGCGGCG
>DASSZL010000226.1:0-23845 GCA_035713505.1 Vulcanimicrobiaceae bacterium | reverse complement strand
ACTTCTTCATCGGATGCGTTCTCGCAGCGCAAGCGCAATCGCATGCCTGCGCCCGCCAAGGGCTGCACGTGCTGCACCGTTCCGTTATAAGAGATGAGTCCGCTAAACATCGACGATACCCGCGAGAAGTAAATCCGGCCCGACACGTTCGACGCGATCGAAGCGTAGGCCCCGTATTTCCATTAGAGCGCGTCCGCCCAGGACGGGCACGGCGTCAGGCGAGCGCAGCAGCTGCGGCGCGACCAGGCCGTAGAAGCGATCGACCAAGCCGAGTTCGCAGAGCTTGCCCGCAAGCGTCGGGCCGCCTTCACACAGGAGCGAGGTTATCCCGCGCAGGCGCAGGTCGTGCAGCGCTTGCGCGACGTCGAGCTGCCGCGACTCGGAACTGCCGACGTAGAGCATCTCGGCCACGGATTCGACATCGGCGAAGCGCTCGCGCAAGCCTGCGGGCGCGGCGACGATCGTCGATTCGTACCCCTCGTGCGGCGAAAAGACAAAACTTTGCAAGGGCACGGAGTCCGTTTCACACATGACGACTCGCCGGTACGGCAGCAGGCGGTGATGAGTCGGCCGCACCGTCAGACGCGGATTGTCTACCCGCACCGTTCCCGCGCCGACGGCTACCGCGTCGTGGGCAATGCGCAGTTCACGCACGAATTCGCGGGCCTGCGGACCCGTCAGCCACTGCTGAACGCCGCGAGCCGAGGCGATGAAGCCGTCCAGGGACATCGCCATTTTCAACGTGACGTAGGGCCGTTGTCCGCGAATCGCCCGGGCGAACGGTTCGATGATCTCACGTGAGGCCGCGTCGTCCGCGATCTCGACCGCGATGCCGTGCTCTCGAAGATATCGCAGGCCCCCGGCATCGGTTTTCGGATTCGGATCGGTCACGCCGATGACAACTCGCGAGATGCCGGCAGCGGCGACCGTATGCGAACAGGGCGGCGTACGGCCGAAATGATTGCATGGTTCCAGCGAAACGTACAGCGTTGCGTCACGCGCTCGAGCGCCGGCGGCTTGCAGCGCGAATACTTCGGCATGCGGCTCACCGGCGCGATGGTGATATCCCTCTCCGGCGATGCAGCCGCCGGCTACGACGACCGCGCCTACCGGCGGATTCGGCGAGGTGCTTCCGGCGCCGCGCCGGGCCAGTTCGTTCGCGCGCTCTAAGAACAGGCGGTCGAGGGCATCCACACCGCCGTATTACGCTCTCGCGACGGCGATTGCTTTTTCAACCGCGGCACCGGCCGCGCGCAAAACCGCGGCACAGTCTTCCAGCGTAGCGCCGGTGGTGACGACGTCGTCGAGCAGCGTTACGCGCAGGCCGCCCAGCGCCTCGCCCCGCCAGGCAAAGCGCCCTCGCGCGCAAAGCCGCGCGTCCCGCGTTCTTCCGCGCTGCCGATCGCCGGCGACTTGCACGAGGTAGGGCAGCGCGGTCGCGCCCGTCCGTTCCGCAATCGCACGCGCCATGAGGACGCAGCCGTCAAAACCGCGCTCGCGGCGCCGGGCGTCCGTCGTCGGCACGGGAACCAGCACATCGCCCGGTTCAACGAGCTCGCACAGCCGCAGGGCGAAGCTGCGCGCGACGTCGCGCCTGCCGTTTTTGAGCGCGAGCACGGCTTGACGCACGTTTCCTTCATAAAGCGCAAGGGAAGTCACTTCAAGCGTGCGCAGGCGTCCGTGCGTCCGAGCTTGGCGGGGTAAACAGCGCTCGCAAGCGCCGGTGCCCGGCTTCTCGCAACCTGCGCACTGCGCAGGGAAAAAAAAGTCGAAGAGTTGCTGCAGCATCATACCGCAGCAATCACGACGAACTATGCAGGCGCCGCGTCCGGTTCGTTTGCCACGATGGCGTCCTCGAGCGTCGTACCGGCTTCGACGCGGTAATTCATCCCAACGATCGCATTACGAAGCGCCGCACCTTCGCCGATGCGCGCCCCTTGCCAAATGATGGAGCGCTCGATGCGCGCACCGCTTGATATTTCAACGCCATCCCCAACGACCGACGGGCCGGTGATGAGCGCGTCTTTTGCAACGCGCGCGCCGGCGCCAATCCACACGTCGCTCGTAATCGGCACATGGCCCGGAATGCGAAACGCGCCGCTGAGCACGTCGTGGGTCGCGCGGCGATACTCGCCGGGCGTGCCGATGTCGCACCAGTACGCGCCGCGCGCATCATATCCGTAGAACGCCGCTTGTGCCTGCTGCAGCGCCGGGAACACGTTCTTGCCGAAGTCGTAGAACACGCCGGCGGGAATGTGGTCGAAAATCTCGGGCGTGAATGCATAGATGCCGGTATTGACGAGTTTGCTGCGTTCGGTGCCCTTCGCCGGTTTTTCCTGAAAGCCGGTAATTCTGCCGTCGGGGGCGGTGACGACGACGCCGTACTGATCGACCTCTTCACGCTGCACCAAACCGATCGTCGCGACGGCTTGCTTCTCGCGGTGAAACGCGAGCAAACGATCGAGCGGAATATCCGTGAGGTCGTCGCACCCGACGACGACGAACGGCGCATCGCCCAGAAAATACTTCATCTGCTCGACCGCGCCCGCGCTTCCGAGAAGCACCTTTTCGTGCAAGTACTCCAAGCGCACGCCGTATGCGGATCCGTCGCCCAGCGTATCGACGATCATATCGGCCAGGTAATGCACGTTAATCGCGATCCGATCGATGCCGTGGGCCTTCAGATAGCGAATCAAGTGCACCGCATTCGGTTCGCCCACGACCGGGACGAGCGGCTTGGGCACTTGTTTCGTGAGCGGATAGAGCCGGGTGCTCAAACCGCCCGCCAGAATCATCGCTTTCATGGGTTACGTCTTTCCCCTCGCAAAACGCGATCGCACGCTTTCTCCGGCGACCAAGAGCACGAAATGCGGCAGCGCCAACTGGCGCCGCCAGCGGTGCGGTTCTTTGAGCAGCCGGTAGAGCCATTCCAAACCGAGATTACGCCAGCGCTCCGGGGCGCGCTCGAGGTTTCCGCTAATGACGTCGAACGAACCGCCGACGCCGATACCCGCGCCGCACCCCGTTTCACGCAGATGTTCCGCAAGCCAGTACTCTTGCTTCGGAAAGCCCAACCCCACGAACAGCAATTGGGCTCCCGTCGCCTTGATCTCGCCGGCGATACGCGACGACTCTTCCTCGGCGAAATAGCCGTCGCGCGTTCCAGCGATGCGCAGGCCGGGATATCGCCGCTGCAGTTCTTCCGCCGCCCGGTCCGCGATGCCCGGAGAACCGCCCAATAAAAAGATCGGGACGCCTTCTGGAGCCGCGCGCGCGCACAGGTGGTCGACGAGTTCGACGCCGGTCACGCGTTCGCGCAGATCCGATCCGCGCGAACGCGCCACGGCGAGCAAACCGACGGTATCGCACAACGAGAGCGCGCAGGCATTCACGACCTCTCGATAACGCGCGTCGTGCTGGGCATGCACGACCATCTCCGTGCCCAGCGTGACGACTTGCGCCCCGGCGCCTTCGCGCGCGAAACGCAGAATTCGTTCGGTTGCCTCGCCGGCATCGAGCGCGTCCAGCCGGCATTTCAGAATGGTAATGGAACTCAAGACAGGACGATATCTCGATAGGGAGCGAGCAGCCGGCCCAAACCCTCCGCGACCGCGCCGGGCATGGCGTCGAGCGGCAGACGGCATTCGCCCGTTTTAAAGCCGAGTTCGCGCATTGCCCACTTCACGGCGATGGGGTTCGTCGTTGCGAAGAGCGCACGAATGAGCGGCAGCAGCGAGAGATGAATGCGTGCCGCCTCTGCGACGTTTCCGGCGCGGTACGCGCCGAGCATCGCGCGATACTCGCGCGAACACAGATGTGAGGCCACGCCGACCACACCGTCGGCGCCCATCGACAGGCACGGCAAAAACAAATGATCGTCTCCGCTGTACACCGCAAATCCGGGCTTGCGATCCGCCAGGATCGTGCCGATCTGCATGAGATCGCCGCTTGATTCTTTCACGCCCGCGATATTCGTGTGGCGCTCGGCGAGTTCGAGCAGCGTCTCCGGCAGCATATTCGCACCGGTGCGTCCGGGAATGTTATAGACGATGATCGGCAGCGGCACGGCCTGCGCAATCGCGCCGAAGTGTGCGAGCATCCCGCGCTGCGTGGGTTTGTTGTAGTATGGCACGACCGCGAGAATCGCGTCCGCGCCGGCGCGCTGCGCTTGCTCAACCGACGCAACGGAGTCGCGCGTGTCATTGCTTCCGGCATTTGCGACAACGGCCGCGCGCCCGGCCGACACTTCTTTGACCGCGGCAATCAGCGCGGAGCGCTCGTCGCGCGAGAGCGTCTGTCCCTCACCGGTCGATCCCGCGACCACCAGGCCGTCGTTCCCGCGCTCGATGAGCCAAGCGGCGATGCGCGCGCCTTCCCGTACGTCGAGCTCGCCGCATTCGTCGAACGGCGTGACCATCGCCGTCAGGATAGTGCCCAAGTTCATACGTTTACCTCACCGCGGGCTTCTTCCAGGTGGAACCGATCGTGAACCGCTTGTTCGGCGCGCTGCGCGTCGGCGGCCGGCACGAGAATCGAAACCGTGATGTTGCTGTCCGTGCAGTGGATGATCTCGACGTTTACCGCCGAGAGCGCTTGGACGATGCCGTTGATGACGCCCGGCGTGTACCGCATCGCGGCGCCGACGACCGACAGTTTGGAACACGCTTCGCGAACGCGCACGGCGAGATTCAAGTCGCCGAGCAACTGGCGAATCTCGCTGCCGCGATCGCCCTCCACGACGAACATCACGCCGGCTTGATTGATCGTGACCTGATCGATGGAAATGCCCGCATCGGCGATGCGCTGAAACATCTGCAGCTCCACGGCCATGCGGCGCTGCTGATCCTCGATGTCGCCGCGAATGACGCGAATCCAGGTGACGCGGCCCGATGCCGTTACGCCCGTTACCGGTTTCTCATGTTCGATGTTCTCGTCGACAATCGTGCCTTCGCCGGTGCGCAGGCCTTTGATCGCGTACGGCGTGTTCGTGCGCTGCGCGAAGTCGGCGGCCTTATGGTGCATCACCTTCGCGCCGTGCTGCGCAAGTTCGGTCATCTCTTCCAAACTCGCGCGCTCGATTGTGTGCGCCCCCGCGATGCGGCGCGGATCGCCCGTCATGGCGCCGCTTACGTCGGTATAAATGTCCACGCGCTCGGCGTCAAGCGCGTGGCCGAGCGCGATAGCGGTTAGGTCGCTGCCGCCGCGGCCCAGCGTCGTGATGTCCCCGTCTTCGGTGATGCCTTGAAATCCGGCGATGACCGGGATTGCACCCGATTCAATAATTTCGCGAACGCGTCCGGGCTCGACGCGAACGATCTTCGCCTCGCCGTGCGCGCCGGTCGTGATGATGCCCGCCTGCGCGCCGCTCAACGCGACGGCTTGCAGTCCTTGGTCTTGCAGCGTGTCGGTGAATACCGCGGCGGAAATGAGCTCCGCGCACGAGAGGAGCACGTCGCTGTTCCGTGTGCCGCTGCGTCCGCCGATGAGCGAGAGCAGCGTGTCCGTCGCATAGGGTTCGGGCGTCCGGCCCATTGCCGATACGACCGCGACGGGAGCGCAGCCGCGTTCGATTTCCTCCTGCAGGCGGCGGATTGCGATCTCGCGCAATTCCGGCGTGGCAACCGACGTGCCGCCGAACTTCAGAACGACGGGATTTTTCACAGCGCGCCCCGCTGCAGCAGCAGTTCCAAAATCTGCACGCCGTTGGTGGCAGCCCCTTTCCGAAGCTGGTCACCCACGATCCACATCTGGAAGTTCCGCCGTGATTCCCCCTCGGCGCGCAGACGCGCGACGTGGACGAGATCCGTGCCTTCCACTTCACGAGGCGTGATGATGCCTTCGCGGTGAAACACAACGCCCGGTGCGCGTTCGAATGCGGCGGCAAGTTCCTCGACGCTCGTATCGCGCGCGGTTTCGAAGAACGCCGCTTCGGAATGAGCGGTACGCACCGGAACGCGAACCGTCGTCGCATACACCGGCAGCTGCGGCAGTTCCAGTATCTTGCGCGTTTCGGCGGCAACTTTCAGTTCCTCGCCGGTATAGCCGCCCTCTTCGAAACTGCCGATCTGCGGCACGACGTTGCGCACCACGTTGCCTTCGCCGAGATCGAACTGGTCGAGCGCCGCACGGCCTGCGCCGCTGATCGCTTGGTACGTTGCGACGCGCACGCACGAGAGGCCCGCCGTATCGCGCACCGGACCCAGCGCCACGCAAAGAATGATCGCCGTGCAATTGCCCACGGGAAAGAGCCGGTGCTCCGGCCGCAGCGTGTGCGCGTTCACTTCCGGAACGATGAGCGGCACGTCCTCGCGCATCCGGTACGTCGAACTGTTGTCGATGACCACCGCCCCGCGCTCCAGCAGCGGCGGCGCATATTTTTCACTGGCGTCTTCCGAGCTCGCGAAAAACACCGCATCGTATTGCGTCAACGCCTCGGGTGTGGTTTTTTCGACGTTGCCGCGCGTGCGGGACGCAAAGCGTCCGAGGCCTTCGACGGGCACGCGGCGCTCGTCGAGCACGCGCAAAATCGTCTCGCCGACAACCCCCGTGGCACCGACAACCGCCACTTTCACGGGCGTTCCCCCCCGGCGCCGCGAATGATGGCGTCTAAGCCCACGTGCAGTCCTTTCAAACCGGCCGTGTTTCGAATTGCAAACAGTATACCGGCCGCGAAGGATTCGCGCGAGAGCGAATCATGGCGAATCGTCAGCAACTCGCCGGCGCTTCCGCACAAGACTTCCTGGTGCGCGAGCAGACCTTGTAGACGAACGCTGTGAATCGGCACGTCCGCGGGACCGCCGCTGCGCTTGATGCGCGCCGCCGTCGCCGCAGCCGTTCCGCTGGGCTTGTCGCGCTTGTCGGCGCGATGCATCTCCACGATCTCGATGGTGGGGAAAAAGCGCGCCGCTTCCTGCGCGAAGCGCATCATCAGCACTGCGCCGATCGCGAAGTTTGGTACCAGTAGTGCGCCCATGTTCAGCGCATCGCACAGAGCGCCGAGTTCTTCGCGCTCTTGTTCGTTCCACTCGCTGGAGCCGATGACCGGAAAAACGCCGTTTTCCAGCGCCGTTCGCGCACTGTCTTGCGTCGCCGGGCGCGTCGTGAAATCGATAAGAACCTCGGGCCTCTGCTCTAAGAGCAAACGCCCAAGGTCGTCATCAATCTGTTCTTCGGGAACCCTGGTCCGGGCAAAGCCGCCGGCGTACTGCAGATCCGGTGCCGATTTCACCGTTTCGCACGCCAGCCGCCCCATGCGTCCCAGCGCTCCGGAAACGGCTACTCGCAACATCCTTCGACAGGTTCAGGATGACTAGACTTTTTCGAGAGGTGCGTATTTCAGCATGACCATCTTCTGTCCCACGTTCGGAAAATCGATGGTGACCAAACCGTCGCCGCCCGCGCCGACGACGTCGCCGATCGTGCCCTCACCCCACTTGGGATGGCGCACGCGATCGCCCTTTTTCAGGTCCATGTTCATGCCCGCGCCGGCCGTTTCGTGAATCGAGACTTCGCGCCAGCGGCCGCCCGCCGGACGCGGCAGCACCACGCCCCCGAGCATCTCGACCTGCGGCATCTCTTCCAAGAAGCGAGACTTCGGATGGGCGAACGTGTTGCCGAACAGCGTGCGACGTTCCGCATACGAAAGATACAGCCGGTCCATCGCACGCGTGACGCCGACGTACGCAAGGCGCCGCTCTTCTTCGAGCTCGGTCATGTCGACGAGCGCGCGAGAGTGCGGGAACACGCCTTCTTCCAGACCCGTGAGGAACACGTTCGGGAATTCCAGGCCCTTGGCGCCGTGCAGCGTCATGAGCGTCACATAGGACGACTCCGCGTCGAGCGAATCGAGATCGCTGATGAGCGCGATGTTCGCCAGGAATGAGGAGACCGTTGCTTCCGGTTCGTTTTCCTGATACTCGCGGGCAACGCCGACGAGTTCTTGGAGATTCTCCAAACGCGTACGGGCGTCGGCGGTGTCTTCGTTGCGCAATTCGCGCACATAGCCCGACTCTTCCATCACGGCGATCAGCAGATCGGCGATGGAATAATTTTTGACCTGCGTGCGCAGCGTTTCGATCAGTTCGGCGAACCGCTCGAGTTCTTTGGTCTTCTTCGGAACGGCTCGCTTGAGCAGTTCCTTGTCGAAGATCGCCTCACCGACGGACATGTGCGCCTGATTGGCTGCGCCCACCAGGCTCGCGAGCGTCTGCTGGCCGATGCTGCGGCGCGGCACGTTGACGATACGTTTGAACGCGATCGCGTCGGACGGATTCTCGATATAGCGCAGGTAGGCGATGATGTCTTTGATTTCGGTACGCGCGTAGAAGCCGACGCCGCCGACCACGCGGTACGGAATGCCCTCGGCAATCAGCGCTTCTTCGAATACGCGCGACTGCGCGTTGGTGCGGTACAGCACGAGGAAATCGCGGTATGCCGAGCCCTCGCGGACGAGTTCCTTGATCTTCTCGACGACGTAGCGCGCTTCGGAGCGCTCGGTGTCCGCACCGAATGCCGTTATCTTATCGCCTTCGGCACGGCTGGTGAAGAGTTTCTTGGTCTGGCGGTGCGTATTGTTGGAAACCAGCGCGTTGGCCGCGTCCAGAATCGTCTGCGTGCTGCGGTAGTTCTCTTCCAGCGTGAAGACTTTGGCGCCCTTGAAGTCTTGTTCGAAGCGCAGGATCATGCGGTAGTCGCTGCCGCGCCACGAATAGATCGATTGATCGTCGTCGCCGACGACGGTCACGTTCTTGTGCTTCTCGCCCAGCAGCGCGATGAGACGGTACTGCGCGAAGTTGACGTCCTGGTACTCGTCGACCAGGATGTACTGGAAGCGCTTCTGCCATTTCGTGCGCGTCGCTTCGTCTTTTTCGAAGAGATCGATCGTGCGTACGATGAGGTCGTCGAAGTCCAAGCTGTTGGACTCTGCGAGCCGGCGCTGATACTCCGCGTAGACGTTGCCGAAGCGTTCGCCCAGGAACGAGGTGTTCTTCTCGTGATACTGCTCGGGCCAGACCAGTGCGTTCTTGGCTTTGCTGATCTCCGCCAGCGCGGCGCCCGGCGTGAGCTGGCGCTCATCGTAATCCAGGTCCGCGATAATCTCTTTGACGAGCGTGCGCTGATCGGCATCGTCGATGATCGCGAAATTCGACGAGATGCCGGCGCGGCCGCCGTCGCGGCGCAGCATGCGCACGCACATGGAATGGAACGTGCCGACCCACAGGTCGCGCGCCTGCGCGCCCACCATGCGCTCGAGGCGGGATTTCATCTCGCCGGCAGCTTTGTTGGTGAACGTCACCGCCAGGATACGATCCGGCGCGACGTCCAGTTCGCCCAGCAGATAGGCGATGCGGTGCGTGAGCACACGCGTCTTGCCGCTGCCGGCGCCTGCGAAAATCAGGCAGGGACCGTTCGCATGGCGAACGGCTGCGGCTTGCACGTCGTTTAGGGTTTCGGTCTCCAGGATCATCACGTGTTTCTTCGCCATGAGAGCAAAAATCGCCCCCTGGATATGCAGGGAGCGATATTTGTAGCAGGTTTTGGCACTATCGGGCGATAGTGAGGGTCTTCGCCGGGCGCGCCGCCAGAGCATAGGCGCTGGCCAAGTACGCAAGCGTGGATTCGGCGCCCATATTCATGTTCACCGAGGTCTCGTTCAAGCCGTCCAGGCAGCCGCCGCTGCGGCCCATGACGATGCCGCGCGTATTGCGCCCGTGATACCAGTCAAGACCGGTTTGCGCGGTCGCGCGGTACGCCGGATCGCCGGTTGCGTCATAGGCCGCGAGCGAGGCGTCAACCAGCGAAACCGCTTCGAGCGGTTGCTGGCAATAGCGCGGGCGCGATCCGCCGCGGTGGTACCAGCCCTCGTTTCCGATAGGCACGAATACGCCGTCCTCGACGGTCACGTTCTTATAAAATTCGAACGTGCGCAAGCCGATGGCGACCAGATCGTCGTCCCCGAGCGCCAGACCCGCGCGCAGCATCGCCTCGCACAGCCGGGCGTTATCGTATGTCATCAGATTCTCGTACCAGTGCCAGTCGGCGGCGCGCACTTCCAGGTAGCGCTCTTTCAACTGATCCGCCAGTGTGCGCAGCAGCGCGCGGTATTCCGCGGCATCGCCGTCGGCGATCGACGACTCGCAGGCATGCGAGAGGCCGATTGCCGCATACGCTTGCGCGCGCGGCCATTGCAGCCACTCCACCGCGCGCAGCCCGTTGCCGAACAGCTTCTTGGAAATGCGGCGCCATGAGCCGCGCTGCGCGTGCCGCATGCCGTAGCCGAGCGACCAGAGCGCTCGTCCGACGGAATCGTGCGTGCCGACCGCATCCAGCCACGTACGCTCGTAGCTCATGAAATTGTGGAAACGTCCGTCATCGAGCTGGGCGTCGTGCAGGAACGACAAGTAAATCGTCGCCATGCGCTGCGCCATGGCGTCGTCGGGATCGATGTCCATCTTCGCGAGCACGACCATGAACGCGCGCGAGACGTCATCGGTGCAATAGCCGGTGGAACGGTTCGGCACGTCCTCGACGGCGTGTTGAATCACGCCCACGTCGTCCGTGAGCGCGATCAGGTGATCGAGCTCGGGCTTGGGTGCGCCGGGGGCCGCTTCAGGGCCAACTCTATGCAGAATGAATGAGCTCCAGTTCCTGCGGCGCCAGTTCCGCAAACAGTTTGCCGTATTCGGCGGCCACGTGCGGCCACGTCATCTGGCGTCCGAACCGGTACGCACGGCGCTCGGTGGCGCGGCGTAACGCCGGATCGTCGAGCAGGCCGTTGACCAGCTGCGCGATCGATTTGGCGTCCCGGAAGTCGCATAAGAACCCGCGATGGTTCGCGAGCACTTCCTGGGCGTATAGATACGGCGTCGACACGATCGCCTTGCCGCAGCCCACCGCATAGGCGAGCGTGCCGCTGACGATCTGCGTCGGGTTCAGGTACGGCGTGAGATAAATGTCCGTTGCTTCGAGATAGCTTACCAGTTCGTCGAAATCGAGATACTTGTCGATCAGCTGCACGTTGTGCTGCAGACCGAAATCGCGCACCATCTGCTGCAGCGATTCGCGATACGATTCGCCTTCTTGCCGGCGAACGACCGGATGCGTTTCACCTAAAATCAGATACAGCGTTTCGGGATGGCGCTTCACGACGCTGCGCATCGCCTCGATCGCGAATTCCAGACCCTTGCCGCGATTGATAAGACCGAACGTCGAAATCACCATGCGCTGGCCGATGCCGAACGAGGCTTTGAACGGCCCGGAGTCGCGGAACGGCACGTCGGGAACGCCGTGGTGAATGACGCGTACGCGCGCCGGATCCACGTGATACACGCGGCTAAGCAGATCGCGTCCGGTTTCCGAGAGCACGACCACGCTATTCGCGTACCGGCAGAGCTCGCGCGTAACGCGGAGCATCACTTCGTCCGGTTCGGGCAGCACCGTGTGCATCGTGAGCACCACCGGCTTCTCGGTTGCCTGCATGAAGTCGACAAGCCACTCGCCGCGCTCACCGCCGAAAAGTCCGTACTCGTGCTGAATGTTCAGCACCTCGGCGGGATGCGCGTTCACGATCGCGGCAACGTCGGCATACGACTCGCGCGAATCTTGCTTCAGACGCGCCACGACTTCGGGGCCGTACTTGCGCACGTCGCCTCCGGGTTCGTCGATGGCGATAATCTCGCTGCTGGTACGGAACGCGCGGTCGAACGAGTCGACGACGTCCTTCGTAAAGGTCGCGATTCCGCATTCCCGCGGAGGGAACGAGCCCATGAACAGGGTGCGCGGAACAGAGACCACGGCGAGCGTGTCTGAGGGCCTACCTACCACCAAGATCTCCAAACGCCAGCTGGGAGAGAATACTTGCTAGAACAGGCGGGCAAAGCTGGCGGCTACCCCCCTGCAGCGGACGAGCAAGTTATACCCGTCGCTTATGAAAGGATAAACCTTTGAAAGGGCTAGGGAGGTTGCACCCGCTCGCCTTCTGCGGTCCCTAGCGTGCGGGGATCGGCGCCGTCGGACCCACCCGCGCGCCCTCGGGCAGCACCGTCCCGGCCTCGATTATGGCATCGTGCCCGATGACGCTGCCGCGGCTCACAACCGCGTTCTCGCCCACGCGCGCGCCGCTGGCGATGATGGACTCATCGATGACCGCGCCGGCCCCAACGGTTACGCCGTCCCAAAGCACGCAGTCAGTGAGCCGGGCTTTCGGGCCGATCTTACAGCCGGCGCCCAGCACGACGTTCGGGCCCACCTTCGCGGACGGGTCAATCTGCACGCCGGCATCCACGTGCACCGGCTGAATGAGGCTCTCGGGATGCACCTTGCCGGATCCCGGCCCGTTCAGCCCGGGCTCGATCTTGAGCGGCATCGCGCCGGAAAGAATATCACGGTGCGCGTTCAGGTAATGTTCCGGGCGGCCGAGATCGATCCAGTAGTCGGCCGTGGTGTACGCGTAGAGCGTGTGTCCCTCGGCCAAAATTTTGGGGAACGTTTCCCGTTCGATCGAGACGCTGCGGCCCGGCGGAATCATGTCCAGGACTGCTTTTTCCAGCAGGTAGGTGCCCGCGTTCACCTCATTGGTCGGCTCGGTGCCTTTGGGCGGCTTCTCGACGAACTGCGAGATACGGCCCTGCTCGTCGTGCACGACGCAGCCGAAAGCCGACGGATCTTCTACTTTAATGAGATGCAGGACGCCCAAGCCGCCTTTGGCGTTGTGGTAGTCGATCATCGCCTGCAGATCCAGGCTGGTGAGCACGTCGCCGTTGAGCACGAAAAACGGCCCGTGAATATACTGCTCGACGTTCTTTATCGCGCCGGCGGTCCCCAAAGGCTCGTCCTCGATCACGTACGTGATCTTCATGCCGAAGTTCGAACCGTCGCCGAAGTAATCGGTAATCGCCTGGGGCAGGTAGCCGGCGGGCAGAATGACCTCGCGAATTCCGGCATCGTACAGACGCTCGAGCGTGCGCGCCAGGAACGGCACGTTCATGATCGGGACCATGGGTTTGGGCGTGCCGAAGGTTAGCGGACGAAGCCGTGTTCCCTCACCCCCGACCAGCACGACTGCCTGCACGAGCGTCTCCTTCTAGGAAAGTCAAAGTGAAGCAAGGAGGCGTCTTGCGCCTCACGCCTTGGGTATTCCCTTCGACGAGAACCGAAAAACGCTAGTGTCTGCGGACCGTCGGAATTCGCGGCAGCGAGAAGAAATGTATGTCCGCCGGGCTACTGAGCTGCGTTAGGCCGCCCGAGATCACGGCCGAGGGAGCGATGTCTCCGCCCGGAGTGAGACCGGTCTTTGCGAACATGAGCAGTGCGCTGTTCGCGCTGTCCGCCACCCAGAGATTGCCGCTGGAGTCGAATGACATGCCGAACGCGCTGCCGATCTGGGTTGCCGCTCCGGAAATCGTCGCATCGGGCGTCACGTCCGGCGCGAACTGCAGGTTCGACGCGTTGTACTCGTCGATGCTGCCGCCGAGCGCCCTCCAGAGATTTCCGGAGGAGTCGAAGATGAGGTCGTTCACGCCCCCCGGCTGGATGTATGCAACGGGGCCGGGCGCGTTGGTCGATGCGATTTGCTGCGGTTGAAACTCCACGGTCGCCGCACAGAGACTGCCGGTCCACAAATCGCCGCTGGGATCGAACGCAACGCCGACCGTGTTGCACAGCGAGGTGTTTTGACAACAGCTGACTGGCTGAACAATCGTTGCCGGGGCGATGTTTCCGCCTGTTATGAGCTGCGCGGTCGTGAACATGACCAGGCTATCGTTGTAGTTGTCGTCGTTGGCCACCCACAGATTACCTGACGCGTCAAACGCGCAACCCACCGGATTCACAAGGGTAGTGTTGCTGCCGGATATCGTGGCCGTGGGCGTGAGGTTTCCGCCGATGGTCCCGCCGGCGAAATACATGATCGCGCCGGGCTGCTTTGAGCCCTGGCTTGCGACGACGAACATGTTGCCAAAGGTGTCTTGCTGCACGCACTCCGGGCTGTACGTGGAAAAGCCGGTATTCGAACCGCCGAGCACAATGACGGGCGCCGGGCTGCCGCCGCTCAGAATCGAGGCCGTGTCGAACGCGAGCACACTGTGTCCGCCGTAATTGGCAACCCAGAGATATTCGCTAGCCGGAGCGACGATCGGTGTCGGTGTCGGTGTCGGTGTCGGTGTTGGTGTCGGTGTTGGTGTAGGTGTTGGCGTGGGCGTTGGCGTGGGCGTTGGCGTTGGCGACGGAGTCGGAGATGGCGTCGCAGCAGGCACGGATTGCAGCGTTACCGTTGCCGGCGTTACGCTGCCCGTGCTTGCGCTGAAATGCGCGACAACGTGTGCGCCGGTGTAATGCACCGTAACGGTATTCGCATCGGGGCTCGTGATTTGCGTACCGCTGAGCGAGGTCGCACCGCTGGTATCGTCGTCCGCAACGGTTATCGGCGAAGCAAAATTTCCCGGGCCGATAATCGTAGCGCCGGCAGCGTCTTTTGCGGTGACGGTGAGAGTGACGTCCGAGGCGGAGCCTTCTTGCGGCGAGGGATTCGAAAGAGCGAGCGCAAGTGCGGCGACCACGCCGTTGAGCGTCACGTTGACCGGCGTGCTTTGATCTGCGGTAACGTTTGCCGAAATCGACTGCGTCGCGAGCGGCGTGCCGGTCGCGTTCGTACTGGCGTAGAGCGAAATCGTGAACGTGTCATTCCCGATCGGCGCGGTAATCGAAATGCTGCACTGCAAGCCGGTGCTGCTGCTCGTGCAATTGGACGAACCCGCGGTGAGGGCGACGGCCGCCGGCGTGCCGCCGTTTACGGAGATGCTTGCGGACTGCGTGTTCGGTGACACGTACTGCGGTTTGCTCGCCGCCGCCGCTTGCGCCGGTACGGCTATCGTAAATTTCGCCATGCCGTTTTTCGGCGTTTTCGGAATCACGGGTGCGCCGGCGCCGCCCGAGCTGCCGCCGCACGCCGCGACCGCCGCTGCGGCGACAAATACCAAGACGAACCCGCGTAAAATGTTCACCCGAACCCCCGGCATGCAGAATAGTGTTTATCCGTTTTAGCCTGCTTACGGCCGCTCGCCTGTCGGGGCGAGCAAGGAACAGATCCTCAGTCCACCGAACGTATGTTCGATGAATCGGGTGTTCAACTGGCGCGAAATCCAGCGCTACCACAACGAGGGCCATTCTTTCGTCGACTGCCGCCGGCGCTTCGGATTCACCCACACGGCATGGGTCAAAGCGATCAAGCGCGGCGAGCTTGTTACCTCACGAACGCCTTTCGCCGATAGGCGCCGGCGCTACGATTGGGCGGCCGTGCAAGCATACTACGACGAGGGGCACTCTTATCGGGAGTGCCGCGCGAAGTTCGGATTCAACGGAAACAGCTGGCACAAAGCCGTTCGGCGGGGCGAAATTAAGACGCGCCCGCAGGGGATGCCGATTGAATGCCTGCTCACGGGGCCTCGAAACCGTCACCACGTCAAGTCGCGGCTTTTGAACGCCGGCTTACTGGTCAATCAATGCAGCCAGTGCGGGATTACGAGGTGGCGAGACCTGCCGCTCACCATGCACATCGACCACATCAACGGCGTTCGGGATGACCATCGCCTAGAGAATTTGCGAATGCTTTGCCCAAACTGCCACAGCCAGACCGAAACTTACGGCGGGCGGAATGCAAAGCGTCGTCGTCGCTTGCAAGACCCTGGCGCGTCAGTGTAGTATAACCGTCGCTGCCATTCCCCGGTCGTCTAATGGTAGGACTCCAGATTCTGGATCTGGCTATCGGTGTTCGAGTCACTGCCGGGGAGCATGGCCCTATCGTCTAGAGGCCTAGGACGCCGCCCTCTCACGGCGGTAACGCGGGTTCGAATCCCGCTGGGGCTACCATTTTAAACGCTCGTAATTCACGGGCGTTTTTCATTGTCCGAATTGCGTCGTGGCCGTGCGAGCCGAAGCAGACTACGGGACGTAAAGACAAGCGTCTTCGCTTCCGTTCACTTGACCTTTCACAAAACCGGTAACGAATGCGTTTCCGTCCAGTTTCATGTCGCCTTCAACGGCGCCGGAAAGAAAGATTACCGAATCAGTTTCGGCCAGCAAGTTACCCTTGACGACACCGGTGACGACGGCCTGGACGCCGGACTTTACCGCAACGTCCCCTTTGACGATTCCCGCTATCACCATGTTTCGGTCCACGGTTAGATTGCCGGGGTACCTGAGGTCACTGCGGAACGCACGGCCAGATTCTTTATCCAGCCTTGATCCAGGTTGAGTGGTGGCAGTAATGCGAAGGATGGAATTTACAATCCTATTTTTACGAGGTACACAGTGACACGAGTTCGCGTTGCGTGCTTCACCATCTCGCTCGACGGATACGGAGCAGGCCCGAATCAAGACATCGACAATCCGCTCGGCGTTGGCGGGACGGAGCTGCACCAGTGGCTAGTCCCGACGCGCACGTTCCAGCGGGCCTTGTTCGGCAAGGACGGCGGCACGACCGGGGTTGACGATGATTTCGCCGCTCGCGGCTTTGAGAATGTCGGCGCCTGGATTCTTGGGAGGAACATGTTCGGACCCATTCGTGGAGACTGGCCGGACACGAATTGGAAAGGCTGGTGGGAAGACAATCCACCGTATCACGTTCCGGTCTTCATCTTGACTCATCATGCTCGTCCTTCCATCGACATGGAAGGCGGCACGACGTTTCACTTCATAACAGGAGGCATTCGCGAGGCGCTCGACCGTGCGCGCGAGGCCGCTGCCGGAATGGACGTGCGGATCGGCGGGGGGCCGAACACAATCCGGCAGTATCTCTGTGCGGGCCTGGTTGATGAACTGCACATTGCTATCGCGCCCGTCCTGCTCGGCCAGGGCGAACCGTTGTTCGAAGGGGTCGACTTGCGGGCTCTGGGATACGAATGCGTTGAATTCGCAGCGTCGCAGAAGGCTACGCATGCCGTCCTGCGGCGCCAAGGGCACACGGTCGCCTAATAGCGGTTTCAGGAGTGCCCGGGCGCTCGAAGCGGCGCTTTCGAGGAGTCCGCTCGTTCGAACGTCAGCGGTACGCTGGATGGCGCGTAACCGTTGAGCTTCATGACGTACGCCATGATGTTGACGTATTGATCGTGGGTCAAGCTGGCCGGCGCGTTCAACGGCATGTTGGTCGTCATATATCCGAAGATGTCGCTCACCGTTGCGTGAAGCTTGGTCGTGAGCGTGAGCGAATTCGGCCCGGCAAGCGCCGGTCCGGCGCCGCCTTCCATATTCGCACCGTGACAGGGTGCGCAGCTCTGCTCCCACTGCTTCTCGCCGCTCACGGCTTGCGCGCCGGTGAACGAAATCGTAGCGGCCGCCGCTTTCTTTGGCGGGAGCGGCGTCGCAGGCCGTTTTGTTGCCGTTGGGAGCGGCCGTCGCGTCGCCGTCGGGGAATGGGTCGGCGTCGGCGGCGCGGCAGTGGGCGCCGGTGCCGGGGTGAGCGAGGTGACCATGGAAGCCGAGGCCGCCGGCGATGCGGCAACGGGCGACGCTGCGGGAGTCGATTGAGTCGTCGTCGTGGTGCTTGTCGTGGTGCTGCTTTGTCCCTGCTTTCCGCCGCTGCAGCTGGAGACGAGCAGCACTAGGCCGATGAGTACCACGGTTCTTCCGATCATGGCGACCTCCGTACCGCATTGTTGCCCAGGTAGGCGACGCGCGACACCTCTGGGCGGCGCTGAAGGCGGTCACCGGGTTGTGCTCAGACCGCTTGCCGCGCGACTGCTAGGCACGAAATCGCGCTAATCCATTTCGCTTGCTGGACTGTTGGGGGTTCTGCGTTCGCTATATGCGGCTCAAGACGTCCTTGGCGAACTGTGGTTCGAAGTGTTGCAGAATCTGCGGGTTTTTAGTTATGAGCGAAATCGCTTCTTGCTTGAGGCTCTGCGGATTTGAGCCGTGCTGTGAGAGCAGTCCCATGATCTGCTGGGCAACGTCTTCGGAGCCGTTTTGCTGCGCGTTCTGCGCGGCCGTCTGCAGATTTTGCGTCAGCTGCTCGTGGCTCATGTTTGAGACATGGTCGCCGGCCGCTCGAGAAACCGAAGGCTGATCGATTTCGCCGGTGGTCACGCGCTGCAGAGGGCCTGACACTTCGTTCATCATATTCTGTCTCCAACTGTGGACGTTGTGCGGTAGGTAATCTCGCCGCGGGTCCCCCGCGACTGCGCCAGCGATCCGTATCGCTGCGCATAAACTTGGGTCACTTCAGCGCCAAAAAGCACGATCTGCCCAGAGTAGTTCACCCAGATGAGAAAGACCACCAGCGATCCGAATGCCCCGTAACCGGAGCTGACGCCGGCACGGCCCAGGTACCACCCCAGCAAGAATTGCCCAACGACAAATAAGAACGACGTAACCGCGGACCCGACCCAGACGTCTCGCCATTCGATCTTGCATTCGGGGAGATACTCGTATAAGAGCGCGAACGCACCCCAAAGTACCGCGAACGAAAGTGCGAAGTCCGCGATCTTCATGAGCGTGGCAAAGCCGGGGAATACCTGGGTCAAGTACGCGGACATTATCGTCAGGACGGCGTTGACGCCCATCGAGATGAGCAGCAGCAGCGCAATGCCGAGCATCACACCGAAGCTCGAAGCGCGCTGTCGTATGGCCTGCTTGAGCGTCTTTTTCTGCGGCGTGACGTCCCACACGGTGTTGAGCGCGAACTGCACCGCCCCGAACAAACCCACCGCGGCGATGATGAACACGATCCAGCCGATGATTTCGGCAACGATTCCTTTGCGCGGCTCATTGAACGTCGCCGCCACGATTTGCTTGACGGCGCCCGCGCCGCCACCGGCATCGCGCTGCAGGTAGCCGAAGATCAAGTTGAGCACGCGCTGATGATCGTGGATTACGAGTCCCGCGATCTCGACGAAAACAATTATCAGCGGCGCGATCGCAAACGCGGCAAAATATGCCAGTGCCGCGGCAAGCCATTGGGCGTTATGCCGCTGGAACTCGGTCCACGATTGTTTTGCTACCGGAACGATTTCTTGCCGGACTTCACTCCACTTGGCGCCCATAACTCGTTCAGCCTACCCAGCGACAGGGCATCGTAACGAGCCTGCCGCCCCGTCGCACGCTTTTTCGGGCCGGGAGAGAGCCGGATTTTACGCGCGCGTGCCGGCGCCGAGGCGGCGCAAAGCGATGATGGCGATGTCGTCGACGAGGTCTGCAGGTGCGACGTGCTTGAGCAGCCGCTCGCACAAGAGGTCCGCCGGGCCGCTGCGATCGCCCAGCGCCGCAGCCAGCCGCGCAAGCCCAACATCGATGGGCTCGCCGCTGCGCTCCACCAGTCCGTCGGTGAAAAGCACGAGCAAATCATCCTGCGCCAGCGTAATCCGGCGCACCGGGACGTGGAACGGCTCGACGCCCAGCAGCGTGCCGCCCAGCGGAACAAACGACAACGCCGAGGAGGCGGCAGATGCATGAAGCGGCGGCAGATGACCGGCATTGGCGATTTCGCAATGCCCCGTCAATCTGTCGTAGATTAAACAGCACGCGGTCGCCGTGACCTCGCTGTGAAATTTGAACAACAACTTGTTGAGGCGTTCCAGGATTGCGGCCGGGGCGTGCCCCTCCAGCGCGTAGCATCGGATGCCGGTGCGAAGCTGCGCCATGACGGCGGCTGCTTCGAGTGAGTGCCCGACGACGTCGCCGATGGCGACCACGACGCGATCGTCGCCGAGCGCGAATATTTCGTAGAAATCGCCGCCGACTTCGGCGTGCGTTTCACTTGCCGCATATGACGCCGCGATATCCAGGCCTGCAATAGCCGGAGCGGCGTCGGGCAGCAGATTCCGTTGTAGCGTAAGCGCGATGCGGCGTTCGATATCGTACGAATTGAGGTTTCGCAAAGCGGTGCTAGCGGCTCGCGCGTACTGGCTAAGCAAAGCGACGTCTTCCGGTGCGGCTTGCCGTTCGTTTTGCATTTCGATCAACAAGGTGCCGTAATGGTTCTCGCCGTCATCCATTACCGTCGCAAGATAGTGTGCGCAATCGGCCGGCGTCTCGATGAGCCCGTCGAGCACGCCGGGTTCCAGGCGCATCTGCCAAGCGGCCAACCGTTGGACCGCAGCCACGGTGACGAGCGCGCAGGGGCGTGTCTGCAATTCACCGTGCGGCCGTGCCAGCGTGACGCGACCCGAGCCGTCAAACGCCACGACGCTGAGCGCCGGCGATTCGAACAGTATCGCCGCTTGACGCGCGATAACGTCGAACAGGTCATCGAGATCGCCCGCTTCGCTGAGCGCGAGCGTCGATTCGTTGAGCTGCCGAAGCCGCAGCGCAAGGCGGGCGGCTTGGCGCTGTGCCGCAGCGCCGCGCAGCAATGCTTCCACCGTTGCGAGCAGCACCTCGGGCTCGACCGGCTCGACGAGATAGCCTTCAGCTCCGCGGCGCAAACCTTCGGATCGATCCGAAGCCTGAGTCGCGGTCGAGGAGACGTGCAGTACCGGAACGTCGTGCGTGCGCATGTCGGACTTGATCTGTTCACAGATCGAGTAGCCCGTCATGTCCGGCAAATTTATATCGAGAATGGCCAAATCCACGGGGAACTGCGAAATCAGCCGCAAGCCCTCCGCTCCCGTGGCCGCTTCCAAAACGTCGTAGCCGGCGCGCCGCAGCCAGGTGCTTACGACATAGCGGTTGCTGTCGGAGTCCTCGACCAGAAGGATGCGCGCGTGCGCGGTGCGGGCGGGAATTTCAGACACGATCACGTGTGCACTGCTTGTCCGAGCGCGCGCGAGACGGTTTCCGCGTTGATGTCGGCCTTCGAGAGCAGAGCGGATACGCGGCGAAGCGCGGGATCCGGCGCGGCTAATTCCGTGCCGGTCACGATGACGACCTTTATGTCACGCAGCGATGCATCGGCGTCCATTTGAGCCAAAACGTCTGCTCCACTGAGATCGGGCATGCGCAGATCGAGAAAGGCAACGTCCGGCCGAGCCCGCCGCATCTCCGCCAATCCTTCCGCTCCTCCCGATGCTTCAAGTACCTGCAAGGCCATACCCTGCAGCATGCCGCACAAGCTGCTGCGAAACGCAGCATCGTCGTCGATGATGAGCACGCGCCCCACCGGTGCGGCAGCCGCGCCGGCGCCGTGCTGGGGCGCCGGGCCCGCAAATGCCGGCTCTCCGCGGCGTATCGGCAGCCATACGGTGAAGGTGCTTCCGCGGCCCGACTCGCTGCGCAAGGCGATGTCGCCCCCGAGCGCCTGCGCGACGCGCCGCGCGTACGGCAGGCCGAGCCCGCTCCCCTTGTGCTGCGCTTGGAGCGGACCGCGCACCTGAAAAAACTCCTCGAAAACCTTGGGTTGATCTTCAGCCGCAATCCCTATTCCCGTATCGGCAACCTCAATCTGCACGGTCTCGTGCTCGGCGCGCCGCGCACAGACGCTGACCGTGCCTTCCGGAGTGAACTTCAACGCGTTCGTCGCCAAATTCCGGATGATTTGCGTGAGCAGAAGCCGATCGGTCTGAATTGCCGGTATATCCTCCATGTCGAACACGAGCGAGACTTCCGGACGCACGAACGGCCGCAGCGAGCCGCGCATTTCCAAAAACACCTCGCTCAGATCCACCTCGCCGACGTCGGCCACCAGCCGTCCGGATTCCGCTTTGGCCAGATCCAGCAAATCGTTGACCAGACGCAGCAGTTCCGCAGCGGAGCCGGCAATCAACTTCAACTGCTTCTGCTGCTCGTTCGAACTCGAGTTCGCGTCCTGATCCATCAGCAGCCGCGTGAGTCCGATAATCGAATTTATCGGACTTCGCAGTTCGTGGCTGACGCTCGCCAGAAAACGCGTCTTCGCCTGATCCGCTTCATGCACGCGCACGCTCTTGTCGTCGAGCTCCGCATAAAGCGCGACCACACCGCGATTGGTCTCATCCAACTCGCCCGCCAGCTGCGTGTACATCGCCATGACGCCGCGATTGGTTTCCTGCAGCTCGGCGTTGAGTTGCACCAGTTCTTCTTTTTGCGTCTTGAGCTCCGCGAGCGTCTGAACCAGGTCGCGGTTTTCGAGCCGCAGCTCGTCGAGCGGCCGCGGAGCGGCGGTTCGGCGAATCGCTTCGCCGAGCTGGCGCGGGCTGATCTTGGCCCCGCGCCGCAAGACGCCGCATTGCACGCGGAACACAATCGCGGGGCTCCCGCCCGACTCGACGATGCTTAGCGTGTCGATCAGCCGTTGGGCCGCGGCGAGCCCGCTGAACGTTGCGTCGCTGCGCAGGCTCGCCTGCGGGAAACGCTGGAACTCGATCAAAAGCGCGCCGTCGGTTTCGAGCGAGAACACCACCGATGAGCCGCCTCCGTGCAGTACGGCCTCGCGGCCGAGTTCACTGAGGGCGGTCGCAACGCGAACCTGCTCCGATTCCTCGCAGCCCAGCGCGGATGCCGCAACCCGACCGCATTGCCGTAACGCGAAAACGTCTTCGGCGCGATCTATCGGCAAGCTCGCCAGGCGCTGGCTCATATCACGACGATGGAAGCGTCGTCGTGATGCGTTCCCGCATCACGAAGCAGCGTCGCGGCGATGAGGTGCGCATCTCTCACGCGCAAACCGGGATACGCGGCGAGATTCCATTTCGAAGTCAGACCGTCCGAATGCATGACGACGCGTGCGTGCGGGGCGAGCGGCACTTGCAGCGCGCGGATCTTTTTGGTATTTGCGCCCACGATGCCGGGCGTCGAGGCTAGAGCGTGCCGTCGTTCGCCGTCGTCTATCCACACTGCGACGTTGCCGATACCGGCGAATGTGAGCGTTTCGCCGGCGCGGTCCGCGGACACGATCGCGGCAGCGGCGCCGCGCGTGGAACGCAGCGCTGCGTTCAGGCGCTGCAGCGTGAGGGTCAAGTCTGTTTCCAACGTGCCGGACAGAAACGTTCGCACCGCTTCGCGGGAAGCGGCTGCAGCGAGTTCCCCGTGGCCCAGACCATCGGCCAGAAGAACGGTTACGCGGCCGTCCTGCACGTGGGATGCCCATGCATCGCCGCATGCCGTCTCACCGGTCATCGCGCGGGTAAAGCCCGCCGCAGCGGGGCGAAATGCCGGCGCGCGGCCGTCCCAAAACCCGGCCGCAATCACGCTTCCGTGTTCGAGGCTCGAATGCACGTCGTACCAGCTCGCTAGCCGCATGACCGCGCCCAGTCCGATCCCGAGCGTACCCTTCGAGGATTCGCCGTCGCGCGCGATGTGCGCGAAATCCTTCATGCCCGGACCGCTGTCGACCGCGACCATCAGCAGTCCGCCCTCTTCGGTTTCGCGACAGACGCGCACGAGCATCAGGCCGCGTTTGGCATGGCGGTGCAGATTGGTCGCGAGCTCCGTCGCCGCTATGCCGACCTCGCCCGCGCGGTGTTCGCTAAAGCCGAGGCGAGCCGCTTGCTGCATCGCCTCTCTGCGCACGCGTCCCGGGGCGCTGGCGTCTTCGACGGGAATCCATTCGTCGTCGGCATGCCGAGCGATTACCGCGCCCATTTGATCACCGCTATGCGCGTGCCGCGTCCAGGCGCGGTATCGAGATTGAAATCGTCCACCAAACGGCGGCTTCCCGACAGGCCAAGGCCAAGTCCGCCGCCGGTGCTGAAACCTCCGGCCATCGCCTTGGAGATGTCCGCGATGCCCGGGCCTTCATCGCTCAATGCAATCCGTACGCCGCGGCGGCCGTCCTGACGAACGAGCTGCACGTCGGCGCTGCCGCCCCCGCCGTGGATCAGCGTGTTTCGCGCCAGCTCGCTGGCTGCCGTCACGATCTTCGTCTGGTCCACTATCGAAAGCGCAGCCTTCTGGGCGAGCAGGCGTACGGCTTGCCGTACGCGCACGACGTCCGCGTCGC
>DASSZL010000225.1:0-16557 GCA_035713505.1 Vulcanimicrobiaceae bacterium | reverse complement strand
TAAAGCGGGCGGCTGGGAGATCATCGAGCAGGCGCACTTGGCGCAGAACGCGCCGCGCATCGCCGAAGAAGCCGTGGCGCTGCTCTCCGCTCCGCAATGTCCAAGCGGCACGTTCGACATAATCCTGGGCGGTTCGCAAGTTTCATTGCAGATTCACGAATCGTGCGGACATCCCGCGGAGCTCGACCGCGTGATGGGCTGGGAAGCGAACTTCTCGGGCGTGAGTTTCCTGGAGATAGATCAGCTGGGCAAACTCAAATACGGATCCGACATCGTGACCATCGTCATCGACAACACGCTGCCCGAAGGTCTGGCAACCGTCGGGTACGACGATGAAGGCACGAAGAGCACCGTTTCCGACATCATTCGCAACGGCATGCTCGTGGGCTACGAAATGAGCAACGACACCGCCCGCGTCATCGGCCGTGAAAGCAACGCGTGCGTGCGCGCGCAGAGTTGGGAATTCGTTCCGATGATCCGCATGTGCAACCTGAATCTTCTTCCGGGCGATACGCCGTTTGACAATCTTTTTGACGACGTCAAAGACGGAATATACATGGAAAGCAACCGCTCGTGGTCCATCGACGATCACCGGCTGAATTTTCAGTTCGGCTGCGAGATCGCGTGGGAAGTAAAAAACGGCAAGCGCGCCCGCATGCTCAAAAATCCAACATACGCCGGAATGACGCCCAGGTTCTGGAACTCGTGTGACGCCATCGCGGACAAGAATTCATGGAACGCCTGGGGCACGCCGAATTGCGGCAAAGGCGAACCCATGCAAACCGGGCGAACGGCGCAGTGCGCGGCGCCCGCGCGCTTTCGCAACGTCCAGGTCGGAGTCGGATACAATGGATAGCGCGGCACGGGAAGCGCTTGCGGCGCGCGTCCTCGCGCTATCGAACGCCGACGAAACCGAAGTCATGGTATGGAGCGGCAACGACGCGCTGACGCGTTTCACGCACAACATGGTGCATCAGAACGTCGCGGTCGCCGACGTTTCCGTGCGCGTGCGCGCCATCATGGGCAAACGCACCGGCGTCGCCACCACGAACGTCCTCGACCAGGCAGCGCTGCGTGAAACCGTTTCGCGTGCAATCGAGATGGCTAATCTCGCACCGGAGGATCCCGATCTGCCGCGCCTGCCCGCCGGCGGCGCCGTGGAATCGCCGGAAGGCGCGTACATCGAGGGCACTGCGAACGCAACCCCGCAGACGCGCGCGCACATGTGCGATGCCATCTTCAAGACGGCCGAAGAGCACGACTATTGGTGCGCGGGATTCGCAACCACGAGCACAAGCGGCGTCACGGTGGTGAACTCGAGCGGCGCGCGCGCGTCTTTCGACGGGACCGACAGCGGCGTGAACGTCAAAATGAATGCCGCCGATTCAACCGGCTTCGCGGAAGGCTACGACAACGACGTCACGCGCTTGGACGCGCACGTCATCGGGTCGGCGTCAGCGCGAAAAGCTCGGGAATCGGCTCATCCGCGGGGCGTGAGCCCGGGCGAGTGGACCGTCATTCTGGAGCCCGCGGCGTTCGGCGAGCTGTTCTCGTATCTGGTCGATCATTTTTCCGCGCAGGCATTCGATGAGGGCTCCTCATTTCTGAGCGACGGTCTGGACAAAGCGTATCTGGGCGACAACGTCACGATCGCCGACGACTACGCGCACCCGCTCAATCCCGGGATGCCGTTCGATTTCGAGGGCCAGCCCACGCAGCGCCTCACGCTGCTCGAAAACGGCGTCGCAAAAAACATCGTCACCGACAGTTACTGGGCGAGCAAACTGCGGCGGCCCAATACCGGCCACGCGCTGCCCATGCCCAACGCGTATGGTCCACAGCCCGGACACGTGGTCGTTTCGCCCGGCAGCAAGCCCGCGGCTCAGCTCATCGCCGAAACCAAGCACGGCCTACTGATAACGCGCTTTTGGTATATCCGCACGGTCGACCAGAAAAAAGCCATCGTCACCGGCATGACGCGCGACGGCACGTTCCTCATCGAGAACGGCGAGATTGCCGGCGGCGTGCGCAACATGCGGTTCAATCAGAGCATCATCGAGGCGCTGCGCCGCTGTGAATTCGCAAACGCCCTGCACCGCACCGGCGGCTATTCGTATTCGCTGGTCGTTCCCACGGTAAAAATCGAAGGCTTCACGTTCTCGAGCGGGACGGAGTTCTAGGGCGAAGCCGCAAGGCGGCTGCGGCGCATACCAGTAAACCGAGTGCGAGAATCGGCCAGTAGGGCGCGGAGGCGACGACGACCGCGGGATATGTTTGGACTGAGGCGGTCAAACGCAGGCCGCCCAACGTTTTTTCGACACCCGGCGGCGCGATGCCGATGCCGTTCGGCAGCACGCGATCCTTCGAATCAGCCACCGCAAAGAGAATCGCCGGCTGTCCCACAATCACTGAATCGGCATGCAGCTGCGCCGCCTGCTGCTCGGTAAAAAGCACGGTCTTGACGTTACGTGAAGCAGCCGGCACGGAAAATGAGTCGAACCGCACGTCCATACCGTCGATGACCGTGGTTTGCTGCATCAGCAACACCGGCGAGAGAAACGAAGCGTTCGTCGGCTGCGTGATCGTCAAATGTCCGCCGCGCGGATCGGCGGCGTCGACGTGGACGACGGTACGCGGCCGCTCCCACAAAATAAAACCGCCGGTATAGCGGCGGCCCGATCCGGCCGTGACCCAGGAGCGTCCGCGCCGGAACGCGATGGTACCGCCCGAGAGCGGGAAAACGAACGCACCGCCCGCATCGGCATCGCGCACGGTCGCGCCGGGCGCGCCGACGACCGTATGCGTGTCCGGGCCCATCAGTCCGCTGGAGACGCCCGCAAACACGATAATCGCGCCGCCGAACGCCGCGCCGGCAAGCGCCGGAAATACCTGTGCATGCGTCTTACGCAGCGATCTCAAGCGCCAAGCGGCCAGAACGAACAGCGCGATGTCGAGCGCGTTATACCAGCCGGTGTGATATACGGCAGAGCCGGGATACGCGTCTTGCGCAAGCACCATGCCGGCGGCGCACGCCAGCAGCAGCCAAAACACCGCCACCGTTATTTGCCGAGCAGCGGCGTTACCGCCGCGACCATTTGCGGATACGAAAGCGGACCGTCGAAGCCGCGCACCACGACGCCTTGCGGGTTCACCACTATCGTCGTCGGCAAACCGAGCGCGGCGTAAACGCGGCCGTATTGCTGCTGCTGATCGAGCAGCAGCGGGTAGTGAATTCCGAGCGACTGCGCGAATGCGGCGACGGTTTGCGTCGACTCGCCTTGATCCACGCCGAGTACGACGACGTTGCGCGGCGCGTACGCCTGATAAAGATGCTGAAGGTCCGGCATCTCGGCGCGGCACGGCGGACACCACGACGCCCACAGGTTCATGACGACAATCTTTCCGCGATACGCATCGAGCGCGGACGTCGAACCGTTCAGCGCAGCAACCGGAAAACTGGGGCCGACCTGACCCTGCAGCGCGGCGGGGCCGGAGCCCGCTGAGCCGCCCTGCGGCCGGAACATCTGCCAGAGCACGATGCCTGCAATGAGTGCCCCGGCTATCCAATACAGCCAGTTGGCTCGATTTTTCACTCCACTACCTTCCCACAGCCTGGCCCGCGGCGCGACTACCAATCCCCCATCCGATCCGGATCCACGTCGCCTTCGAACGCGACGGTCCCCGGCGGCATGATGGACGCGCTCACCCGAACCCCGTCGAAGCGCAGTTCCCGGCGGTGCGCTTCTCCTGCACGGGCGTAGAGCTCGCAGTACCTGTCCAGCACGTCGGGGCTGCAGAGCACCCGTATCGGGCGCACCTGATACATCTGTTGAAAACTGCGGAACGCACGCTCGAACTCCGCCGAACTAAAGTGACGGCCCAAGTGTACTTCTCGCCGCACGTGCTCCAGGGGAGCCTCCTTCTTCGGACGAATGCGCGATGCCGTGCCGGCACGCATAATCGATGGTCGCGCGGTGGCAGCCGAGCTGCGCGCCGAGCTCCTCGCTCGAAGTACTGCGCTTCGCGACGAAGGGATTCATCCCCGGCTCGTAGTCACGCTCGTCGGTGAAAATGAATCGTCGCTCGCTTACGTCCGCAACTTGGTGAAGACGGGCGAGCGCGTCGGCATCGCGGTCCACGTCGACGAACTCCCCGAAACCGCGACGGCATCGGCGATTCGCGAACGCTTGGAGCGGCTGCGCGACGACGCAAGCGTGCACGGCGTGATGCTGCAGCAGCCCCTTCCGCCGCATCTCTCGATTCGCGCGATAGCGGACGCAATTCCGCGGCACAAAGACGTCGACGGCACGCATCCCACCAATCAGGGACATCTGGCGTTCGGAAGCGGCGCCGAATTCGTGCCCGCCACGCCGGCCGCCGTGATGCTGCTGCTCGAACGCAGTCCGCACTGGCCGCTTGCGGGCAAGCAAGCGGTGATGATCGGCCGCTCCATCGTCGTCGGCGCGCCGGTTGCGATGCTCATGCTCACGCAAGACGCCACGGTAACGGTGCTGCACAAAGAATCCGCGAGTCTGCAGCCCTACGTGCGCATGGCGGAGGTCGTCGTCGTGGCGACCGGCGTGCCGGGGCTCATCGGCGGCGGGGACATCGCGCCCGGCGCGAGCGTGATCGACGTCGGCACAACCGTCATCAACGGCGAGCTCAAAGGCGACGTCGATTTTGAATCAGCGGTTCAGGTTGCGGGGGCGATTACGCCGGTTCCCGGGGGCGTCGGGCCCGTCACCAACGTTGCGTTACTTCGCAACGTGATAAAAGCGGCGAGTAATCTCGCTAGTCGATTTTGATGCCGAAGTCGTGGAAGTCGCCGTTGTAATAACCGAGCGGCGAACCGCTGCGGGATTTTGCGGACAGCACACGGCCGATAAAGATCGAATGGGAACCGGCGTGGTGTTCTTCGGCGACTTCGCAGTCGAGGTGGGCGACGGTTCCGCGTAAGACGGCGGCGCCCGTTACGTCGATATCGTATTCGACGCCGTCGAATTGGTGTTCGCGCAGTTTACCCGCGAAGCGTTCGGCGAGATGGCGCTGGTTGCCGGCGAGAATGTTCACGCAAAACACTTTGGAACTGGAGATGTAGAGGTAGCTTCGTGCTTCGCGGTTGATGCAGATCAGTACCAGCGGCGGATCGACGGAGACGCTTGCGAAGGCGCTGACGGTTACGCCGCGGGGTTCGCCTTCCCGCATGCTGGTGACGACCGTTACGCCGGTTGGGAAATGGCGCATCACCGCCTTGAAATCGGCGGATGAAGGTGCGCTCACTTTTTGCGCGCGCCCAGCCCTAGACCGCTGCCCAGCGGAATGATGGTAGCATCGAGATCCGGATGGCGCAGAAACGCGCGATTGAACTCGTCCGTGCGTTCTGTCTGCAGCAATCCGTTGAAGATGATAAGGCCGGAGAGTTTGAGCAGCGGAAAACAGTGCTCTAAGTAGTCGTCGTAATCGCGCTTGGGCGCGTCGACGAACACGATGTCCATGTTGCGCTGCGGAAAGACGCTGAGCACTTCGAGCGCGGGCTGATTGATGATTTCGATGTAATCGGCTTCGCCCGCACGCTGAAAATACCCCAATGCGACTTCCGTGCGTTCCGCATCGGGGTCGAACGTCCAGATCTTGCCCATCGGGGGCTGCGCCAGCGCCATCCAAAGCGTGGCATAGCCGTATGCGGTGCCGATCTCCAAAACGCGGTTGGCCTGCATCGCATGCACGAGCGTCGAGAGCAGCCTGCCCACCGGGCGCGGGACCCTGGCGATCTCTTCTCTTTTGCCGAACTGCTCGAGCTCGAGCAGCAGCGGGTGCGGCTCCGGATGCGCCGCTTGCAAGTAGCGCGGGACGTCGTCGTACATCGCAGTTCCTGTTTGTTTAGAGTCCGACGATTCCTTGATGCGAGTAGCCGAACGCCATGAAGAACAGCAGCGGAATGGAGAGTATCGTGTTTATGCGGGCCCAGAAAAGCGCCGCCGCAACGTTGCTCGTGCGCATCGGTCCGACCGTTATCGCGAGCATGATCGTGCCCAGCCACGCACCGATGCCGATCGGCGCGTAAATTCCGCGCAGGAGAACTGCATCGACGAAACCATTATGTCCCGGCATTGACAGCGTGCTCAGCAGCCCGCATCCGAGCCCCCATGCGACGATTGCTGAAATTCGCAGCGCCTGTCCCAGCCGCGTCGCGATGAAATTGTCCAAAATTGCCGCGCTGCCGGTGGCCGCGGCTGCCGCTCGCGCGCGCGCATACACCAGATCGGTGTAATACTGCAGGCCCAGCCACATGATCGCGGCCAGCTCGTGAAACCAGCGAAGCAGCGCGGCAGGCCAGTCCATGGCTATCCGGCGCCGTGCGGCACGAGCCGCAGCGCGAGCACGTACAGTGCCGCGGTAATGCCGACACCGAGCACGAGGGCGATCCACGGCGAATTCAGCGACTGTTTCATAACAATGGTCCGCTTGCACGCTTACGCGGCAGGCGCGCTTCCCCCTCCGGCTGAAAGGCTCGCATCCCATGTCTTCGCGGCTGCGCCTGTTTCCGCTCAATGCCGTGCTCTTTCCGGGGGCCGTGCTCAATCTGCACGTGTTCGAACCGCGCTACAAAGAGATGATCGGCGAGTGCCTGGAGTCCGGCGAGGGTTTTGGCGTCGTGCTCATCCGCGAAGGCAGCGAGGCGGGGGACCCGAGCGTCGAGCCGCATCAGGTCGGCTCGATTGCGGAGATCGTCGAAGTCACGCCGCTGCCGTTCGGGCGATTGTACCTCTCGACGATCGGACGCGAACGCTTTCGCATTCGCCAGATCGTCAGCCGCGATCCATATCTCACCGTGGAAGCCGACGTGCTGACCGAACCGCAAGACGATCCGGGCGAGCTCGCCGATCTGGAAGAGCGCGTTCGCGAAGTGTTTCTGCAGTATCTCGAGTTGCTCGCGCAATTCACGGGCGAGCCGTCCGGCGTGGATTTGCCGCCCGATCCGCACGGTTTTTCGTACGCGATCGGCGATGCGCTGCAGGTCGCGGACGCAATAAAGCAGCGGCTGCTCGAACTCGAGGGCACCAAGCAGCGCTTGCGCATGGAATTGGGCTTCCTGCGCCGCCTGCTTCCGCAAATGCGCGCGCTGCTCGAGCGGCGGGAAACGGAACGCCGAGCCAGAGCGGAGCGCGGCGAAGACGAACCGCACCGCAACGAACAAGAGCGCTATTTCGGAAAATACTTCAGCGCGAACTAACGCGAGAGAAATTGCGCGGGATCCACGGGCTGGTCGTTCACACGCACCTCAAAATGCAGATGCGGTCCGGTCGAATGACCGGTCGATCCCACCGCGCCGATGGTTTGTCCCGGCGAAACCGCCTCGCCCACGCGCGCGAAAATCTGCGAGCAGTGCCCGTAGCGCGTGGTCACGCCGTTACCGTCGTCCACCACGATGAGATTTCCGTAACCGCCGTCGGGTCCGGCCCAGACCACTCGTCCCGCGGAGGCGGCGGCAATCGGCGTGCCCTCGTCCGCCGCGATATCCAGGCCGGGATGGAAGTCCTGGCCCGGGCCCATCGGATTTTTGCGCTCGCCGAACGGCGAGGTAATCTGCCCCGCGAGCGGCCACTGCATCGGCGTGCCGGAGCCGCTCGACGCGGGCGGCGCGGAGGGCTGGAAGACCGCGTTCACCAGCGAGGCGAAGGCGCCGCCGGCAACCGACGGCGAGAAAGCGGGAGGGCCGCCCGCAATCTGCGCGATGCGGGCTTGGACGTTGGCCAAGTCTATCTGGATGTCCACCACTTTGGATATCGGCAGGCCGCGCCGCAACTTCCAGCATAGGGAGCGGGGTGACGATCGAAACCTTTGCAGTCGGCTCGCTCGCCTGCAACTGCACCATTCTCGCGGACGAAGCAAGCGCCCAGGCCATCGTCGTGGACGGCGGCGACGGCGTCGATGAGGTGCTGCGCCGGCTGCACGCGCGCAATCTGCGCGTAACGCACTTGCTGCACACGCACGCGCACATCGACCACATCGGAGATCTCGGCGCGCTGCGCGAACGCGCGGGCGGACGCGCGATGCTGCATCCGGGTGATTTGCCGCTGTATCGCACGCTCGAACTGCAGGCGCACTGGATCGGGCTGCCGCAAGCGCCACGCGTGGTCGAACTGGATGCGGACCTGCGCGACGGCGACGTCATTGCGCTCGGCCAGAGCAAAATCCGCGTGCTGCATACGCCCGGGCACACGCCGGGCAGCGTCTGCTTCGCGATCGATGACGCGACGATTCTTTCCGGCGATACGCTTTTCGCCGGCTCCATCGGGCGCTGGGACTTGGGCGGCACGTCGATGGAGGACATCGTTTCGAGCATTCATCGCAAGCTGCTGGATTACAACGATGCGACGCGCATAATCCCCGGCCACGGCCCGTTCACGACGATCGGCATCGAACGCAACTCGAATCCATATCTGCAGTAGCCATGCCGTACCGACCGAAGCTTTTCGCCGGAATCGAACTCGACGATCGCGTTCGAGCGCAGTGCGCGAAGATCGGCGCGCGTCTTGCCGATCACGGCCTTGACGCCCGCTTCGAATCGGCGGACAAACTGCACGTCACGCTCGCGTTCCTGGGTTGGGTCGAGCCCGAACAGGTTGAAGCGCTTCGCGGCTGTCTGTACCTGGCGGCAAGCGCGGTTCGGCCCTTCACGCTGACGCTCGACACGGTGGGCGCTTTTCCGCACGAACGCCGCCCGAAAATCGTTTGGATCGGCTCGCGCGATCAAGGTACTCCGTACCGCACACTGGCGAACAGCGCGCGAAAAGCGTACGAGCCGCTCGGTTTTTCCTTCGACAAAGACGCGGTCGCGCACGTTACCGTCGCTCGCGTGAAAGGCGGCCGCGCGCATCTGCCGATGCTCGACGTCGAGCCGATGCATCTGCACGTCACGAAAATCGCGCTGTTCGAGTCGATTCCCGCCGGTCCGACCACACGCTATGAGGTACGCGATCGCGCGCTGCTGAATCCCAACGCGTGACGCGGTGTTCCTGGCCGCCGTTATCGGCGGCGACTGTCGCCGCTCAGTGGAGTTTGATCAACAGTTTGCCGTCTTCGGTTTGCGGAGGTGGTGCGAACGCAGCGTTTTGCGCTGCCGGTTGGGCTTTGCGCTGCGGTGCTGGCATTGCGCCGTAATCCGGAATCGCGCCTGAGGCGACTTTCTGCTTGTAGTCGTCGATGGCGACGTGCAGCGCCTCGATGGCGCGCTGCGGATAATCTTTCTTCTTCTCCGGATAGCCGTCCAGTGCGCGCTCGATGTCGTCGGTCGCGATCGCGGTGGCTTCCTCAATCGTCTTGCCCTTGGCGAGATCGACTACCAGACTGCACGTCGCCGTGCCGAAACCGCATCCGGTCGTGAAGTACGAGATGTCCTCGATGACCGCGCCCGGGCCAACCTTCAAAAAGAAGTTGTACATGTCGCCGCAGGAGTCGCTGAAATACTCGCCGCTCGCGGTGGCGTTCTCCATGGTCCGGAATCCCGCGCGCTCTTCGACGAGCCGCTGAAACTTCGGAAAATTCATTCTAAAAGGCGCTCCGTTCTAGAGGGTATCAGTTGGCTTTTACCTCGAACCGGCACTGGGCACCGCCGGTTGCAATGGATTCGGTCTGCACGTGCTGCCCGCCGACCGTTTCGTCGAGAACCTGATGGATGACCGAGCAGACCTGCGGATGGTCTTTGACGACTTCGGAATACGGGCAGTTGTGCTCGTGCAGCGCGTAGCCGCCGTCGATCAAACTGTATTCGGCGACGACGCCTCCCTCGCGCAGCACCTCGGCAAGCTGAGCGACCTTGCCCTGCGTATCCGAGGCGGTCACGCGGGTTTTCGCTTTGGCGACCGTGCGTTTGGCGATGCCGTCGAAAACCTTGCTCACGCCCTCTTCGCCGAACTGCTCTTTGAGCTCGCGCAGCACGGCGCCGAGCATTTTGTCATACTGCTGCGGGAAGAGCTTCTCACCCTCGGACGTGAGAGAAAATTCGTAGGTCGGCTTGGTACGGCTGCGGCGCACCGATTTTTCCACGACCAGGCCGTCCCGCTCGAGCACGACCAGCTGCTGGCGGATGGCGTTGGGGGAGAGGCTGAAGTGGCGGGCGAGGTCCTGTGCGGAAGCGGTCTTGCGCCGGCGCAATTCCTCGACGATACGCCCCCGGGTACTCTGAAAAAAGCGGTCGGCTTGCATATTCCTAGGGCAGATGCTACCACGAAATCGGAAGATAGTCCAGGTTTTCCTTGACTTTCCCCGGCCCGACATCGTAGCATTACATCGTGAATACCGACAGCCGAGCCTCCGAATTGGGCCTTCGCATCAACGACCTGCGCGCGAGCGTCGCGGGCACCCATATCCTCAAAGGAATCAACCTCACGGTTGAACCGGGCCGCGTCCACGCGCTGATGGGTCCGAACGGCAGCGGCAAATCGACGCTCGCCTTTTCGCTGACCGGGCATCCGAATTACCGCATCGACGGCGGTACCGTAACGCTCGACGGCGAGGATCTGCTCGCGCTGCCCGCCGATAAGCGCGCGCGCGCCGGGCTCTTTCTTTCCTTCCAATACCCCGCCGCGATTCCGGGCGTGAAGGTTGCGAACTTCTTGCACGCGGCGCGCCAAGCGGTGCGGCCGGGCAGTCTGACGCCCTCGCAATTCCGCGCGATGCTCATGGAAAAGATGGAATTGCTCGACATGGATCCCGCGTTCATGAGCCGCTATTTGAACGACGGCTTCTCGGGCGGTGAGAAAAAGCGCCTGGAGATGCTGCAACTCGCGATGCTGGCGCCCAAGTACGCGGTTCTCGACGAAACCGACTCCGGCCTGGACGTCGACGCGCTGCGCGCGGTCGGAGAATCCGTGAACGCGATGCGCAAGGGCGAGGAAGGCAAAGACACCGGCTTTCTCATCATCACGCACTATCCGCGCATACTGCAGTACATCACCGCCGACGTCGTGCACGTCATGATGGACGGGCGCATCGTCAAGCAAGGCGATGCATCGCTGGCGCTGCGCATCGAGCGCGAAGGCTACGACGTTATTCGCGAGGAGATCGGTCAACTTGCCTAGCGCCGTCGCCGCCATCGGTATTCCGCGCAACCTCGAAGCGGCGCTCGGAGAAGCCGACGCACGACTCGTGCCGATGGAACTCCGCCGCGAATTGCTCTCGCGTTCGTTCGAGCTGCACTCCGGGCGCGAGCGGCCGGGCCGCTTCTGGAAGATCGACATCGAGACGCTGGACTACGGCGAGCTGCGAGTGCCCGCGTCCGTTCCGGTGCAGATCACCGCGCCCGCGCAGTCGCGCGTCATCGCCTGCGATCTCGCGAGCGCGCTTGCAGGCCATCGTGAAATCGTCGAACGCGCATGCGGAACCGCCGTCGATCCGCACTCGACGAAATTTGCAGCGCTCGCGGCTGCGCTTCGCAACACCGGCGCGTTCGTCTACGTCCCGGCGGACCTCGCCGTCGACGAGCCGATCGAAATCGCGTACGACGCATCGGCGGGCGCACTGTTTCCGTACACGCTCGTCGTGCTCGAGCACGGCGCGCAGTGCACGGTCATCGAACGCCTGACCGGACCCGCGGACGCCTTTGTCTGCGGCATCACCGAAGTCGTGACCGCGGACAACGCTCTAGTCACGTACGCCGTCGACCAAGAATTGCCGGACGGGGCGCGCGTGCTTTTTACGCGCACCGCAAAACCGGGTAAAGACGCACGCATGAACTGGGCCGTCGCCGAGCTTGGCGCGCACCTCTCGGTCACCTCCGTCGACGTGGCCGTCGAGAATCAGGGCGTGCAGGCCGACATCGCGGGGTTATTCTTTCCGCGCGGCGAGCAGCACATCGATTTAATCTCGAACGTCGACCACAACGTGGGCAACTCGCGCTCCGAAACCATCGTCAAGTCGGCCGCGACCGGGCGCGGCCAGGGGCGCTACGTCGGCAATATCCGCATCGTTGCGCACGCGCAAGGCACGGAATCATGGCTGCACGACGATGCGCTGCTGCTTTCCCAAAAGGCGCACATCGATTCGGTTCCGGCGCTGGAGATTGCCGCCAACGACGTGCGGGCCTACCACGGCGCGACCGTTGGTGCAATCGACGAAGAACAGATATTCTACATGACCAGCCGCGGCATCGACCGCGAATCGGCTGAAAAAATGATCGCGCTGGGCTTCTTCGAGCCCGCGATCGACCGATTTCCGACGCAAGCGCTGCGCGAGCGGCTGCGCGCGGCGCTGGAGGAAAAGGTTCGCGCATGATTCACACGCTCGATCCGAAACTCGAACGCATCATCCGCGATTTTCCGATTCTTCGCGATAAAACCAGCCGCGGCAAACGGCTGGTGTTCCTCGATTCGGCCGCCACCTCGCAGAAGCCGCAGTGCGTCATCGACGCGCTGGTCGACTACTACTCGCACTACAACGCGAACATCCACCGCGGCGTGTACGAAATCGCCGCACGCGCGACGGACGCGTTCGAAGCGGCGCGCGGCAAAGTCGCGCAGTTTTTGAACGCGCAGCCGCAAGAGATCATTTGGACGCGTAACACGACCGAAGCCATCAACCTGGTCTCGTACTCGTGGGGTCTGGCGAACCTTCGCAAAGGCGACGCGATTCTCACGACGCAGCTCGAGCACCACTCAAACCTGGTGCCCTGGCAGCTGCTCGCGCAGAAAACCGGCGCGGAATTGCGGTTCATCCCGGTCGACGGCCGCGGCGTACACGTGCTCGACGACCTCGACGCATTGCTCGAAGACTGCAAACTCGCGGCGCTCTCGCACGTGAGCAACACGTTGGGCACGATCGCGCCCCTCGAGGTCATCATTCCAAAGGCGCGCGCGGCCGGAGCGATCGTTCTGGTTGACGGCGCGCAAGCCGCGCCGAACATGCCGGTCGACCTACGGGCGCTCGATGCCGATTTCTACGCGATCAGCGCGCACAAGATGTGCGGCCCGACGGGCATCGGCGTGCTGTACGGCAAACGCGCGCTGCTCGAGGCGATGCCGCCGTTCCTCACGGGCGGCGACATGATTCGCAAGGTCGAGTACGCCAAAGCGACGTTCAACGATCTGCCTTGGAAGTTCGAAGCCGGCACCAGCAATATCGCGGACGCCATCGCGTTCGGTGTCGCGATCGACTATTTGAGCGGTATCGGCATGGACTGGGTGCGCGAACACGAGCGCGCCGTCATGCGCTATGCATTCGAACGTTTGGAAGCGCTCAAAGGCCGCGGTCTGGATATCTACGGACCGCAGGACGCCGACAAAGCCGCGGACGTCATCTCGTTCAATCTGGGCGACATCCACCCGCACGACTTAGCCTCGCTGCTCGATACGCAGGGCGTCTGCGTGCGCGCGGGGCATCACTGCACGATGCCGCTGATGGAAAAGATGGGCTGGCCCGCAACCACGCGCGCCTCGTTCTACATCTACAACACCGAGCAAGACGTCGACGCGCTGGTGGACGCGCTCAACTACGCCGCGGATATTTTCAAGCTGTAACGCATGGACGACTTTTATAGGGACTTCATTCTCGATCACTATCGTAATCCGCGGAACTTCGGGCATTTGGAGAAGCCGGATGCTGCGGCCGAGGATCTGAATCCGCTTTGCGGCGATCAGATACGCGTCGAATTGCAGGTGGACGAGAACGGCAACGTATCGGACGTGCGCTTTTCCGGCAAAGGCTGCGCGATCAGCCAGGCGTCGATGTCGATGCTCTCGGAAGCCGTCAAAGGCAAGTCGCTCAAAGAGATCGCGGCGCTGCCCAAAGACGCCGTACTGGAAAACGTCGGCATTGGGATCAGCGCAACCCGGATGAAGTGCGCGATGCTGGGACTGAAGGTACTCAAGAGCGCCGCAATCGGCGAGTTGGCGGCGTGGCCGGACGAGCCGTAGGTCTGGTCATCTTCGACTGCGACGGCGTGCTCGTCGACAGTGAACCGCTGGTCAATCGCATCGAAGCGGAATACTTCACATCTCTGGGCTTCCATACGACTCCGGACGAAGTCCGCGCGCTCTTCAAGGGCAAAACCGTGCAGCAAGTCGTCGACGCGCTTGAAGCACGGCTGGGACGCCCATTTCCGGCAAGCGTTGCATACGACTGGGGAACGGGCGTCGCACTTGGCCTCGCGAACGAACTGTGCGCGGTACCCGGCGTCGAACGCGTCATCCAGAGCCTGCAGTCCGCCGCTGTGCCGATCTGCGTGGCCTCCCAATCGCCGCTTCCGCGCGTTCGCCTCTCGCTAGCCGTAACGCAGTTGGATCGTTATTTCGGCGAGGACGTGTTCACTGCGAGCATGGTGCGCAATCCCAAACCCGCACCGGATTTATTCTTGCTCGCCGCGGAGCGCATGGGCGCGGCCGCGCAGGATGCAATCGTTATCGAAGATTCACCCAGCGGCGTACACGCAGCGCGAGCCGCCGGCATGCGCGTGTTTGGGTACGCCGCGGACGAAGACGCCGGCGCGTTGAAAGACGCCGGCGCGGAAATTTTTTACTCGATGGACGAGCTACGGCTTGATAGCCGTCTTCTCCAAGATACGGTCTGACGCGACGGTAAACGTTTCGTAGTATTCACCTTGCGCGGTGTGCATGTCGACTTCGACCTTATAGCTGCCGTCGGCATTGCGCGTCGAACTGATGCTGCTGATGCGCGTCGCCGAATCGATGAACGCTTCGTCGGGTGCGCCATTGCCCAAGTAGGCTGACGCCGCCGAGGGATCGCCGCGGCGCAACGCGTCGATATAGGCGCGAACCACGCGCGTCGCCGGACTCTGCGCTTGCGGAGCGGGCGCAGGCGTCGCGGGCGCGGGGCTCGCGCTTGCCGTCCGTTCCGGCGCCGGTTGCTTCGTAGCGGTAGGCGCGGTTGTCGGTGCGGTTGGAGGCGCCGCCGTTTGGGTCGGCGCGATGACGACCTTCACGGTTGCAGTGGGCGAGGGCTCCGGCGCAACCGATGGAACCGGCGTGGGCTTCGGTGTGGGTTTGGGTGTGGGTCTCGGCGTTGCGGTTGACTGCGGTGCGATGGTAGGTGCGGCCGGCGGCGATGCGGGAGGCGTAACGACCGGCAGCGCAGTCGGCGCCTGCGCAACCGTTTCACCCTTGGGCGGGCCGTTGAAAACGCGCGCGAGCGCCTGACCCAGGAACCATCCGCCCGCGATGACGACGAGCGCGGCGAAAATCGTAACGACCCACGGGTTCATGCCGTTGTTGCCGCCGCTTCTGCGCGGCGAATCGCCGGTGTTGGGTAAACGCCGCCGGCGGCGAAAATCATCACTCATTGGCCGTGCAGCCGCTTGCGAATACCGGCGCTTATCTCGGGCGGCAGCTGCGCGAGCATTTGGGGTTCCAGCTCGATGAGGCCAACGGCTGCTTCCTTCATCAGCCCTTGATTCGTGCGGGCGTAGGCAAGCAGTTTGCGCACGGCATCCGAGTCGTACCGCTGGATCGCTTCGAGCGAGGTGCCCGCTTCTTCAGCCGCGTCTTCCGACGATTCGCCGCGCTGACGGAACGCATCGAAGATTGCTTCCACGAGCAAAGCACGCCCGTCCGCGGACATGGTGCGCTCGCTCTGCTCGATGGCCGCGGCTAATTCTCCTTCGTCCATCTTGCTGATGAATTTTTCCGCCGCGTCGATGACCTCGTCCGAGGCGAAATTGCCGAAAACCGACATTGAGCAAATCGTTACTCCCTGACGGCAGGCGGCTCCTCGAACATGGGCAAAAGTTACGTCATGATACGCGTGCGCGTGCCCTTGGATCTTCACGCCGTGTCCAGCAACCGCTCCGGCGCGTTCGCGCTTGCCACGCCGATTCGCGTGCGCGATCTCCTCTCGCTCGCCGTGCGTGAAGCCATCGGTACCCGTGCGCCGGATGATAAATTCGCGCGCAGCCTGCGCACCACGCTGCTCGGGCTCTCCAGTGGGCGCTTCACCGTCGACATCAACGGCCGCCACTTCAGCAACGCCGACGAAGTCGTCGTCTGCGGGGACACCGCGGACGTTCGTTTTTATATACCTGCCCGCAATCCGGTACCGCAGACTGAACTGGCCTGATCTGAACGAACAGCACGACGGCGATCTGCCCTCATATCGTCCCCTCGCCCTCGTAACGGCGCGCTTGCTCGCACGCCGTTGGATGCTGTACTTGCTCACCTGCGCGATCGTCTTCGGACTGCAGGCCGCGTTCCTCGCATTCGTACACGTAAAGCTCGCCGGATTCTACGCCGGACTGATCGGCGAACCGCTGGTCATCGTCGTCGTCACGGTCTTCGTCGGCGCGGACGCGACCAATACGTTGGCGATCGCGCAGCGCTGGGAGCGCATCCTGGAGCGCGCGTGGGCGATCATCCTCATCGACGCCGCACTTTCATTCGTCAGCCTGAGCGCACAGCAAGCGCTCTTTCCCGGGACGGACGCAATCAACGCCGTCTTCGGTTTCCTGACGATGCTCCTCGCGGGAATGCTCGTCTACGCAGAGCCCTTCGCCGCGCTGGAAAACGAGGTTCACGCCTTGACGCTTCTGCCGTTCGCGATTCTGCGAAG
>DASSZL010000224.1:0-22624 GCA_035713505.1 Vulcanimicrobiaceae bacterium | reverse complement strand
ATAGCGCCACAAATAATTGAATTCGTACGAAGCGCCCATCGCGTCGCAGCACGACTTGAGCACGCGTTCGATGCGCTCGGGCATCGCGGTTCGCACGTCGTCCGAAAACGCGCGCACCGTTCCGAGCATGCGCACCGTGCGCGGGATGACGTTGTGAATCGTGCCCCCGTGGATCGATCCGATGGTGACGACCGCGGGTTCGATGGGATCGACGTGCCGGGCGACGATCTGCTGCACCGAGGTGATGAAATTCGCCGCCGTGTAAATTGGGTCGACCGCGTCGTGCGGAGCGGAACCGTGTCCGCCTTTGCCGAGCACTTCGATCTCGATGGAGTCGCTGGAAGCGTAGAACGGGCCCTCCCGAAAGCCGAGCATCCCGACGGGCATTTTGGTATTCAGGTGCAGACCGTACGCGCGCTCGATGCCGAAGCGTTCGATCACGCCTTCCTCGACCATCACCTTGGCGCCGCCGTGGCCTTCTTCGGCGGGTTGGAAAAGCAAGCAGACGGTTCCCGGCAAACGGTCTTTGCCGTCCGCGATGAGTTCGGCCGCCCCGAGCAGCATGGCGACGTGTCCGTCATGGCCGCAGGCATGCATCTTGCCGTCGGCCGTCGAGCGGTATGCGTGGCTATTTTCCTCGAGGATCGGCAGCGCGTCCATGTCGGCGCGCAGCATGATGGTACGGCCCGGGAGGGCGCCCCGCATGACGCCGACGACGCCCGTGCCGGCAACGCCGGTATGGACCTGGAAACCCAGTCTTTTCAGGCGTTCCGCGACGATGCCGGCGGTGCGGTGTTCCTCGAAGCCGAGTTCGGGATGCATGTGGAAATCGCGCCGGAGCGCGACCACGTCGCTGCGCAGGTTTTCGGGCAGTTCGGTTACGGACATATCAGGCAGGGACTTTTGTCGGAAAAGAAGCATACCCTCGCACACGATTCGGGACCCTAGTTATTGATGACCAAAGACCAGCTCTACGCCGACTACGCCGGATATCACCAGGACGTCCGGAATCGCCGTGCCCACACCGTCGGCATCCCGCTCATCGTGGTAGGGCTTCTGGGGCTCTTGCACGCCTGTCCGATACGAATCGGTCCTGTCGATTTGGCGGTTTTGACCGCCGTCGCGGTCCTACTTTATTACGTCGCGCTCGACGTTCGCGGCGCTCTCATTACCGCTGTTGCGTTTGCCGTGCTGTACGGCATTGCGCTGCATTTGTCGTGGGAAGTTAGTGGCGGAGCATTCATCCTCGGATGGATCTTCCAACTCGTCGGGCACCGCCTCGAAGGAAACAAGCCGAAATTCTTTGAGAACCTCGTGTACCTGCTCATCGGTCCGTTGTATTTCTTTCAAGAATTTTTCAGCTCGTTAACGTTTTCGAGGAGAACAACTTAGATTGCATTTCACATAACCGCGTGGTAGGATTGCCGGGTAAATCTGGTTTCGAAGTCCGTCGCAGTGTCCAATTCTAAAGCGGTACCTAGGCGAGTCGAATCAGGCCCAAACACCACGTAACAAGGAGTCTCGTTTAGTGTACGTCGATGAAATGTTGAACTGTGTGGACTGCGGACGTCAATTCGCGTTCACGTCCGGCGAGCAGCAGTTCTACGCCAGCAAAGGTTTCCAAAACAAACCCAACCGTTGCCCCGATTGCCGTCAGGCCCGCAAGCAGATGCGCAACAGCTCGGGCGGCGGATCCGGTATGGGCGGCGGCGGCGGCCAACGCCGTGAAATGTACCAGGCCACGTGCAGCCAGTGCGGCGGCGTTGCCGAGGTGCCGTTCCAGCCGCGCGGCGACAAGCCGGTGTACTGCCGCGACTGCTTCGCATCGCGTCCGTCATACCGCTAATCCCTTCATCGCTTAAGCGCAGCGCCTAGCAGAAAGAACCACCCGCTTGGGTGGTTCTTTTTGCGTTCAGGAAGTTTTCATACACCGCGTCTACCGTGAGGCTCCCCAAAGCCCAAAATCGGGAGGTCCCATGGTACACCAACGTTTCCTCGGCGCCGCAGTGATCGCAGTGGGGGCTGCGATGACGGCGGCATGTTCGTCAGGCAGCGGCATGAACTCCGCTGCGCCGCCGGTGTCCGCTCACGGCGGCCCTTCGAATCCAAACCTCGTAACCTCGGGCGTATCGATTCTGAACACGCTCGCGAACGAGCAAACCATCGGGTCGACATCGCCCTCCACTCCGCACGACGTCAACCCCTACGGCCTTGACGTTGCGAAAGTAACGGCCGGAAAAATCTCCGCGGGCGACTTGGTCGTTTGCGATTTCAACAACCCCGGCAACGTGCAGGGAACCGGCACGGAAATCGTCTCCCTGCATCCGGCCGTCGGGTCGACGCCGGCGCTCATCGCCAAAGATCACACGCTCGCGGGCTGCAATGCGCTTGCGGCGGCGCCCAACGGCAATATCTGGCTTGCGGCGTTCAAAGCCAACGACAATCCGATCTTCACGCCGTCGGGTGCATTCGTAACCTCGCTGAGCGGCGGTCCGTGGCATCGTCCGTTCGGCGAGGCGTTCGCGTCCGGCGCCAATCCGGCGTTCTACGTCAGTAACGCAGCGGACGGCAGTCTCGTGCGCCTTTCCGTGCCGTCGTTGACGTTCACCGTCATAGCGACGGGTTTTCCCGTCAATGGCGGTAAGCCCGGCAGCATTCTGGGGCCATCCGGACTGAACTACCAACCCTCGGGCGATCGTCTGTACGTGGTCGACGGCACGAACAACACACTCTATGCGATCGACAACGTCTCGAGCGTGGGCCCGAACGGCATTTCCGTAAACGCGAACGGCACCTCGTTCACCGGACCATCCGCCGCGAGCGCGCACGTCGTTTTCTCCGGACCTCCGCTCAACGGCCCGATCAGTTCGGCTGTCTTGTTTAACGGAAACCTCGTGCTGGGAAACACGCTCGATCCCGACGGTACGAACCTGATGGTGGAGATCTCTGCGGCCGGGCAACTGCTGTCCACGAAGAACGTCGATCCCGGTGCAGCCGGCGCGCTGTTCGGCATGGTCGCCGCCGGGACGAGCGCCGCCACGGCCAAGCTCTACTTCAACGACGACAACGACAACACGGTAAAAGTGCTCAGTCAGTAAACGTCCGTCACTCGTTTCGTTCGTATCGAACCACCAGGAGCGCGATGTCATCCGCGTGCGCGCCCGTGACGCAGGCGTCGCGAATCGCGCGCGCGGGATGGGCGGCATTACGGATGGACGCGTCGGCGAGTGCCGAGCGCAGCGCGGCGTGTCCCGCAACGGGATCGCGCAGCCACTCAACCAAACCGTCGGTGAAAAAGACGATCGTGCAGCCCGGTTCCAGTTTGATCGTAATCGGACGCACCGTATCCCGGGAAAGCGTGCCGATTCCGAGCGGCGGTGAAGGCTCGCGAAGCGGATCCAGAACGCTCCCGCGCGTCCAAAAGAGCGGACCCGGATGACCGGCGGACGCGCAGGTGAGCGTTCCCGTCCGCGTATCGAAGATCGCGACCAGCGCCGTGCAGAACGTCCCTTCGGGTACTTCGTTGTGGAACAGGAAGTCCGCATTTTCCAACACCTTGGTCAGGTCGGTTTCCATGACGAGCGCCATGCGGATCGCGTTGCGGATGGACGACATCTGCGCGGCCGAGTCGATACCGTGTCCCGAAACGTCGCCGACTGAAACGCCGATGTTGCCGTCCCGCAGCTCGAACACGTCGTACCAATCGCCGCCGACGAGCAGTGCCGCATCGGCCGGTTCGTAGAGGACGTCGAAAATCAGGTCCGGCACGGTGGGCAAATCCCCGGGAAGCGCCGCGCGCTGCAGGCGTTCCGCGATGTCGACGGTCTGCGAATGCACCCGCGCTTTCCCGATGGCGATGCCGCACCGGCGCCCGAGATCTTGAGCGAAGATGATGGCGTCTTCGTCGTACGGCTTAGCGGAACGATCCGTGCGGACGAGTGTGAGGGTACCGGTGACGCCCCAAATTTGCGAACGCACCGGAACGATGATCATCGAGCGGTAGTTCATTCTCCGCATGAACTCCGCGTGGGTCTTGCTGGTCGCGTGAAGCTCGATCCAATCCTCGTCGATGTTCGGCGCGAAAAACGGCAGACCGGTATCGAGAACTTTGCAGACCGGATGCGCCGGCCGTCCGTCTTCGCGATCGATATGGCGGGAGAGCTCCGCCAGCTCGTCATTGCGCAACGGGTCTTTGTGCGCGGCCCCAACCAGTTCAACTTCTTTCGCCGATCCCAAATCGAGCACGCAGATGTCCGCGATGACGTCAACCGCGGCGATGCAGACGGTTCGAAGCGTACTGCGATAGTCGAGCGAGGAGGCGAGCAGTTCCCCGGCGGCCACCAGAAAATGCATGTAATCGGCATCGCTGCGAAGGCGCTGCAGTTCGGATTGGTCCGCTCGGGTCATGGAATCGTCACCTACTTGCGAAATAGCGAACCGCCGATCGTATGATCGGGGCACGCAGGTGCTGTGTGGGCTGCCTCGGTGTTACGTACTTTTTTGCGGAATCCTACCGTGCCGGCGACGACGCGATTTCTTGACGCTGTTTTTGCACAAGCGCGACCGCGACGCACACCGCGACATTCACGATCAGCGCGAGAAAACCGGGGTTCACCCCCCAAATATTTAAACTGTGGTGCCACAGATAGAAAGCAACCGCCTCACCGCTCACGATTCCCGCGCCGATCGCCATAGCGTTCATGCGCTTCCAGTAAATTCCAAAAATGAATGCGGGCATGAACTGCGTGACGCCGTTGTAGTAGAGCAGCAGCAGATCGACGAGCGTCTTGTTCCAGAACAGCCACATGATGAAGGCGCCGATGGCGATGACGACTACGAACGCGCGCGTCCAGCGCACCTGCCCGATGACGTTTTGCGCGAACACGCTGGAGGCGCCGAGCAGCTGCGCCGACGCGGGAAGCAGCGCCGCAAGACACCCGGCGCCCGCGATGACGCCCAGCACCCACGCCGGGTAATACCGCTGCACGACGAGCAGAAACGATTGATCGACCGCGGGACCTTTCAAACCGGGCGACACGACGAGCGCCGTGAATCCGGCGAGAAATACCAGCAGCAGCACGAGCTGATAGAGCGGTAAGAAGATCGCATTGCGCCGGATCGTGTTGCCGTCGCGCGCCGAGTACACCGCGGCAATCGAATGCGGCCCCATGTAGAAGCCGATGCTCGTGAGCAGCACGGTGGAAATGTACCAGTTCATGCCCATGGGCGCGGTCCCCGGCGCGAGCGTGAGCCAATGGGGCGAAGCCCCAAGCACGCGATCGAACATCGTGCCGAACGAGCCGAAGAAGTGCAGCGGCAGCACGATGCCCGCGAAAATCACCGCACCGAGCACGAGAGAGTCTTTCACCACGCTCGCCCACGCCGCGCCGTGCAGGCCCGCGGTGAACGTGAAGATCACGATGAGCGCAAACGCCGCCGCCACCGCGACGGTCGCGTTGTAGTGCCCGTATCCCGCAATCGTCAGCACGATCTGCACGCCGGTCAGTTGCAGCGTGACGTACGGAATAATCAGCAAAAACTGCAAGATCGCAACGCCCATCGTCAGCGTTTTGCTGCCGTAGCGCGCTTGAAAGAAATCCGGCGCGGTGAGCAGATGCTTTTCCTTGCCGATGCGCCATACTTCGGGCAGATAGAAATACCCGATGATGTACCCGATGGTTCCGTACGCGAGAATGTAGAAGGCGGGCGCACCTTTGCCGTACGCCCAGCCCGCGGCGCCCAGGAACGTGAAACTCGTGTAGACTTCTCCGGCCAGCAGTATCCAGAGAAACAGCGCGCCGAACGAGCGGCCGCCGACGATGTACTGCTGCGGGTCCATTTTGATGCGCCGCACGCTGTAGAGCGCGAACGATACGGTGCCCAGCAAAATGGCCCCCGTGATGACGAGCGCAATCGCGGCCGGGCTCATGTGCGGCGCTCCAAGCGAAACACGCCGTAGAGGCACACGGGCGTCACCGCCACCCAGAAGAATATCCAGACCAGCAAAAACGGGAAGCCGAAGACGCGCGGCTCTACGTGATTCGCCAGCGGCACGGCGAACGTGAGCATGATGGGCGAGATGACGGCCAGGAGAAACCGCGCCAAGGCGTTCATCACCCTTCAATAGTACTAGCGGCCCATGAACACCTACGACGCCATTATCATCGGCGGCGGCCATAACGGTTTGGTGGCCGCGTGCTACCTGGCCCGGGCCAAGCGCAAAGTCCTCGTGCTCGAGCGCCGGTACATCGTCGGCGGCGCGTGCGTGACCGAAGAGCGCACGTTCCCCGGTTTCAAAGTCTCGACCGCGGCATACGTGAACAGCCTGTTCCGCCCGGAGATCATTCGCGACTTGCGCCTGCGGGATTACGGCTTCGAGCTGCTCGAGCGCAATCCGGCGTCGTTCTCACCGTTTGCGGACGGGCGGTATCTCATGCTGGGCGGTTCGCACGAACAGAACGCCGGCGAGATTTCGAAGTTCAGTAAGAAAGACGCGCAGAGCTACTCGAAGTACGAGGAGATGCTGATGCGCGTGGCGTCGGTCATCGAACCCACCCTCGTGCAAACGCCGCCCAACGTCGTGAAGCCCGGAATCGCGGACTTTTTGCAGCTCGCTTCGCTCGGCAGGAGCGCGCACAAACTCGGCAGCGGCATCGGGGAAGCGCTCGAGGTGCTCACCGGCGCAGCACGTCCGATTCTCGACCGCTGGTTCGAATCCGAAGAATTGAAAGCGACGCTCGCCACGGACGCCATCATCGGCGCGTTCGCCGCTCCGTCGATGCCCGGTACGGCGTACGTGTTGTTCCATCACGTGATGGGCGAGACCAACGGCAAGCGGGGCGTGTGGGCGTACGTCAAAGGCGGCATGGGCGGCCTCACGCAGGCGCTCGCGAAAGCCGCCGCGGATCTCGGTGTGGAGATTCGCACGGACGCCGAGGTGGCAAAGATACTCACGAGCGGCGGCGCGGTCACCGGCGTCGCGCTCGCGAGCGGCGATGAGTTCCACGCCAAGATGGTCGCGAGCAATGCCGACGCCAACGTGACGTTCAACAAACTGCTCGATGCAAGCGAGGTGCCCAAGCCGTTTCACGATGCGATCAACCGCATCAGCTACGACAGCGCTTCGGCGAAGATCAACGTCGCGCTCGAGCGGCTGCCCAGTTTCACCGCGCTGCCCGGACATGAGGCGGGGCCGCAGCACCGCGGCACGGTGCACTTGTGCCCGGATCAAGACTTCATCGAACGCGCGTACGACGACGCCAAGTACGGACAGCCCTCGCGCGAACCGGTGGTCGAGTGCACGATGCCCTCGTCGGTCGATTCCACGGTCGCGCCGCCCGGTAAACACCTCATGTCGATGTTCGTGCAATATGCGCCGTACACGATCAAGACCGGCCAGTGGGACGACGCCGCCAAGAACGCGTTCGCCGATCGCTGTTTCGACATCGTCGAACGCTATGCGCCGGGCTTCAAGGACTCGGTCATCGATCGCCAGATTCTCACGCCGCGCGACTTGGAAGCGACGTTCAATCTGACCGGCGGCAACATTTTCCAGGGCGCTATGAATTTGGACAAGCTCTTCATGTTCCGGCCCGCTGCGGGTCATGCGGGGTACAAGATGCCGGTGAAAGGCTTGTATCTCTGCGGCTCCGCCGCCCATCCCGGCGGCGGCGTCATGGGCGCCCCCGGCTGGAACTGCGCTCGCGAAATGCTCAAGGCGAAATAGCGGTATGGCAAGCCGTAACGCGTTTTTGCCGGACGATATCCAGCAGTACATCATCGATACGACGCTGCGCGATCTGCCGGTACTGCGCGGCCTTCGCGAGGAAACCGCGAAACTTCCGAATGCGGGCATGCAGACGGGCGCCGATCAAGTTCAATTGCTGCAATTGCTCGTACGCGCGATCGGCGCGCGGCGCTGCATCGAGGTCGGCGTTTTCACGGGCTACAGCGCGCTGGGCGTCGCGTTGGCGCTGCCGGACGACGGGCGCATCATCGCGTGCGACGTCAGCGAGGAATATACCGCGGTTGGCCGCCCCTATTGGCAGCGCGCGGGCGTGGCGCACAAGATCGATCTGCGCCTCGCCCCTGCGATCCGGACGCTCGACGAGTTGATCGGCGGCGGGCAATCGGGAGGCTTCGATTTCGCGTACATCGATGCCGACAAGACCGGCTATGACGCATATTACGAACGCTGCCTGCAATTGCTGCGGCCGAACGGTTTGCTCACGATCGACAACGTACTCTGGAGCGGCGAAGTCGTGCGCCGCGACGCGACCGATCCGGATACCGTCGCGCTGCGCGCGCTGAACGAGAAGATCGGCAAGGACGAGCGCGTCGACGCCGGTCTGGTGCCAATCGGCGACGGCTTAATGATCGTGCGAAAGCGCTGAGGCAGCAGCGAGGACGGTAACCGACCCGGGCAGCGTTTCCGGCTGCAGTTCGCACCATGCGGCCGACTCGTCGATTACGAGAACCTTCGCGCGGCGCTCGCGCACGATGGCCGCGATGTCGACGGGCTCGGCCACGGCAGCGGCCGGAAAATCGTGAGAGCGCGCCAGCGCCACCGCGCGCTCGTCGCAGTCGATGAGAAACGGCGTATGTCCGCTCTCCTTGTAGCGCCGCGCCGTCTCCAGCGTGGCCGGCGATATTCCGGCAAGGACCACCGAGGGCATCTTGAGACGGAAGCGTTCCGTCACCAGGATTGCGGCCGGCGTGGAAACGGCAATCGTGAAGACGATCACCAAAAACAGCACGCCGAGCAGGCGGTTTCCGCCGTGCAGTCCCCATGCGGGTATCTGCGTGGCGTAATACGTTGCGAGTGAAACCGCGACGATGCCGCGCGGAAAGACCGAGGCCATGAGAATGCGTTCGGGAATCGTGAACGGACTGCGAATCGTCGAAAGCGAGACGGTGACGAAGCGAATGCCCATGAGCACGCCCGCGATCGCGGCCGCAGGCGCAACGAGCGGGCCCAGTTGCCGCACTTGTATCTGCGAGGCGAGCAGGACGAACACGGTGGAGAGCGCCAGCATCGAAAGATCTTCTTTGAACGCACGCAGCACGCGCTCGTGCGGCAGCGGACGAAAGTCGAGCATGAGCCCGCACACGACGACCGCAACCAGGCCGCTTTCGTGCGCGGCCCAATCGGCCGTGGCAAACGCGCCGAATCCCAGCAGCAGCACGCCGAGCTTGCTCACGTCGCTCGAGCCGCGGGCCGCAAATGCGAGGATCGATCTTCCGAGCCACCCCCACATCAAGCCGATGATGATGCCGGCGCCGATGCGCTCGGTGACGTGCCAGGCCGCATCCAGCGGTGTGCCCGGCCGTGAAGTGTACGTTGCGAACACCGCGGCGGCGACGATGACGCCGAGCGCGTCGAGCGCCAAACCTTCGGATTCCAGCAGATGCGAGACGGCGGTCCGGGGACGCAGGCGCGCCATGAGCGGGCCGATCACCGTCGGGCCCGTAACGATGCAGATGGCGGCGATCATCGAGCCGAGCAGCTCGCTGAAGTGGTATGCGTGTGCGATAATCGGGAGAATGACGAGCACCAGCGTGCTGCCTATCACGGCCATCAGCGCGATGGTCGCCTTCGGAATGCCGCGAAGATCCATGCGGAGCGTCGCTTCGAAGAGCACGAGCACGACCGCCAGTTGCAGCAGCGCGCGCGTACCGGGATTGTCCAGGTTCAGCCGCATGAAATTCAGCACACTGGGACCGGCCGCTAAACCGAACGCGAGCAGCGTAACGATTGACGGTATTCCCGCGCGGCTGAGGAGCACCCGGGACACGAGCGCTGCGACCAAAACGAAAACCGCGCCGAGTTCGACCGTCAGGGCCGGAGCGTGCGCGAGAAGTATCATGCGCCCTCGTTACTCAGCGAGCGGCGCAAAGGCCTTTTTGAATCGATGAAAGTCATCACGCTGAACTGCAACGGCATCCGATCCGCCGCGCGCAAAGGATTCTACGCCTGGATGCAAGCGCAGGACGCCGATTTCGTTTGTCTTCAGGAAACCAAAGCGCAGGAGCATCAGCTGCCCCTCGAAGCTGCGGCAGTGTCTCACTATACGGGCGTATTTCTCGACGCGGAAAAGAAAGGCTATAGCGGCGTCGCTATTTACGCGAAAAAAGAGCCCGACAATATCGTGCGCGGCCTGGGCTGGCCGGAGTACGACCGCGAAGCGCGCTGGGTTCAGCTCGATTACGGCACATTCAGCATCGTGTCGTTCTACATGCCGTCGGGAGCGATGGGCCCCGTCCGCCAGGTTGTGAAGGAGGCGTTCATGGAGCGCTTCTACGGCGAGTTGCGCCGGCTACGCGAAACGGGCCGCTCCTACGTCATCGCCGGCGATTTCAATATCGCGCACAAAGAGATCGACGTATATAATCCCGTACGCTGCAGCAGAATATCCGGCTTCTTTCCGCACGAGCGCGCGTGGATGGAAGGCGTGTTTTCGGAGATCGGTTGGGTCGATGCGTTTCGAGTGGTCAACGAAGAGTCCAAACAGTTCAGTTGGTGGTCGAATTTCCAGGACGCCTTCGAGAGAAACAACGGCTGGCGTATCGATTACCAGCTCGTCACCCCGGACCTTCGCGGAAGCGTTCGATCGGCATCCATCTACCGCGAGCAGCGCTTCTCGGATCACGCCCCCGTGATTATCGACTACAGCTCCGCGGTTTTGACGGAATTCCGCCCGCGCTAGCCAATACGCACGGCGTGAATATCGCGTGCATCGGCGGCGGCCCGGCCGGCCTCTACTTCGGGCTCCTCATGAAGAAGGCGAATCCGCGGCACCGTATTCGCGTCATCGAGCGCAACCGTCCCTACGACACGTTCGGCTGGGGCGTCGTGTTTTCGGACGCAACGCTCGAAAATCTGCGTGCCGCCGACGCACAGACGCACGAGGAGATCGTCGACAGCTTTGCGCATTGGGACGACATCGAGATCCACTTCAAAGGCCACGCGATGCGCTCGGGCGGACACGGGTTCTCCGGAATCGCGCGCAAACGGCTCTTGAACATTCTGCAGGGCCGTGCGGAAGAACTCGGCGTCGAGCTCGAATTCGAACGCGAGGTGCAGGATATCGCGCAGTATCGCGATGCGGATCTGATCGTCGCGTCCGACGGTCTCAACAGCCGTATCCGCACGGCGTACGCGCAGCACTTCGGGCCGAGTCTCGATACGCGCAAGTGCCGTTTCGTGTGGCTCGGCACGACGCTGCCGCTCGACGCTTTCACCTTCGTCTTCGAGGAAACACCCCACGGCTGGTTCACCGTGCACGCCTACCGCTTCGACGAACATACCAGCACGTGGATCGTGGAATGCCGCGAGGAGACGTGGCTCGCGCACGGCCTAGACAAAGCCGGAACGGACCAGACCATCGCGTTCTGCGAGAACCTGTTCCAGCCGTATTTGCGCGGCCACAAGCTCGTGGCGAACTCGGCGCATTTGCGCGGAAGAGACTGGATCAACTTTACCCGCGTGAGCAACGCGAATTGGACCTGCGGCAACCTCGTGCTGCTCGGCGATGCCGCGCACTCGGCGCATTTCTCCGTCGGTTCGGGCACGAAGCTCGCGATGGAGGACGCAATTGCGCTGCAGCGGGCGCTGTGCGAGGAGCCGTCGCGCGAGGGTGCGCTTGCCCGCTACGAAAGCGAGCGGCGCGTCGAGGTGCTGCGGCTGCAAAATGCCGCGCGCAACAGCACGGAGTGGTTTGAAAACGTCGCGCGTTACGCCAAACTGCCGCCCGAGCAGTTCGCCTATAGCCTGCTCACGCGCAGCCAGCGTATCAGTCACGAGAATCTGCGGCTGCGCGATAGATCCTACGTCGAGCGAATCGAACGTTGGCTCGCGCGGGGAAGCGAACCAGTCCCGCCGATGCTCACGCCGTTTCGTTTGCGCAGCATCGAATTGCGCAACCGCGTTGTCGTCTCGCCCATGGACATGTACAGCGCGGTCGACGGTATGCCCAACGATTTTCATCTGGTGCATCTGGGCGGCCGCGCAATGGGCGGCGCCGGTTTGGTCTACACCGAGATGACATGCGTGAGTCCGCAAGGCCGCATCACGCCGGGCTGCACGGGCATGTACAAATCCGAACACGTCGCGGGCTGGAAGCGCGTCGTCGATTTCGTGCACGAATGGACGGCCGCGAAGATTTGCCTGCAGCTCGGCCACAGCGGTCCCAAAGGCTCGACCAAACTCATGTGGGAGGGCATGGATGAACCGCTGCCGGACGGGAACTGGCCGGTCATGGGCCCCTCGGCGGTACCGTACGGGCCGCAGAACCAAATGCCGGCGCAGATGAGCCGCGCCGACATGGATCGCGTGCGCGAGCAGTTCGTGCAGGCGGCAGAAATGGGGATCGCTTCGGGCTTCGACATGCTCGAAGTGCACTGCGCGCACGGCTATCTGCTCTCGAGTTTTATCACGCCGCTGCAGAACAGGCGCACCGACGAGTACGGCGGGTCTCTGGAAAACCGTCTGCGCTACCCGCTGGAAATCTTTCGCGCCATGCGCGGGGTTTGGCCGCAGGATCGCCCCATGTCGGTGCGCATTTCCGCGACGGATTGGGTGGAGGGCGGGATCACCGCGGACGATGCCGTCGAGATTGCGCGCGCATTCAAAGACGCCGGCGCCGATCTGATCGACGTTTCGACGGGGCAGACGTCTCGTGAAGCCAAACCGATCTACGGGCGCATGTATCAAACGCCCTATGCCGATCGCATCCGCAACGAAGTCGGGATTGCGACGATGGCCGTCGGCAACATCTACGAACCCGATCACGTCAACAGCATCATTGCCGCGGGCCGCGCGGATCTGTGCGCGCTCGGGCGTCCGCATCTGGCCGATCCGTACTGGACGCTTCACGCGGCGGCACAGCTTGGGTATGCCGGCATGGAGTGGCCGGTGCAGTATCTCCCCGGCAAATCGCAGCTCGAACGGAACTTGGCCCGCGCAGCCGAAGTGAGCGCGCACATATGAAACCGCCGCAGCCCGTCGACATCGATTCCCGCGATATGAAGAGCGGAAAGTTCGTCCTCAACCCGGACGCGCAGGCCGCCCGCCGCGCCGCGCGCGCGAAGGACCGGTGGTGGAGGTTGGTTTTGGTCGGTGCGGTCGTGCTGGTTCTTATGCTCGCGCAAAAACTGCTTGGAAAGCCATGATCGCGGGAAAGCATGCCGTCGTCACGGGGGGCGCAAGAGGCATCGGCCTGGCAATCGCGCGCGCGCTCAAGAGTGAAGGCGCGAAGGTCAGCGTTATCAGCCGTTCGGCGCCGGATACGGGCGATGCGTTTTTTCGCGCGCGCGCGGACGTGTCGAACGAAGCCTCCATTGCCGGCGCACTGGACGAATGCCGGGCCGCGAACGGGCCGATCGAAATTCTCGTGAACAACTCCGGCATAGCCGAGGGCGCGCCGCTCAAACGCACGGACAAAGCGATGTGGGATCGCATCATCGGCACCAATCTCACCGGCACGTATCTGTGCTCGCGTTTGGTGATTGAAGCCATGCTTGACGCGCGATGGGGCCGCATCATCAACATCGCCAGCATCGCCGGCCTGTATGGTGCGCCGTACATCAGTGCGTACACGGCGAGTAAACACGGCGTCATCGGTTTTACTCGCGCGCTTTGCGCGGAACTCGAGGGCACCGGCGTAACCGTCAACGTAATCTGTCCCGGGTACACCGAGACGGACATGATGGAACAGGCCGTGGAGAACATCGTGCGGCGCACCGGCATCGACGCGCAGCAGGCGCGGCTGCAGTTGGCGCAGACCAACCCGGGCGGCCGTTTGGTCACGCTCGAGGAGATCGCCCAGACGGCGCTCGCGCTGTGCCGCAACGCCGACACCGGGCGCGAAATCGTGCTGCCGCAAGCGTGACGGCATCCGTGTAAGCGAGCATACGAAGTGTAGGCGAGGCCGTGCCTGGGAATAGCCATCCGGGGAGGACCGTGGATGGCCCTAATCGCGGGTAACCGCGATCAACGACGGCTTGCGCTGCTTGTCCGTGCCGGCGAAATGTTTCATCAATCGCTGGACGTTACGGCAACGCTCAACAATGTTGCGCGTTTGGCAGCCGAGTCGTTTGCGGAGATTTGCCTATTCGATCTGATCGATGAACGATCGGACCGTTTATTCGTTACTGCCTCCGCGCACCGCGATCCGGGCAAAGAAGAGGCCCTCGCCGCGGTTTCCACCATCCTGTACGTCGAGGAGTTCGGCGTTCATCCCGTCGTGCAGGTCACCCGAACCGGCAAGCCGTTTTTCTTGCCGCACATCGACGACGACGTTATCAGGGAGCACGCGGCTTCGCGGCAGCACGAGCAGTACATGCGGCGGTTCGGCTATCGCTCCAAGATCGTCGTTCCCGTCACGGCGCAGAACCATCTTTTCGGCGCTCTGACGTTCGTGCGCACGAGCGAGAACAACGAATTCGACCACGACGACCTCGCCTTTGCCCTGGAGATCGGGCGGCGAGCGGGTTTGGCCGTCGCCAATGCCAAGCAGTTTCATCGCGAGCAGTACGTCGCCGAAACGCTGCAGCGTTCGTTCTTGCCCCGGGTGTTTCCGCAGCGCGAGGCCTTTGAGATCAGCGCGCATTACCGCCCCGGATCGACCGAGGCGGACGTCGGCGGCGATTGGTACGATGCGTTCGAGAACGAACGCGGCGAGATTGTCCTGACGATTGGCGATGTGACCGGCAAGGGAATCGAGGCCGCGCGCGTGATGGTGCTCATGCGACAAGCCATCCGGGTGGCGGCATTGGATTCGCGCGAGCCCGCCAAGATTGCCGAACTCTGCAACCGTTTACTGCTCTCCGAGAAAGACGACCGGCTCGCCAGCGCCTTCATCGGCATCGTCAATCCGCAGACCGGCTCCCTGCGCTACGTTTCGGCCGGCCATGCTCCCCCGCTTCTGCGGTTGCCGAATCACGCCGTGGTACGTTTGGAGGCGCCGTCCGTTCCCCTGGGGGCATTTCGCGATGCGCGGTTCGAGCAGCACAAGACGCGGTGCGTCGAGCGAAGCATGCTGGTGCTCTACACGGACGGTCTGGTGGAAATAACACGCGACATCGTGGAGGGCGAAGAGATGCTCGAACGGGTCGTGGCATCCGAAGCGGTCATGCACGCGGCGAATATGGCGCAGTTCATCGAGCGCGTGATCGCTCATCAGGCGCCGCGCGATGATATCGCGATTCTGACCATGCGGTTCAGCCGCCCCGAAATGCGCTGGCAGTTCGAAGCGGCCGATGCTCGCGCCGCGTACGCGCTGCGCGAGGAGTACTTCCGGACGCTCAAAGACGCCGGCGTTTGCGATGAAGAATACCTCTCGACGTGCGGTTTGATTTTTGCCGAGCTCATCGGGAACGCCGTGCGTCACGCGCCCGGAGCGCTCAGCGTATCACTGGAAATGCGCGAGGACGAGATCGTCCTGCACGTCATCGACGACGGCCCCGGCTTCACGTACGAACCCTCGCTGCCCTCGAATATTTGGGCGGAAGGCGGGCGAGGGTTGTTCCTGGTCTCGGCACTTGCCCGCGCGGTGCGCGTCGAACGCCTGCCCGGCCTTGGCAGTCACGTCATGGCGACGCTGCCGGTGCGCGTGCACAACGGCGAAGAACTCTCCGGCCGCGTGGCGTAAGCGCGCTCCAACGCTTGCGGACTATGCGCCGAACCATTTGAGGTGCGGCCAGATTTGCCCCAGCGGCACGATCGGATCCGTGCAGAGGTATATCGGAGTGGGCCCTTCCACGATCCATTTGTACGGATGGCCGTAGGTCGCGACCAGGGTCATCTTGCGAAAATAGCGGCGCACGATATCGGCCTGCGTCGCGCCGACCACGATGAGCGTGCGGCCGTCGTAGTTGCGCGTTCCCCACAGATAGTAGGTGTTCTGCGCGCTGATCGCGGGCGGCAGTCCGTAGCGCGGGCCGTAAAAGTCGAGCGCGCCGGCGTCGGCGTACGTGTCGGCGAAGATTCCCGTGCGCGAGCGCACGTCCGGCGGCAGCGCGTTGTATACCGCGGCTACGTGCCTTGCCAGTTCGTCCCAACCGAACTCTTCTGCATAGACCGGTTGAATCACGTGCGCCGGCGTGCCGTTTTGCCCGGTGAGATGCAGCGCCTTCGAGTAAGAGATGAACGTTTGAATCGGCAGTACGGGCAGCGAGAGCGGCACGAACGCAAGCGTGAAAATCAAGAATGCGGTAACCGCGGCCGCGCGCAGCGGCACGTTCACCAGATAGCGTTCGGCCGCCGCGCCGCCTGCCGCGAGCAGCACGGCATAGATCCCGATGATGTAATAGCCTTTGCCCTCGAGCCAAATGGCGAGCACCAGGAGCACGAGATACGCCAGAGCGATGAACCGCAAATCCCGCATGCGTTTCGAAAAAGCCAGCGCGAGCAGTCCGCCCAGCCACAGCGGTACCGAGAGCGGGTTGGTGTAGATAAGCTGCTCCAGGATGAAGGCAATCGCGTTTTGCACGAAGTTGCGGTATTCGAGCTGCAAACCCGTGTTGAACGCATGGCGGTGCGCGAAATCTCCTGAGACGACTTGGGCGAACGCCCAGCCGTGGGAAGCCTGCCAGAGAAGATTGGGCGCAATGAGGATCAGCGCGCACGCCGCTCCGAAGAAAAACCACCGGCTTGCGAGCAGCCGGCGCTGCGCGGTGAGCAGCAGGCCGATGAAGAGCCCGGCCGCCAGCAGCAGCATCGAGTACTTGCCGTACATGCCGAAGGCGAACGCAAAACCGGCGCCGATCCAATACCGCTGATCTCCCGTGCGCACCAGGCGGATCAGCGCGTAGATCAGCAGCGTCCACGAGAGCGGTTCGAACGAGGTCGTGGTCAGCGTGTTGCCGAGCAGCAAATAGGCCGGCAGCAGCATCGTCGCAAGCGCCGCGAACGCTTGAGCGAAGCCCCCGCCGCCCAGTTCCCTCGCGATGCGAGCCGCAAGCCACACGGTGAGCGCGGCGCAGAGCACCGGGAGCAGCCGAAGCATGACGATGTTGTAACCCGCCGGCGCGGAGAGCCACGCCGCGAACGCGACCAGCGGCGGCTGATCGACGTAGCCCCACGCCGGATGCCTGGCGCACGCGATGAAGTACAGCTCGTCGCGGAAATAGCCGTAGCGGTAGCTCGTCGCGATATGGGCAATGAACGCGACGAGTACAAGAACGCGGGCGTACATTTTCGGAGCGATACGCCCTTGGACCGTGAGCGGCCTTTGAACGGCAGGAAATGCCCGGATGCCGGAACCAGTTAGGCCGTATGCCGTACGTCCGCTACGATATTGAGGAACGCGTCGTCACCGTCACGCTCGACCGGCCCGATCGCAAGAACCCGTTGACGTTCGAGTCGTACGCCGAGCTGCGCGATTATTTTCGCGCGCTCAAACGCGAAACGACGATAAAGGCGGTCGTGCTGACCGGCGCGGGCGGTAACTTCTGCTCGGGCGGCGACGTTCGCGATATCATCGGTCCGCTTACGCGGCGCACGCCCGAGCAGCTGCTGGAGTTCACGCAGATGACCGGCGATCTGGTGAAGGCGATGCGCGCGTGCCCGCAGCCGATCGTGGCGGCCGTCGACGGCGTCTGCGCCGGCGCCGGCGCGATCCTCGCGATGGCCGCCGATCTGCGGTACGGCACGCCGCGCAGTAAAGTCGCGTTCTTGTTCGTTCGCGTGGGTCTGGCCGGCAGCGACATGGGTGCTTGCGCGATGCTGCCCAGAATCGTCGGCCACGGGCGCGCATCGGAGCTGCTGTATACCGGGCGATCGATGGATGCAAGCGAGGCGCTCGCGTGGGGATTCTACAACGCGCTGCATGAACCCGACGACGTGCTTGCCGCGGCGCGAGAACTCGCGCGCAAACTCGCGCACGGGCCGACGGCGGCCCACGCCGTCACCAAACGCATGCTGCACGAGGAATGGGCCATGCCGCTCGACGCGGCGATCGACGCGGAAGCGCGCGAACAAGCCAAACTCATGGAGACGAGCGATTTCCGCCGCGCGTATGAAGCATTCATCGCGGGCGAACGCCCGTCGTTCGCGGGAGACTAGCGATGCCGGATGCTTCGTTCTTGCACTGGCCGTTCTTCGACGCGGCGCACGAAGGCTACGCCCGCAGCCTGCAGGGCTGGCTCACGGATCGCGTACGCGTGCAGTCCGCGTCGGAAGACGACGCCGTCAAGTACTGGGTGCGCGAGCTCGCGGCCGGAGGATACCTGGGCGCTTGCGTCGAGTTGGACGTGCGCCGTTTGTGCATCGCGCGCGAAACGCTCGCGTACCGCGATGGTTTGGCGGATTTCGCTTTCGCGATGCAAGGACTGGGAAGCGGGCCCATCACGCTCTTCGGCAACGCGGCGCAGCGTGAGCGGTTTCTTGCGGACGTGACCTCGGGCAAAACGATTATGGCGTTCGCTCTCTCGGAGCGCGAGGCCGGCTCCGACGTTGCCGCGATCACAACCCGCGCCGTTCGCGACGGCGATTCGTACGTACTCGACGGCGAGAAGACGTGGATCAGCAACGCCGGCATTGCGGATGTCTACGTCGTGTTCGCCCGCACGGCCGATATCGGCGGAAAAGGCCTGAGCGCGTTTATCGTTCCGTCCTCTGCGCGCGGGCTTTCCGTGCCCGAACGCATCGAAACGATTTCGCCGCATCCGCTCGGAACGGTGCGCTTGGAGCAGTGCCGCATTCCGGCGGAGAACCGGCTGGGCGAAGAAGGGCAAGGCTTCAAGATCGCGATGGCGACGCTCGATGTGTTCCGCTCCACCGTCGGCGCGGCGGCGGTCGGATTCGCGCGCCGCGCGCTCGACGAAACGGTGAAGCACGTGCGCGAGCGCGAACTGTTCGGCGCGCCGCTCGCCGCGCTGCAGCTGACGCAGGCGAAGATCGCGCAGATGGCTACGGAAATAGACGCGAGCGCGCTTTTGGTCTATCGCGCAGCGTATGCGAAAGATCGCGGCGCGGAGCGCGTTACGAGAGAAGCGTCGATGGCCAAATGGTACGCGACCGAAACGGCGGCACGCGCCGCGGACGCCGCCGTGCAGCTCTTCGGCGGCAGAGGCGTGACGCGCGGCGAGATCGTGGAGCGGATTTACCGCGACGTGCGTGCGCTGCGCATTTACGAAGGTGCCAGTGAAATTCAGCAAATCGTGATAGCGCGTTCGATTCTGGAGGAATGCTGATGGCCGGCAGCGCGCACGTCGACACGTTTGCCGCGCGGAGCCTTCCGCCGGCCGAGCAGTGGCCGGATCTCATCTTCACGCTGCCGGAGCTGCAGTATCCCGAGCGGCTGAATTGCGCCGAGCGCTTATTGGACCGGCATATCGAGCAAGGCAACGGCGGCCGCCGCTGCATCGTCGCGCCCGGAGTTACGTGGACATACGAGGACCTGTTTCACGCTTCGAACCGCATCGCGCGCGTCTTGACTGAAGACTTGGGCATCGTCCCGGGAAACCGGGTGCTGCTGCGCGCTCCCAACACGCCGATGATGGCGGCGTGCTGGTTCGCCGTGATGAAAGCGGGCGCCATAGCCGTCACGACGATGCCGCTCTACCGCGCGGCCGAACTGCGCAACATCATCGAGAAAGCGCAGATACGCCACGCCCTGTGCGACGCGCGCCTCGGCGACGACTTGCGTGAAGCGGCCGCGGAGACCCAGGGCTTTCAAACGCTATATTTCGGCACCGGGGATTTGGAAGAGCGCATGCAAGGCAAGCCCGGGACGTTCGCGACGGTGCAAACCAGCGCGCAAGACGTGGCCCTCATCGGATTTACGTCCGGTACGACGGGCACGCCCAAAGCCGCGATGCATTTTCACCGCGACGTCTTGGCGACGTGCGAGAGCTACGGCACGCACGTGCTGCACGCGGATAAGGACGATCTCTTCACCGGCAGTCCGCCGCTCGGCTTTACGTTCGGTTTGGGCGGCATCTTGCTGTTTCCGCTGCATATCGGCGCATCCACGCTGCTGCTCGAGAAGGCTGCGCCCGAGCCGCTCTTGCAAGCAATCGCGGAGTATAAAGTCAACGTCGTGTTCACCGCTCCGGTGGCGTACCGCGCGATGTGCGACATGATTTCGAAGTATGACGTTTCCTCGCTGCGCAAGTGCGTGTCGGCGGGAGAGACGCTGCCGCTGGCGACGTGGCGGAAATGGCACGATCTCACCGGTCTGAAAATCATGGACGGCATCGGCAGCACCGAGATGCTGCACATCTTCGTGGGCTCGCCGCAAGATGCGATCGTCGCCGGAGCGACGGGACGCGCGGTGCCCGGATACGTTGCCGAAATCCACGATGAAGAAGGCAATCCGCTTGCGCCCAACACGGTAGGGCGTCTGGCCGTCAAAGGTCCGACCGGATGCCGCTATCTGTCCGACGACCGGCAGACGGCCTACGTGCGGAACGGATGGAACTATCCCGGCGATGCGTACCGGCAAGACGAGAACGGTTATTTCTGGTACGTCGCGCGAACGGACGACATGATCATCGCCGCGGGTTACAACATTTCGGGACCGGAAGTCGAGCAAGTGCTGCTCATGCATCCCCAGGTTCGGGAATGCGCCGTGGTCGGCAAGCCGGTTCCCGAGAAACACACGAACATCGTCAAAGCCTACGTCGTGCCGGTCTCGCAAGAAATAGCCGGCGCAGGCTTGGCTGCTGAGCTCCAGGACTTCGTGCGCGGCCGCATCGCGCCGTTCAAAACGCCGCGCGAAATCGAGTTCGTCGCGCAGTTGCCGCGAACCGAAACGGGCAAAGTGCAACGTTTTCGTTTACGGCAGCGCGCGTCGGGTGAATCCGCAACGACTTAAGGGGAAGATGCGTTAAACGTGTCATGACCAAACCGTCGCTCGGGCTCGTGTTGTTCTTCGCCTTGGGATTGGCCGCATGCGCAGGCGGAGGCGCAGGCACCGGCGGAGGCGTCATGCCCTCCGGCGGCGGCCCGACGCCCACGCCCACCCCGCCGCCTCCGGCAGCCTCTCCGACGCCCGCCGTCGGTCCCGGCGCAGCGCTCTCCGGAGCCGCCACGTACAAGGGCGGATGGGCACCGTTCGGCATCGCGAACGGCTTGGATTTTCCGGTACAGCACGGGTGGAACGGCAGCGGACAGAACGTCGCGATCGTCATCGATTCGGACGTCAGCCGCTCGGTCGTTCAAACGTTTCTCACGCAATTCGGTCTCACGATGCCGAACATCACCACGGTTTCGGTGGACGGTTCTTCCGGCATCGCGACAAACGGCGATCAGACCGAAGCCTATTTGGACGTCGAGACGATCGCGGGGCTCGCTCCGGGCGCGCACATCTACATCTATCAAATCGCAGATCTCAGCGATTCGAGCATCGCCAAAGCGTACAGCAAGATCGACAGCGACGGCATCGCGAAAATCGCGAACTCTTCGTTCGGCGGGTGCGAAGCTCCGAATCTGCCGGAAGATCCGTTTATCGCCTCGGGCGCGCAGGCGGGCATCACGTACGTCGCGTCGGCGGGCGACAGCGGAAACGTCTGCGACGGCGCCTCGCAGGTCGGCGCCAGTTGGCCGGCGAGCAATCCGAACGCCGTTGCCGCGGGCGGCACGGAAACGCGTATTTCAACCGGATACCCGATAGACAGCGCCACCGTCTGGAACGACACCAGCTGCTCCGGTACGCCCGCGCAATGCGCGGCGGGCGGCGGCGTTTCTTCGATATACAGACTGCCGGCATATCAAAGCGGACTGGCGGGAGCCTCGTCGAGCAGCTATCGCAATGAGCCCGACATTTCAATGCCCGCCGAAGACGTCGTCGTCGACGACGGATCGTGGGGTCTGGTGAACGGCACGTCGTGGTCCTCGCCGGAATACGCAGCGCTCATCGCGGAACTCTATCAATACTGCCACGTCTCATCGGGTATCGCGAATCCGGTGAACATTCCGTATTACGTCGCGTCGCACGCGCCCGCCGCGTACATCGACGTGACCAAAGGTAACGACCAGTTTCAAGGGACGACGCCGTTCTACACCGCGGCGGCAGGTTATGACAATGCGAGCGGCTTCGGCGTACCGTTGGGAATGGCGTTCGCCAATACCGCCTGCCCCGGCGGAACGAAGGCCTCGGGTTTACTCGCGCGCGCGGCGATGTCGGCCGTGCCCGAAAGTCAAACGCTCGCGGCGAACACGCCAATCGACGTAATGCCGCGCGTGAGCGGCCTTGTGGATCGCGGCCGTCGCTCCGCCGGCGCGATGACCGGCGTGCAAATCGTCCTGGCATCGGATGGGGATCGAGCGAGGGTCGAAGCGGCGTTCGAACGGGCCGGATTCACGATCGATCGCCGCTATTCGTACGTGCAAATCGTCCAGGCGCAGGCGCCCAGCGCCGCGGTCGAGCGGTTTTTCCGCACGCAGCTGCACGACGTATCGCAGAGCCGCTACGGAACGCGCTACATGCCGGCAACGCAGATCGCACTGCCGGCTTCCGTGGCACCGTATGCCCAGGCCGTGAGTCTGGACAACGTGGTCACCAGGCGCGTTTTGACGCGCGGTATCGCTGCTCGCTAGCCTTCCCTGCCGGAGCAAGAAGGGACTGTGCCAGCCGCTCGGCAATTTGAGCGGGTCTTGCTGCTACTTTTCCTGGAGGCT
>DASSZL010000223.1:0-7115 GCA_035713505.1 Vulcanimicrobiaceae bacterium | reverse complement strand
GTCGATGCGCGCTTCCAGCGCGCGCAACACGGAGAACCAATCGCGGCGGAATCCGTCCGGATCCGCTTCCACCGCACCGGCGTTCGAGGCCCACTTGTCGTAGAAACTCGCAAACCTCGCCGCGAGGGCGCCCATTTCGCGCTGATACTTTTCGGCCTTGGCACGCACGTCCGCAGATGAATGAGCCAGCATTGCGGGATACAGGGAACCGTCTTCGAGCTTGAGATGTACGCCCAGGACGCCCTTCAGGCGCGCAAGCGCCAGACCAATCTCCAGTCCGCCGGAGGAATCCGCGGCGGTAATCCGCGCAGCCAAGCGCAGAAGCTCCTCGTGCTGGCTTCGATACATCTTCGTTTTCAGTGCCATCAGCGTTGGTCCGTCCACACCACCAGCACGTCGATGTGTTCCTTGTCGCGCTGTTTGACGAACGTCACGTGAACGTGCTTGTCGCCCCATGGGAACTTGAACCGGTAGTCGAAGTTTACGACGCCGAACGGCTTTGCGGCCAGGTCCCGAAAGCGCCCTTCGAACTCCGGCACCGCCGTGCAGGGCGCGACGTCGACGAAGAAGTTCGTCCCGATAACGGCGTGCGCGTTCTTGCGCGCAAGTTCGGACTCGGTGCGATTGTAGCGCATGACCGTCGCGTTGCGGTCGAGCGTGATAACGCCGATAGGCAAACCGTCCAGTTCTTCCTTCCCCATGGACGAGATTTGATCGACATAGGTTCGTGCATCGATGCTCATAAGGTCAGCATCGGGAAAGCAGGCCGCGGAGCCGGCGCGTTGTCCTGGACAAGCACCGCGCGTGAGCGCCGCAATCGTTTAGATTGCGTCAAGCAAGGGTGCAAACCTCGCCATGGACGTCACGCGCACCCACGGCCCCGGCGGCGCGCGCCGGCCGCCGGCCCAGAGGGGAACGCGCAGGCGCTTTGCCAGTTCGCGCAAGGTGTGCTCGGCATCGTGGTACACGACGCTGACTCCCACACCGGCGGCACCCAGCCGGTCCGCCACGTCTGCAATCTCCTCGGGCGTGCTTCCGGCACCCAGCACGAGCGTGCGAAATCCACGGCTCGCGGCTACCGCCGCCGCCATTTTCGGTCCGGCGGCATGACGCTCGTGCGCGAGTGTGGCAAAGAGGAGCAGCGGGCCTTTGCGGGGCGCCCGGCGGATCATCGCGGCCTCGAGGATCGACTCCACTGCACAGGTCGCCAAATGCTCCTTGGCGATGAGCGACGGATCGCGCAGCCAGTAGGCGCCGACCTCCTCCAAAAGCGGCGCGGCGATACGATCGCAAAAATCCTCGACGCGCATCAGAGACAACGCATCGGCGAGGCCCGCCTCCAACGCGCGCGCATCGTGCGCGCGAACGTTCATGATAAGTTTCGTCAACATTTCCGGCTCACCGGCGCCTTCGGACCGGCGGCTCAGGCCGGCGAGCGCTTCATCGTCGAGCACGGCGACTTTCGAAATCGCGTGCCCGCTCGCCACCGCATCACGAAGCGCGAGCAAGCGGCGAAGATCGCGGTCGGTATACCGGCGCTGATTGTTGGAATCGCGCAACGGCGAGAGCGCACCGTAGCGGCGCTCCCACGCGCGAATCACGTCGGCGCTCAGACCGCTGGCGCGCGAAAGCTCGTGCATCTTCACGACCCATGGAGATTCGGCAATCCGCGCATTCAGCCTTGGTCTTGCTTGGCGCACGGCGCGGGCGTTTTACGGGTTGCAGGCGTTGCACGCGGCTGACACTTGGGAACGTAATGCGCATGCGAGACAGCCGTCCACCATGGCCCGTTATGCGCCAACTCGGGCGCGATCCGTTAGCGCTCGGCGCAGCCGCTCAATCCGACGCCAACCGCGAATGGCACGCGCGCATCAGCGGCGCGAAAGCAGTCAAATCGGTCTGCCCGTTTTGCGCCGTCGGATGCGGCCAGCTGCTGTACGTCAAAGACAACACGCTCGTTCAAGTCGAAGGCGATCCCGATAGTCCGATCTCGCGCGGGCGTTTGTGTCCAAAGGGCGCAGCAACGCGCACGATGGTGCAGAGCCCGACGCGCGAGTACAAAGTCAAATACCGCCGTCCGTACGGAACGCAGTGGGAAGAACTTTCGCTGGATCGAGCGATGGACATGATCGCGGACCGCGTGCTCAAAACGCGGCGCGAAACGTGGCTGAGCCAAGAAAAGGGCAAGGACGTCAACCGCTGCGAGGGTATTGCGAGTCTGGGCGGCGCGACACTGGACAACGAAGAGAACTATTTGATGAAAAAGCTCTACACTGCGCTGGGGATCGTGCAGGTAGAGAATCAAGCGCGAATATGACATAGCTCGACGGTTCCCAGTTTGGGAACCTCGTTCGGCCGCGGCGGCGCCACCACGTTCCAGCAAGATCTGCAGAACTCCGACTGCATCCTGATCATGGGGTCGAACATGGCGGAAAACCATCCGGTCGGATTCCAATGGGTCATGGAAGCGCGCGAACGCGGTGCGCGGCTCATTCACGTCGATCCGCGCTTCACGCGCACCAGCGCGATGGCGGATCTGCACGTGCCGATTCGTCCGGGAACCGACATCGCGTTCCTGGGCGGCGTCATCAACTACATTCTGCAGAACGACCGCGCGTTTAAAGAATACGTCGTCAACTACACCAACGCGCCGGTGATCCTGCGCGAAGACTTCCAGGATACGGAAGACCTCGACGGGTTCTTCTCGGGCTGGCATCCCGACAAGACCGGCTACACGTTCGAAACGTGGATGTACGAGGGCATGTACGAACACGGCGCGGCGGGGCAGCGCGAAGGCGAGGCGAGCGATACCGGATTTCTGGGCGGGAGTCAAAAGAAAGACGCGCTCGTGCACGGCGAGCCGCCGAGCATCGATAAGACGCTGCAGCATCCGCGCTGCGTCTATCAGGTGCTCAAGCGCCATTACGCGCGCTACACGCCGGACGTGGTCGCAAAAATTTGCGGCATCCGGCCCGAGCAGCTGCTCGAAGTGGCCGAAGCGCTCTGCAGCAACAGCGGACGCGAACGCACCAGCGCCATGGCGTATGCCGTCGCATGGACGCAGCACACGTTCGGCGTGCAGATGATCCGCAGCGCGGCGATCATTCAGCTCCTGCTCGGCAACATCGGACGTCCCGGCGGCGGCATCATGGCGCTGCGCGGCCACGCGTCGATTCAAGGATCGACCGACATTCCGACGCTCTTCAATATTCTGCCGGGCTATATCCCGATGCCGCACGCGAGCGCGCATCACGATCTCAAGCACTTCATTCAGTGCGAGTCGGCCAAAACCGGCTACTGGGGCAATACGGACAAGTACATCATCAGCTTGCTCAAAGCGTGGTACGGCGAGCACGCAACGGAAGAAAACGACTTCTGTTTCTCGCTGCTTCCGCGCATCAGCGGCGATCATTCGGCGTACCGCAGCGCAATGGGCGCGCTCGACGGCAAAGTCAAGGGCTACTTCCTGTGCGGTGAAAATCCGGCGGTCGGCAACGCCAACTCGGGCTTGCACCGCCGCGCGTTCGCGAACCTGGAGTGGCTGGTCGTACGGGACTTCCAGGAAATCGAGAGCGCCGCATTCTGGCACGATTCGCCCGAGGTCGAATCGGGCGAACTCAAGACCGAAGAAATTCCAACAGAAGTTTTCTGGATGCCGGCGGCGGCGCACACCGAGAAAGACGGTTCGTTCACCAACACGCAGCGCTTGCTGCAGTGGCACCACAAGGCCGTCGAACCGCAAGGCGACGCGCGCTCAGAGCTGTGGTTCTACTATCACTTGGGCAAGCGCATCAAACAAAAAATCGAGGCGCAGGACGAGCCGTGGGCCGATGCGATCCGCTGGCTGACGTGGGACTATCCCGTCAAAGGCGAGATCGAAGAACCCGACGCGCACATGGTGCTGCGCGAGGTCAACGGCTGGGACGGCGAAGGCAAAGCGCTCTCTTCCTACACCGAGCTGAAAGCCGACGGCAGCACCGCGTGCGGCTGCTGGATCTACTGCGGCTGCTATAAGGACGAACTGAATCAAACGGCCCGGCGCAAACCGCAGACGCAGCAAACGTGGGTCGCGCCGGAGTGGGGCTGGGCGTGGCCCGCGAACCGGCGCATCATCTACAATCGCGCGTCGGCCGATCCCGACGGCAAGCCGTGGAGCGAGCGCAAGGCGTACGTCTGGTGGGATTCGATCAAAGAACAGTGGACAGGCTATGACGTGCCGGACTTTGAGAAAACCAAGAAACCCGGCTACGTGCCGCCCAGCGGCGCCGAGCGCGAGGATGCGATCGCGGGCTGGCACCCATTCATCATGCAAGACGACGGCCTGGGTTGGATATTCGTACCGAACGGCGTGGTGGACGGACCACTGCCCACGTATTACGAGCCGCAGGAATCGCCGGTTAAAAATCTCTTGTATGCGCAGCAGTCGAATCCGGCTCGCCAGCAGTTTCCGCGCGTCTTCAACGAGTACAATCCCTCGCCGAGCGAGCAGCACGGCGATCTCTTCCCGTTCGTACTGTATACGTACCGCCTGACCGAACATCACACGGCCGGCGGCATGACGCGCACGGTTCCGCACCTGTGCGAGCTGCAGCCTGAATTCTTCTGCGAGGTCAGTCCGGAGCTCGCGGAACTGCAGGGCTTGCGGCACGGCGATTGGGCGACGATTTACAACGTTCGCGCGGCGATCGAAGCGCGCGTGATGGTGACCAGTCGCGTGCAGCCCATCCGCATGAACGGCAAAGTGCTGCACGCGGTCGGTTTACCGTATCACTGGGGCACGCGCGGCATCGTCACCGGCGACTCCGCCAACGACCTGCTGCACATCGCGCTCGACCCGAACGTGCACATTCAAGAAACCAAAGGCCTGACGTGCGACATCCGTCCCGGACGCCGCCCGCGCGGCAAGGCGATGCGAACGTTCCTCGAAGACGTGCGCGCGAAAGCGCACGTGGAGATTCGCGTATGACCACGTTCATCGATCTCACGCGCTTGCGGGCGCTCACCTCCGCCGAAGCGGAAGCGGCAACGTACGGCGCGCAGCAGCAAGAACGTATGGGATTCTTCACCGACACCACGCTGTGCATCGGGTGCAAAGCGTGCGAGGTCGCGTGCAAGGAATGGAACGAGCTGCCGCAAGACGGCTACAACTTCACCGGCATGTCGTACGACAACACCGGCGAGCTGGGCGGCTACACGTGGCGGCACGTCGCATTCATCGAACAGTTCGATCGCACCGACGGGCAGGCGCACCCCGAGCGAAAAGGCCGCTGGCTCATGGAATCCGACGTCTGCAAGCATTGCACGCATGCGGGCTGCTTGGACGTCTGTCCCACCGGCGCAATCATTCGCACTGAATTCGGCACGGTGGTCATTCAGGAAGACGTGTGCAACGGCTGCGGCTACTGCGTGGTCGCGTGTCCGTTCGGCGTCATCAGCGAACAAACGCACGAAGGCACGATGGGCAAGTGCACGCTCTGCTACGATCGCCTGAAAGCCGGCGAGGAACCGGCATGCGCGAAGGCGTGTCCGACCGAGTCGATTCAATTCGGTCCGGTCGATGAGCTGCGCGAACGCGCCGGCCGCCGGTTGAAAGCGGTCGAGCAGCGATTCGACGGCGCGCAACTGTACCTGACCAACAAGCAGGACGGCATCGGCGGCGGCGGATCGATGTGGCTGCTGCTCGACAAACCGGAAGTCTACGGATTGCCGCCCGATCCGATCGTGCCCACGAAATACCTGCCCCAGATGTGGCAAGCCGCGAGCATTGCGATGGGCATGCTCGCCGGCGCGGTGATCTTCGCAACCGTTGCGGGAGCACGCCGATGACGATGGAGGACGGCTACTACGGCCGCTCGATGATCAAACCGCCCGAGTGGTCGGATTTGATACCGGCGTATTTTTTCGTGGGCGGTCTCGCTGGAGCGTCGGCGGCGTTCGCGTTTACCGAGCGTCTGGCGAAGAACGATCCGCTTGCGCGCGCGCTCATCTTGACCTCGGCCGCGGGCGTCGCGGTCAGCGGCTATTGCTTGATCGCCGATCTCAAACGCCCGGAGCGATTCATCAACATGCTTCGCGTGTTCAAACCGACCTCGCCGATGAGCATGGGCGTCTACCTGTTCAGCGCGTTCGGCGGCGCTACGACGATTGCGGCGGCCGGCGAACTGACCGGCATCCTTCGCCCGATCGGACGAATCTTCGAGGGCATTGCCGCACTGCTCGGGCCGGCGATGTCGGTGTACACCGCGGTGCTCATCAGCGATACGGTGGTGCCGGCCTGGCATTACGGGCGCACCTCGATGCCCGGGGTGTTCGCGGCGACATCCGCGGCGACGGCCGGAGCGGCAGGCATGCTCTTCGCGCCCGCCGGGTTCGCGCGCCCCGCGCGGCGGTTGGCACTGCTCGGCGGACTTGCGATGCCGCTGGCCATCGAACGCTTGCACATGGAGATGGGGCCGCGCCAGGAGGAGGCGTACAAAGAACAGCAGGCCGGGTTCTTCACCAAGGCGGCGAAGCTGCTGAATGTTGCGGGCCTGGCGGCGGCCGTGTTTGCCAAAGACAACGGCGCCGCGGGCAAGATTGCGGGCACGCTGCTGCTCGCGTCCGGCTTGTGCGAGCGCTTCGGCGTGTTTCGCGCCGGATGCGTTTCCGCGAAAAATCCCAGCTACACCATCGACGCGCAGCGCCGGCGCATCGGCGACCGGCCGCAGCCGCAAACGCCCACGCGCATGGAGTACGCAGAGATTACAGCAACTTCATCGCGCGCTTGACGTCGGTAATCGTTTCGATCGCGACTTCACGCGCGCGCTGCGTGCCTTCGCTTATGATGCGTTCGACCTGAGCGATATCCGCAGCGAACATTGCGCGGCGCTCGCGAATCGGCCGCAGGTGCGCATTGAGCGCTTCGGCAAAATCGGTTTTGTCCTGCACGCAGCCCAGCGCCCCGGAGCGGCATTCGCGATCGACCAGGGGCACGTGTTCCGGACGGATGAGCTTCCACAAGTGGAAGACCGGGCAGATGTCGGGATTGCCGGGATCGTGGCGGCGGATCTTGTTTGGATCGGTGATGTACTTGCGGACTTTTTTCGCCGTGTCGTCTTCGCTCTCGCCCAATTCGA
>DASSZL010000222.1:0-3948 GCA_035713505.1 Vulcanimicrobiaceae bacterium | reverse complement strand
CGTCCGCTGCTCAGGCGTGAGGTTGAGAGATTCCATTCGGTCCTTTCGCTTGCGCTTCATAGCGCAGGAGTTGGACCGCAGCCGCCCCGGCACCCGGCAGGAGTGCCAAAACGTTTCTACACACTTTTCCGGGCACTACCCCCAGCAAGCGCCATAGCGCTACCGAGAAGCGCTAAGGGATCCGAGCGGCGTATATTCGACGACTGCTTATTCAAAACACCCTCCTGAACAGAGCAGCAAATAGGCCCTCGTTTTTATGCGGCAATGGCCGAGCCTCCTCCGTCAGCAGCCCAAGGCGCCTAGTTCAATTTCGAACAAAATATTCCAATTCGTTAAGTCGGTAGCGGCATTCACAAGCAACGATGCAGCGCCGACGCCAGAAACAGCCTCGGCGCCAGAGCGTGGCGATCATTGCTTAATTTATCTGACGATGCGGTGGATGGCGAATTGAATATCAGCGGGAATACGATGGGCGATCAACGTGTGTTTGAGGTCTGAGAGCGCTGCACTCTTTTGTGACGAACTGACGGGCGGCGGCTCTTTGACCAGCGCGACGTTCGGCATTACCGGCTTGCATCCGGCGCCTGCCTGTTTACACGCATAGTCGGCCGCATACTTCGCCAGTTCCGCGCGCTGCCAGGATGTGACATCGGCGAAGGCGGACTTCAGTCTTGGATCAGCCGAGAGTCGAGCGACCAAATCGCTCGAACTTCTGCTTACGCCGGCGTATCCGCCAAGGCGCGTATACATCGAGTGGTAGGAGCCTGCTGCCATTGCCGCAACGCCAAGCAGCGCGGCGAAAAGTAGTGTCAGAATAAGACGCATGCGTCTCTTTTTCGCCTACGGCGCGCTGTGCTGATTCCAAGACGAGCGAGCGCTCAAAGCGCGCGCTCGAGAAAGAGTACCGTCCTGCCGTTCACATTCGACCGTTCGAAAATGCGGTAGCCGGATTTTTCGACGATGCGCAGCGATGGTATGTTGTTTTCGTTCACCATGCACACCGTGCGCTTCGAAGGCAGATGCGCGTCGCCCCACGCGAGCACGGCGTTGACTGCTTCGGTGCCATAGCCTTTACCTTGCAAGTCCGAAACGAGCGCAAAACCCAATTCAGGTACGTTCTGCATCGCCGGAATGATGTCGCGCTTGAAGTCGGCAAAACCGATCTCGCCGGCAAATGCGCCCGTGCTCTTTTCCTCTATCGCCCAGTAACCGTAATTCATGGCTTGCCAATGCCCCTTGTAGGTGAGAAGACGCGACCACGTTTGCTGCCGCGTCGAGGGCACGCCGCCGATAAAGCGCACGACGGCCGGATCCGCCCACATGGCGCAATCGGCTTCGTAATCATCCACTCGATGCGCGCGCAGCCGCAACCGCTTCGTTTCGATAATGGGAATCTCGGTCACATCAAAACTCCACGGTTGTGCCGCGCCCGAGGGCCGTTGCGCGCTCGTAAAGGAAAGCGACGGCCGCGACGTCTTCAATCGCCATGCCGCACGATTCGAACAACGTCACCTCATCGGCGTTACGCCTTCCGGGAACGCGCCCCGACGCAAGTTCCGGGAGATCGCCTGCGATGTGCGAGGTATCGACTCGTCCTTCGGAGATTGCGGCGCGAATGTCATCGGCTTCCGCAAGCGCGCTCTCGCGCGAATCGACGAAGAGCCGAGAACGCATAATAGCGTCCGTATCGAGTTCGCGAAAACCGGGAACCGATGCTCCGGCGGCATTGATATGAGCGCCCGGTGTTAGCCATGCTCCTTGTAGCACGGGCTGCGTAGCGGCCGTGACGGTGCAAATGAGATCCGCGTCGCAAACCGCTTCTTCAGGCGTCACACAGACCCGAATTTCGATTCCGCGCACGTCGCCGCTCGCCCACGACGCAAACGCCTGAGCGTTGTCGGTCGTTCTACTCCACACGCGGACCCGCCGCAGCGTGCGCACGCTGCGCATCGCCTGCAAGTGGCTGCGCGCTTGCGCACCCGATCCGAGTATTGCCAGATCGCCGGCATCCTCGCGCGCCAAAAGGCGCGTCGCCATGCCGCTTACCGCGGCGGTGCGAATTTCCGTAACGGCGCCCGCATGAAAGATGCCGAGCAAACGCCCTTGCTGCGTTTCATGCAGAGCGACGATGCCCTGATGCGAATCCAAACCGGCCTTGCGGTTTTGCGGAAAGACGGTGATGAGCTTCGCACCGATCGCATTGCTCGTTCCCACGAACGCGGGCATTGCCGCGATACCCCCGCGGCGGTCCGGCTGGCACGCGATCAAGCGCAGCGGCTGCACGAAGTTCGCGGTCGCAAGAGTCGCGAAGAGGCGGTGCATCACGTCGATGCACTCGGGCATCGTGAGCAGCTCGTTGACGTCGTGCTCGCTCAGAATCAGCACGCCGCTACGTTCGCCGAGGCGGCGCTGCAACCTAGGCCGGGGGGTTAAACCACTCGGCGCGCTTCGTGATTTTGAACTCGATAATCTCGTATTCGGAGACGCCCTCGCGCACGAACGGGTCTTGCGCCAGCGCCGCATCGATCACCGCGCGCGGCGCATCCGTCGTCACGATGACCCCGCCGGCGCGCGGCTCTTGCGGCCCCGATGCGATGAACAGCCCGCTCTTATAAAACCGATCGAGAAATGCTCTATGCTCGGGCAGGACACGATCTATTTCTTCGACGGGCTTGAGGTAGCGTGAGAGTAAGAGAAACATATGGCCTTTCAATGACGGATGCGGCCGGGAGTTACTCCGGTATATACCTCCGGTAGATCTCCGCGTCTTCCTCGCTGAAGCAACAGAAGATGATCGTTTGCGGCTTTGCATGCTGCGTGCACCAGCCGGTCACAGTTTTGGTCGCGATCTGCGCGGCTTCCTCGCGCGGGTAGCCGTAGATTCCGGTCGATATCGCCGGGAAAGCAATCGACTGCGCGGCGGCGGTTTCCGCTAGGCGAAGCGACTCGCGGTATGCGGACGCAAGCAGCTGCGCTTCATTTCGATCGCCGCCGTGCCATACCGGGCCGACGGCATGGATAATCCAGCGAACTTTAGCGCGAAAACCCGGCGTGACACGCGCTTCTCCCGTCGGGCACGGAGCGACGGCGGCGCATGCTTCATCCAGCTGCGGCCCCGCTGCGCGGAAAATCGCGCCGCATACTCCGCCTCCGCGAAGCAGCGCTTCATTCGCCGCGTTGACGATGGCATCGACGTCCAGCGTAGTGATGTCGGCGACGATTACGGATATGCGTGAGGTCATTTGCCGGCAATTGTACCCGCCTCGACTGCGCTCGGCGGTGCTTCGATACCTCAGCATGACACAATAAAGGGCGGTGATTTCACCGCCCTTTGCTGCTTACGATTCGCCCGTCTGCGTGCCGGGTTCTACGACCACCGGGCCGGCGGAGATGCCGGTATTCGACGTTATGTCGGGCGGCTTGCCGTTGTGCTCCTCGACCCAGTGGCACGCGGCGAAGTGACCGGGTGCGTACTCGTTGAACGCGGGCACTTCGACTTTGCAGCGGTCGAACGCCACGGGGCAGCGCGTGTGGAAGCGGCAGCCCGAAGGCGGATTGACCGGCGAGGGAATGTCGCCGGTGAGCACGATGCGCTTCTTGCGTTTCTCAACGTGCGGATCCGGAATCGGAATGGCCGAGAGCAGCGACTGCGTGTACGGGTGCAGCGGATTCTCGTACAGGTCGTCGCGGTTGGCCAGCTCCATGATCTTGCCGACGTACATGACGGCGACGCGCGTGGAGATGTGGCGAACGACCGAGAGATCGTGCGCGATGAACAGATACGTCAGGCCGAGCTGCGCTTGAAGATCCTCGAGCAGGTTGATGACCTGCGCTTGAATCGACACGTCGAGCGCGGAGACCGGCTCGTCGCAGACGATGAACTTCGGGTTCACGGCAAGTGCGCGCGCGATGCCGATGCGCTGGCGCTGGCCGCCGGAGAACTCGTGC
>DASSZL010000221.1:0-5088 GCA_035713505.1 Vulcanimicrobiaceae bacterium | reverse complement strand
GAGGAGCGCCACGCTGAGCGCGCACCCCGCAGCAAAGCCCGGCGCAACGAGCACGAGCGCCGACGTGCCCGCGGCGACCACCGCTTCTTTCGAGAACAGTTTGCGTAAATCGCGATACGGCTGCACGATGGGCGCACCGGGACGCCCGCACAGCCGCGCGCGGAGTTTTTGCATGATCCCGTGCAGCCCAGGCGCGAGCAGCACGATGAGGACGGCTTGCACGGCGGTCATCGGACGACCACCAGTACGGCGATAAGCGCGGCTAGTGCGTACGCGAGGTAGATGCGCACGTAGCCCGCCTGCACGATTCTCGTGCGGCGCGCGAAGCGCTGGACGAACGCCGCAACGGTTCGCATCGTATCGTCCGCGTGCGGGCGTGTGAGTCCGCCGAGCAGAACTCGCAGCGGATTGGCGAACGCGCTCGCACTGTATTGCGAACGCACGCCCACCGGCGATCCGCACGTCCAGGTCGCAACGTGCCGCACGCCCCGCGCACGCGCCAGCATCAAAACCGCGATCGCGCCGGCGGCCGGGAGCCCCGCGATCCAAACGGGCACGGAACCGGCCCAAGCGAGCGCACCCGCGCTGGCCGGAACGATCGCGGTTACGAGTGAAAAGAGCGGACGCATTGCAAGCATCGGCGCGGCTCCAAGCACGAGCGCCAGTACGGCAAGCCATGCAAGCGCCGCGGGCGCCGCATTCAACGGCTCGCGGGTGCGCGGGTGGGTCGAGCGCGGCGTGCCGAGCATCCCCGTAGCGAAGGCCTTCGTGAAAGCGATTGCCGCAATGCCGCTCGCCGTCGCGATTGCCGTGACGCAAAGGACCGCCGCGATTTGCACGACGTGAGATGCGCCGGTGAATGCGCGAAGCAGCGCTTGGAACAGCAGCCACTCCGAGGCGAAACCGCACAGCGGCGGCAGCGCCGCGGCGGCGAAACAGCCGATGAGTATCGCCGGCGCGCTATAGCGCAGCGTATGCATGAGACCGCCGAGATGTTCCAGGTCGGTCGTATGCGCCGCCGCTGCAATTTCACCGGCGCCCAGGAACAGCAGACTCTTGAAGACGCCGTGCGCGAGCACGTGGAAAAGCAGCGCAGCGAGCGCGATGCCGGCGAGCAGCGGCTGCGCATACGCCAGCGCGACCAGCGCGAATCCGAGCGCGGCGACGATGATCCCAACGTTTTCGATGGAACTGAACGCCAGCAGGCGTTTGAGATCCGTTTCTATTGCCGCATACAGCGAGCCGGCGAGCGCACTGAGCAGCCCGGCTATCATGATCGTCATCCCAAGCGCAGCGCCGACCGGGGCGGCAAGGACTGCGCACACCAGCAGCAGGCCGTAGATCGCGACCTTCAGCATGACACCGGAAAGCAGCGCCGATGCGGCCGGCGGCGCCACGGGATGCGCGCGCGGCAGCCAAAAATGCAGAGGCACCAGGCCCGCTTTGGATCCGAATCCGGCCAGCGCGAGCAGCACGATCGCGGCGCGCAGATCCGGCGGCAGCGTCGCCGCGGCGCGCGCGATAACCGCGAACGCAACACTGTTCGCATGCGCGGCGAGCAGTGCGAGCACCGCGATGATGCATACGGCGCCGATTTGCCCGATGATGAGATAGGAAAAGAGCGCGCGCCGGACCGCTCGCCGCTCGTGATACGTCGCCACCAGGAAGGCGGAGACGAGCGTCATCGCTTCCCACGAGAGCGCGAAGGCCGCGAGTGTTTGCGAGAGGAGCACGGCCGCCATCGCGGCGATGAACGCGAGCAGCAGCGGAAGCTGCGCGAGGCGATCTCTGCGCGCCACCGACAGCACGATCGCGGGCGTGACCAGCGCGAGTAAAACCAGGAACGGCCAGGCAAGGAGCGTCGGCGCGAACTCCACGCGCAGGGCGGGCAGCGTCGTCACTCGTGCAAGGCGTCGAACATCGCGCGGTTACTCAACAGCTGTCGTTCGTAAATGTCGCGCGCGGTATCCAACACTTGCCAGATCGCGGGGTCGGCGACGGAGTACCAGACGGACGTGCCTTCACGGCGGGCATGCACGAGATCGCGGGAGCGCAGGGCGGCGAGATGCTGGGAGACCAGCGACTGCTCCGCCTTGAGCCGCTGCTGCAGGTCGCCGACCGTGAGGTCGCCTTCGCGCAGCGCGTCCAGGATACGGATGCGCATGGGATGGCCGAGCGTCTTAAAGAGCTCGGCTTTGAAGTCTCGGAGCACGATACCGCCTATATTAGGATATTCGAATATGGTTCGTCAAGGACTCTGCCACGGCGAGTGCCGCCTGCTCCCCCGTCTCGATGGCGCCTGAGACCGTCCCGGCGTAGTTGCTTGAGGTTGCCTCGCCGGCGAAGTAAAGCGTGCCGGCGACCGGGGCGCGGAGCACCTCGCGGGCGTCCCCACCATTCACGCGAAGATAGCTGTAGGCGCCGCGGGCGTACGGATCGCCTTGCCAGTCATGGACGTAGGCCGCCTGCAACTGCGCGCGCACGTCGACCTGCGGGAACACCGCCTCACACGCATCGAGCGCGGCTCGAATCGGGTCCGGGTGTTTCTCGTCCAGGCGACGCACCGCGTCACCGCCCGCCCAGGCCATGAGGATCGGCGCCTTCTGCGGCATGCGCGACCAGAGCGTGGGAAAACCGCAGCCGGGCGGCGTTTGAAAAAAGCCGCCGTTCCAGAATGCGGAACGAAAGTGCAGCGCGACTTTGACGACCGGTCCCATAGCGATGGCGTGCAGCGCGGCGTGTTTCTCCGGCGGCAGCGGGGGCTTGAATTGCAGTTGTTCCTGCAACACGCCCACCGGCACGGTAATGATCGCGCGGCTCGCATGAATCTCTAACGGCTCCCCGTAGCGCGTGGCACACACCTCGACGCGCCCCGGCGACCATGCGATCCGCTCCACGCGCGTATCCAGCAGCAGTTTGTCGCTCGTTCCTGCCGCCAAATGCTTGACGAGTTTGCCATAGCCTTCGAGCGGCCGCGACTGCGCGTTGTTCGCATCGCTGCGCCACTCACGCGCGATCGCGATAACGCTTGCGTCGGCCGTAAGCGCGGCGTCGAAGCCTTCAATCAGCATACGCGCCTGGTCGACGCCTTCCATATCGACGCTTTTGAGGAATCCGTCGACGCTGCTGTCCGAACCGTCCACATCGACGCGATCCAAGACGGCTTGCGTCACCTCCCACACACCGGGCACAGAATCAACCTCAATCGTGCGCGTGTCGCTCTCGCGCAGCAGCGCAGTCGTTGCTGCGGAATCGCCGTGCACGAATTCGGCGCCGAGTTCTATCGGAAACGCGCCGTCGGGCGTCCGCACCGTGTAGGCGCGTCCACCGATGCGGTGCCGAGATTCTACGACGAGCGCGCGTATACCGCATTGGGCCAGTGTGCGGGCGGCTGCCAGCCCTGCGGCGCCGGCGCCGACCACGACGGCGTCGCTGCGAATGATGCGCGCGTGAGCGTCCACAACTTCTAAACTAAAAGAGGCGGGCGAGGATTCCTCCCCGCCCGCCTCTCTATTCGTTCGCACCGGACGTTTTTATAGTATATCCGCCGAGGTTACCTACCCGTTAACGAGGCGATACTGTCTGGTCATGTCGTATTTTTCACTCCGGCGGCGGGCCACTGCGGATGCCGCAATGGTTACAACGATCAATGCGCACACCGCCGGCAGTGCCCTGCGCGAAGTTTATGCGCAGCCAAAGGATGCCGAGATAGACAAAAAGCGATTTGACCATGATATCGGCGCGATCGGTCAGTGACGAGTGACATTGATTCCCGCGCTTGTTGCCGACCCACTTCATAGCCGCATCCCAGATATCAAGGCGAATATGCAGTACACACATAAGGGCTGAAAAACCGACGACGCTCCCTCCAGTCATGCAGTCGCCGCCGAAGGGCTAAAGCGCACCCTCGACGGCTCGGCACGAGCAGTGTTTCAGTGTTGCCTATGAACCGTCGTGTACCGTTCGAGGGCGACGAACCCGAGCGCGCATATCCCGCCAATTGCTTCGCCAGCAAACGGGCTACTCCGAAACAGGGTCGCCACGGCGGCCCCGAGCGCCATACCGCCGACCACCTTCAGCAGGCTTACGACGTAATCTCTAACAGTGAAACGCCTAAACATCATTAACATCCACCTTGCGCCGCAATCTGCTTGGCGGCACTAGCGGCACGTTCTACGATCGCACCACCGATAAACCATGCAAAGCCGCAAGTGAAAGCCGCGGCTGGTCCGTCAACGCCGCAGCCTGACAGTATTATCGCCGCGGCGATGACAGCGGCGACTACAGACACCCCGGACGCCTTCAAAATGGCGATTATGCAAGAGCGGGTATCATAGGTGGAATAGCCGAGGGAACTCAATGCGGCTTTTGCCGTTGGCTGACCTGGAGACGAAAGTACAATCTCGTTGTAGGAATTGACTTGCGCATAGACGACGTTGCCGGTTGAAGGGTCCGTTACCGACACAACTCCCGTTGCAGTGTTTGCGTGCACAGTCCATCCGAGATATGAGTAATCTGAGTCATTGGGAATCGAAAATGGGGACGGCTGCGTTCCCGTGACCGTATTTTGCGGCCCGACGTACCTGTAGGCGGTTGACCCATCCGCATTCTCCGTAAGATATGTTTGCGACTGCAGATTTCCGGCGCTGTCATAGTATTCGGCATAATTCTTACTGCCATAACACTCTCCAAGAACGCCATCAAACTGCAGTGAAAATGACGGCGAACTGGTGCCGCTTCCCGAACCACTGCAAGTACCCGTACTGCACGGTTGGATCGTAATCAGGTTCTTTAGGTTGGGCCGCTTTAGCGCCGGAAACGTTCCATCTGGACGAGCGGATGGAAAGTTTCGCGTACGTGATACCCGGATGCCGGCATTTTGCGCGCCAAATTTGTTTTTGCTTATCGAGGTAACGAGCGGAACCCCAGCCGATGAGCACCCAGCAAGGACTGCGTCCGGAATTGTGTGTAACTGCGATCGCATAGTGTTGTAATCGAGTTACTCCTGGAGTACGAGTTCGAGGCTCTCTGGCGTCATGTATCGTCGCTCCGTCATCCAATCTTCGCTCTGTTCGACCAAAATCATCG
>DASSZL010000220.1:0-6557 GCA_035713505.1 Vulcanimicrobiaceae bacterium | reverse complement strand
CCCGCCGGCTTGCGTTTGCGCCAGGGCCACCGCGTCATCGGCGAGCCGCACGAGCCGTTTGGTCTGCGAGTAAATGGTCTGCAACTCTTCCTGCAGCTCCGCCGGGGCATTCTCGAGCAGCAATTCGCAGTAGCCCAGGATGACGGTGAGCGGCCCCTTGAAGTCGTGCGCCAGCATCGCCAGCAGATCGTCTTTGAACTCGTTGCTTTCCGAGAGCGCGCGCGCGAGCTGCTGAATGCGTTCGAAGCCGAGCGCGCCCGAGAGCGCGAGTTCCAAATGCGAAGCCAGCATGTGGAAATACACACGACGCTCGGCATCGGTCCAATCATAAACGCCGGACGGTGCCGAAAACACGATAACGCCCCAAAGGTTGCCGTCGATGCGCAGCGTCGCGAGCAAGCCTTCATTGCGCGCGAAGAGTTGATGGCGCAATTTCTCGGCGAGCGCCGAGCTTTGCAGCACGTCCTCGCGATCGAGCAGCGGCAGGAGCGGCCCGATTTCGACCCGCTCGGCAATGCCGTCGCGAGCGGATTCAACGGCTCGCACGGCGCGCCGGGTTGCCGTGGCGCCTTCTACTTCGTAGACGGCGCACGTGAGTTTCACCTCGTGCGATACCGTGACCGCGAAGACGAGCAGCACTTCTTCCATTGTCTGCGTGTCGCGCAGCATGCGCACGACGCGCTCCAGCGATTCCGCTCGCGCGCGCCGCAAACGTTCCAAATCGTATAACTGCACGTTTGCGAGCGCCAGGCCGACGTGCGATGCGACCGAACGCAGCATGACCATGTCGATCTCGTCGAACGCGTTGGCGCTCGAAAAATGCAGCGCGATCGCGTTCTCGACCTTGCCGTCGATGACGAGCGGCACCATCAGCGCCGAACCCACGCCCAGACCCCGCAAAAAGTTATCGTGGGGATTATCCTCGCTGACCTCGTCGCGTCCCACGACCGAGCCCCCGAACGCGCGTTCCATCCACGTGTCTGCCAATTTTACCGTCAGAGGGACGGTAGTCTTGGCGTCGGCAGACTCCGCGGCGGCGATCACACGCACCATATCGGGTGAGCCGGCGTCGCGGCCGAAGATTGCGCAGCGGACCGCGCCGAACGCCTGCCGCACGTCTTCCGATACCGATTCCAGAATGCTCTGCCGGTCGAGTGATTTGCGAGCGCGTTCGTTGATGAGCGCCAGCAGCGCGCTCTGTTTGGCTTCGCGTTCGGCCGCCGAGACCTCGCGTTCGTGCGCGATCATCCATGCGGCGATGTCGGCGAAGACGCGCAGGTCGCGAAGCGCTTCCTCGGACATCGGCTCGTTCACGTCGAAAACCAGCGCGCCGATGAGCGCGTCGGCGGTTTCGAGCGGGACGATGAGCAGATCCGCCGGCGGCCGGTGTTCCGTGATAGCGGCAAGCGATCTCGCCGCGTCGTGCGGCACGTAATAGGCTCCGCCCATGCCGAACTTCGAGAGCGACGGAAGAAAGAGCCGCCGCAATCCGCGCGTACCCTCGCGCAGCGAGAAGCCCTCGCCTTGCGGCGCGCGTCCGTACAGCGAATGATCGTCCGTAAAGACGACGACGGTCGTGCTGGTGCACGCCGTCGTCGCATACGCTGCTTCCGCCAGCGCGTGGCTTTTCTCTTCGAGCGACGCCAGTGACGGCAAGCGCGTCAGCAGCGCGAAACGATCCGCTGCCGCGCGCTGCGGTATGTTGCCTATGGAGATAGTGCGATCCCCGTCGCCGTACCCGGCAACGCAATGGACGTCGCCGGCGTCGATGCTCCCGCCGCATAGATCAGCAGCATACTCTTGCCCGGCGCATTTCCTGCGTCGACTACGTAAATGGTACCCGAACTATCGATTGTCACATCGGTTGGGTTGACTGCGCCCGTCAGCGTGCGCGACGGCGAAACCGTTCCCGAGGCGAGCTGCGCCGCGGGGAATTCGTACACCGCCGCGGGCGAGCTGGCCGGATCGGTCACGTAGAGATTTCCGCTGCCGTCAAAGGCCAGTCCGGTGGGCTGCTTCAAGCACGCGCACGTGATCGTTTCGGTCGGCGGGAGATTCTGGGAGAACGGCGTCGGACTGGGCGAGGGCGTCGGCGTGGGAGCGCCGCTCGGCGCGGCAGTCGGCGTCGGCGTCGGGCTCGGCGTCGGAGAGGGCGAACCGCTCGGCGTCGGCGAGGGCGTCGGCAGCGTGTACACGGTGATGTTGCCGCCGCCGCTGTTTGCAGCGTAGATATTCTTGTTCGCGTCGACAGCCACGCCGATGGGGTTGTTCAAATTCGTATTGCTGCCGGCGATGAGATTGGTTTGGAACGCGTTGCCCGGGCCTCTGAACGGCGCGTAGACCGCGATGCCGTTTGAGAAAAATCCGCCGGGCTGCGTAAACGCCACGACAAATCCGCCGTTGCTCGGAATCATCGCAATACCGTGCGGCTGTTCTCCTCCAAGCGAGGCGCTTCCGAACGGGATCACATTTCCGGTGGCAAAGGTCTTATAAATCGTCACGGAGCCCACTTTCGTGGACGCGCCGTAATTGGTGACGTACAGGTTCTTGGAAGAGTCGAACGCGAGGTACGACGGACCGTCCAGCGAGCTGCTCGAGCCGCCGATGAGGTACTGCGGCGTCGCACTGGGACCCGGGGACGGCGTGTAGATATCCACCGCATTCTGCGTCGTATCGCTGACGTAGATCGTATTGGTGACGAAATTCGGACCCGTGCCGGGGACGCCGCCGCTCGAGGGCGTGGTGTTCCCGGTACTGCACGCGGCGATCGCCGCAGCGCAGGCAAGAGTAAACAGTCCGAGGGTCAGGCGACGCAGCATGGATTCTCCTTAAGGTGACGGTTGCCAGGATACACGCACGGCGATCTACTTTCCTGGAGGCTTGGGAGAGGAAAGCATGGGTTGGACGGCCGCCGTCGGGACGGCCCGCGGATGCGCCGGCTGTGCGAAGCGCCCATACACCGCTATGGCGAGCAGGACGAGAACGATGACGACCATGGCCAGGACGGACCACGTAATGACCAACCGGCGGACATAGCGCGGGCGGCTCGATTCCGTATCGATGATCTGTCTGGGCATGGCCCTCCTTAAACGGGATGCTTGGCCGGATGGTTCAATTCGGCCGCCGTCGTCTTGGCCAGCAGCTGGCGCACGGTGACGAACCGGTACCCGGCCGCCTCGAACTTTGCCACCACCCGCGGCAGCATCTCAATGGTCGCGAGCCTGCCGCTGTGGAGAAGGGCGATTTCCGGCGCCGTCGCGTAGCGTTCGAGGTGAGCCTGCAGGGCGGCCGGCGTGACCGTTCGCCAATCGCCGGAATCGTCCGTCCAGAGAATCGTCTGGTAGCCCAGTTTCTGCGCGACTTGAACAGTCGTCACGGTATAGCGCCCGTGGGGCGGCCGGAACTCCGAAAGCACCGACGGGTCGTGGACGAGGGGATAGAGCACGTCGCGGCCGCGCAATATCTCCTCGCGCACCTGCTCGGGCGTTTCTTGGTCGAGATTCGGATGCGTGTAGGTGTGATCCGCGATCTCGTTGCCGGCCTGCTCGATCCGCTGCGCGAGCTGCGGCCACTGCTCTGCGTCGCGGCCGATTAAGAAAAACGTCGCATGGACGTGCAGCCGCCCCAGCTGCTCCAGGAGCAGCGGCGTGAAAATGGGGTACGGCCCGTCGTCAAAGGTCAAGGCGATGAGCTTGGGGCGAGCCGACCGGTTGCCGTAGGTGATGTGTTCGTTGATAAGGCGCTTGAGGTGACCGGCCAGCGAGGGCGAGATCGCCTGCTGCGCGTCCATGTGCGGCGTTACGACGGCGGGCTGCACCATGCGCTCGTGCACGTATAGCCGGTAGCCGGCATATGAAACCGCCGCGATCAGAACAATCGCGGCGGCGAACCAACGTGAAGGTCTCACGGCTGCGCGGCGGCCTGCTGCATGATCGCCGCCGCGAGATCTTGCCCGACGATCACGGTCACGTCGCTCGGCGTGGCGAGAGCATCAGGCGTCGGCGTTTCGGTGACCGCGATCACTTGCGCGTGGGCGGCTCCTTTTCCGAGCGCTTCGCGCACGCGCATTCCGGCGAACGTAATATGCGAGTGCTCACGCAGTTCCGTCGTCGCCACGTCTTCGCTATTCGCATTGCCGACTGCGCCGATCGTAAAGCCCTTTTGTTTGAGCAGCGCGGCAACGCGGCGGGCAACGCCGGGAATCGACGTGCCGTTTTCGACGTCGACGCGCACGGAGAACGGATTTATCGCCGCAATCGCGCCCGCGTCGGGCGAAGGCGTGGGCACCGGCGGGTCGAGCAGCATGTTTTGAACCAGGCGCTCTTTTTGAGATTCGTTCGGAATGAGCACCTCGCCGCCGTCGGCGACGATCTTCGTATCCACGTAGTCGATTTTCGCCGTGTGCAAACCGTTCTTCGGCATGCGCGCGAAAGCGGTGGCCAGACTGATCTGCTCCTGCCGCGTCAAGTTCGTCTGCACGTCACGATCGAACACGCCGATGAGGTCGTTCAAATGCATCAGCGTATTGAATTTGTCGCCGCGCATTTTGTTCAGGGCGGCCTGCATGACCTGATCCTGGCGCATGATACGGCACGGGTCGCTGCACCAATCGTGACGGAAGCGCGCATACGCGACCGCCTGGTCGCCGGTCAGATGCTGCAAACCTTCCTTAAAATGGATGTGCAGGTGTCCCCAGGTGTCGTCATAGTCGATGCGGCCGCCGGTGCAATCGGTGTGATAACTCAGGCAGTCGGAATTCTTGACGTACACGTCGACTCCGCCGATGGCGTTGATGATGTCCTTCGTCGTATCGATCCGCAGGACGATGTACCGGTCGAACGGCGGAATGCCCAGCCACTTGGAGATGACCGCTTCCGCTTCGCGCGTGCCCCCGTCGGCCTGCGCCTGATTGATTTTGGTTTCGTCGCCGCTGGGCATCACGGCGTCCATGTCGCGCGGCACCGAAACGACGTACACGTTGTTGGTGCGGAAATCCAAATCGACGGCTTTGATGACGTCGCTGCGCGCCTGCGAGGAAAACTCCTCGTCCTGGTTGTTATAGTCGTAATCCAGACCCTCGACGAGCACGAGAATCCGGTCTTTGCCGAACAGCTCTTGGGGGGAAGGCGTGAGTTGGAAGCTCAGAACTTGGAGCGGCGTTCGGTGAAACGCGACGGAGAAGCCCGCGACGAGCGCAACGAAGCCGGCCACGAGCAGGGCGGCGACCGTAATCGCCACGCGGCGCGTATCGAAGCGCTTGCGTTCGGGCTGCTCGTGCCGTTCGGGTGCCGGATGCTTATCCAACGCTTGCAAAATCCTCCGAAGTCAGACGGCCGAAGAAATCGAACGGTCCGTTGCCGGCCAGTGTGACGGACACGAACTGCCCGGGCTGCGCGCCGCCGGTGAAATAAATTCCGCCGTCGACGCCGGGCGCCTCACCCATTGACCGCCCGAACCAAGCCGCCGTTGCACCCAGCGCCGCCCGCACGGGATCCGTCTTGCGCAGCGCACGCTGTTCTTCCACGAGAACGCGAACGGTCTGGCCGACACGGCGTGCCCTCGCTTGCTCCGACGCTCGGCGCTGCGCTTCCCGCAGCCGCACCAGACGCCGCCGCTTCTCCGCGGCCGGTACCTGGCCGCCGAGGTCGGCGCTGGGCGTGCCGTCTTCCCGGCTATATTCGAAGAAGCCGACGCGGTCCAGCTGTGCGCGCCCCACCCATTGCTCCAAGTACTCGACGTGCTCTTCCGTTTCGCCCGGAAATCCGGCGATGAACGTGGAGCGCATCGTGATGCCGGGAACGCGGCGGCGAAATTCCTCGATGATCTCGAGATAGCGCTCGCCGTTGCTCGGGCGAAGCATACCGCGCAAAACGTCCGCGTGCGCATGCTGAAGCGGCATGTCCATGTACTTGCACACCTTCGGTAAACGCGCCATCGCTTCGATCAGTTCGCTGTCGACCGTTGCGGGATACAAATACAGCAGCCGGATCCACTCTATGCCGTCGATTTCGTGCAGCTGCTCGAGCAGATGCGCCAGGCCGCCGCGCCGGAAACCGCGATCGCGCCCCCACATCGACGTGTCTTGCGCGATGAGAATCAGTTCTTTGGTTCCGGCGCCGGCCAGCGCCCGCGCTTCTTTGAGGATCGACTCCTCGCTGCGGCTGCGGAACTTGCCGCGAAGCTGCGGGATAATGCAGAACGTGCACGGATGGTCGCAGCCTTCGGCAATTTTGAGATACGCCGTCGCCTGCGGCGTGGTGACCAGGCGCGGCAAGAAATCATGTTCGGGCTGCGCGTCGTACTGCAGACGCACGGGATGATGTCCCGCACGCGCGTCCTCCAGCAGTTCGACGATGCCCCCGTATGCGCCGGTACCCACGACTCCGTCGATCTCCGGAACGAGCGACTGCAGCTGCTCGCCGTAACGCTGAGCCAGGCAGCCGGCGACGATCAGTTGCTGGCCCGGGCGTTTGCGCTGCGCCTGCTCCATGATCGCATCGGTCGATTCGGCTTTGGCCGGATCGATGAACGCGCACGTGTTCACGACCACGGTATCG
>DASSZL010000219.1:0-4965 GCA_035713505.1 Vulcanimicrobiaceae bacterium | reverse complement strand
CGAGGGCGTGCCCCACATCGGAACGTCTTGCGACGTATTTGAAGCAGCGCCGTCGGCGCTGCTCGCGGGAGCGCTCGCCGTTGCGTCGGTCACTTGCGGCGCGGCGCCGGGATCGTTGGCGAGCCGCCATTCGCCGAACTGTTGGAGATCCGTGTAGGCCATCTTCGAGATATGGCGGATGAACGTGCGTCCGGACGAGAGCGAGGGCAGATTCGTGGTCATGACGGCGATCACGTACGGCTCCGGGCCGAAGACGATGCCGACGTCGTTGAGCGTATCGTCGAAGGAGCCGGTCTTGTGCGCGATCAGCACGTCGTCGGGAAGCGGCACGGGCAACAGCGTGTTGATCTGCTGATGCTCCAGGATGCCGATCATTTCGCGCGAGGACCATTCGTCGATCAGCTGATGCTTCGCCATATCGGTAAGCAGGCTCACCATATCGGCCGGCGTGGTGCGCAGTGTGCGCCGAACGCTCCGCTCGGCGGTGCGAATGTAGTCCGCGAGGTGTGTGTGGTGCAACCCCAGGTCGGACATCTCGCCGTTGATGTTGCCGCGGCCCACCAGGCGGATGAGCATGTTCGCCGCGGTGTTGTCGCTCACGGTGATCATCTTCGTGAGCAAATAGGATACGGTGAAACCGCTTCCTACGGGAGCGCCAGCGATGTCGCCGGAGCCCCAGTCGCGATCGCTCGCTTCCAAATGGACGCGGCGATTCAAATCGAATTTACCGGCTTCCATTTGGCGGAAGACTTCCACCATGATCGGGATTTTTATCGTGGACGCAGCCGGCATCACCGCGTTCGCGTTCACGCCCGAGGTATACCCGGTCGCCAAATCTTTGATCTCGAGCGCGACGTGCCCGGGCGCGTAGTCCGGCACGCTTGCCAGCGCAGCTTGCAACTGCGCGATCGGCGTCGGAATTTCCATCTGCGCATCGGCGCGCGCCGACAAAACGCAAAATGCGAGAATAGCGAAGACAGCAGCGATCCGAGCAGCCATATTTATTGTTTCGGCAAATTCGTTGGGACTTTTATCTCACCTGTTAGTATGGAATTCCATCCGCGGCGGGTGCGCGAACTTTGCCGACGAGTCCGGCGATCGCGAAGAGCGCGGCGATATACGGAATCGCTTGCATCGCATCGGCCGGAAGCCATCCGATGCGGCCTTGCAGCACGTACTGCAGCGCTTCGAAAAAGCCGAAGAAGATCGCGGCGCCCGTCGCGCCCCACGGCGTCCAGCGTCCGAAGATGACGGCGGCAAGCGCGATGAAGCCGCGTCCGGCCGTCATACCGTCGGAATACAAATTCACCTCGCCGAGCGAGAGGAACGCGCCGCCGAGCCCCGCGAGCGCGCCGCTGATGATCACGGCCCACAAACGCAGGCGCAGCGGATGCAGGCCCGCGTCGTGGACGGCACGCGGATTCTCGCCGCACGCACGTACGCGCAAGCCCCACGGCGTGTAGTACAGCACGGCGTGCAGCAGCAGTGCGCACGCAAACGCGAGTATCGTCAGCGCGTGCAGGTCGATCGGGCCGAGGTGAACGACGAGATTGCCGGCGGCGTTTACTTGCGGACTCGCACCCGGTTGGTTGTACAGCAAGACGAGCGCGTACGCGGCCCCGCCGAGCGCGACCAAATTGATGCCCGTGCCGGCGACGATCTGATCCACTTTGAAAACCGTCGCGGCAAATCCCAGAACGAATCCGAGCACGGCGCCCGCGCCGATGCCCGCGAGTACGCCAATCAGCGGACTGCCGGTCATTCCGGAAAACACGACCGCCGTAAACGCCCCGCCGGCCATCATGCCTTCCAGGCCGATGTTCACCACCCCGGCGCGTTCGGAAATCACGCCGCCCAGCGCCGCGTAGATGATCGGCGTTGCTTTGATGAGCGTGAGCGTGACGAGTGTGGCGACGAGCATGGCGCCCGCGTTACTCATATCGGAGCAGCCTCCGCGCGCGTCGCGATGTAGCGCCGCGCCGCGAGCACGAGAATAATCAAACCTTCGATGACGTGAATCGCGTCTTTGGGCACGTCCGCGAGCGCCTGCATCGCCAGTCCCCCCGCTTCCAAGATGCCGAAACCGAACGCCGCGACGCAGACCCACAGCGGGTTGAGATCGCCGACGAGAGCGACGGCGATTGCCGTGTACCCGTAACCCGGCGAGAGTTGCGTGTTGAAGCGATGCAGCACACCGGTCACGAGCGTCGCGCCGCCGAGTCCGGCGATCGCACCCGATAGCGTGAGCGCGAGCAGCGTCATGCGCGGCATGTTCACGCCGTTGCGGCGCGCGGCTTCCGGCGCCTCACCCGCCGCGCGAAGCTCGTAACCGAACACCGTGCGCGTGAAGACCCAGCGCAGCACGAATGCCGCGACGATCGCGATGACCAGGCCGATGGAAAGCCGCGTGTCGGGAATGAGCAGCGGCAGCCACGACGCGGCCGGCAGCGGTGCGGTCTCGGCTCCGGCCGCCGCGGAACTCTTGAGCGGTCCGGAGACCAAATAATTCGCAAGAGAGAGGGCGACGAAGTTCAGCATCAGCGTGGAGATGATCTCGTTCGCATTGAACTGCGCGCGCAGCCAGCCCGCGATCGCGCCCCAAAAGCCGCCGCCGATGAATCCGCACGCGAGCAGGACGAAGATCGCGATTGGCGTGGACGCGGCGAAGTGCGCGCCGATCGCGCCGGCCGCGAGGCCGCCGACGAGCAGCTGGCCTTCAGCGCCGATGTTGAAGAGCCCGGCGCGAAACGCGAGCGAGATGCCGAGCGCCGGAAAGAGCAGCGCCGTCGTCTGCACGAGCGTTTCGGCTATCTGCTGGCGTCCGCCGAGCGAGCCGATGAACAGCGCCTGGAAACCGTCGAGGGGACTGACTCCCGCGACGAGCATCGCGCATGCCGCCAAGAAGAACGCGAGCAGTATCGCGCCGGCCGGGCCGCCGAGAACGCGCCTGAGAATTTTCACGCTTCAGACCCCGCCATCAAACGGCCGATACGCGCACGATCGATCTCGGCGCGAGCGAACGAACCGGCGATAGCGCCGCGATACATGACGAGCACGCGATCGGCCAGCATCAGAATTTCATCGAGTTCAAAAGAAATGAGCAGAACGGCCGTACCGGCGTTGCGCGCCTCGACCAGACGCGACTGAACCAGCGCGGCGGCGCCTACGTCGATGCCGCGCGTCGGTTGATACGCAAGCACGAACTGCGGCTTGCCGAGCAGCGAACGCCCGACGACGATTTTTTGCTGATTGCCGCCCGAGAGCGTCCTTACCGCGACGTCGACGGAAGCCGCGCGCACGTCCAGGCTGCGCACGATGGCTTGCGCGTCTTCCCGCGCGGCGCGCCGGTCTATCAGCACGCCGCGGCGCGTGCCGCTCATGTGCTGCCGTCCCAGAATGGCGTTGTCGACGATCGACCACCCAAGCACGAGGCCTTCGCGGTGCCTGTCCTGCGGAATGATCCCGATGCGTCCGTTCGCGCCGGCCACATCGACCGAACCGGTGTGCGGAATCATTTCGGCGATGGCGTCGGCGAGCGTGGTTTGCCCGTTGCCTTCGACGCCCGCGATGCCGACGATCTCGCCGGCATTGACCTCGAACGAAATGTCGCGGATCGCCGTGCCGCCGCTTCCGGCGCTCACGTTCGCCATGCGAAAACACGGCGTCTGCGTCACGCTCTCCCGCTGTGCGACCCGCGGAAGCTCGCCGCCGACCATGGCGCGGGCAATCTCGTCGATGGTCGTTGCGGCTGTTTCGAAGCGGCCGACGACCTTGCCATGGCGCATCACGCTCACGCGTTTGCTGTACGAGATCACCTCTTGCAGTTTATGCGTGACGATCATGACGGCCGTGCCGCGCTGCGCGAGATGGACGATGGTTTGAAAGAAACTTTCGATTTCGGCGGGCGCGAGCGCTGCCGTCGGCTCGTCCAGCAGCAGTACGGCGGGCTCGCGTTCGAGCTCGCGCAGCAGTTCGACGCGCTGCTGCACGCCGATTGGTAATTCGTCGACAAGCGCGTCGGGATCGACTTCCAGCCCGTTGCGCTGCGCGAGATCGATCACGCGCCGCCGGGCGGCCGCGGCGTCGATGCTCCAGCCTCGACGCGGTTCGCGCCCGAGCAGCACGTTCTGCCAAACGGACAGACGGCCGACGAGTTCGAAATGCTGATGCACCAGGCCGACGACGTTTCCGCCCGTTTCAACGACGCCTTCGTCCGGCCGCAGCGCGCCGAACGCGATGTTCGCCAGCGTCGATTTACCGGCGCCGTTTTCTCCGACCAGCGCGTGGATTTCGCCGGAATACAGCTCCAGGTCGACGCCATCCACCGCGCGCACCCCGGGAAACGATTTGCCGATGCCGCGCAGCCGGAGCCGAACGCCCGGCGCTAAATCTGCACGGGTTTCCATGCGGCCAAATCCTTACGAGTGGCGGGCACCGTAATGCGCCCGGAGATAATCGCCTTTTGCAGTGTTTTCAAACGCGCGAAATCCTGCGCGCTGACTGCGGCGCGCGTGTACTTGAAATCCGTAAGCGATATGCCGCCGTCTTTGAGCCCGAGCACGACGTGCCCGCGCAGCGGCCGGCGATCTTGGACGCCTTTGGCGATGTCGTACACTGCGACGTCGACGTGCTTGACCATCGAGGTGAGAATTTTCCCGGGCGCCATCGCGTCCTGATCGTTGTCGACGCCGATGATGAAGTCGCCGGCCGGTTTGGTGCGAACCGCGTCGATTGCGCCCAGGCCGACTTTGCCCGCAGCGGTGTAAATGATGTCGGCACCGTCGCCGTAGAGCAGATTCGCCAGTTCCTTGCCCGCCGGTACGTCGTCGAACGAGCCCGCGTATTTTACGTCGACGCGGATGCTGGGATCTATTTGTCTGGCGCCCGCGACGTAGCCGCACTCGAATTTGCGAATGAGCGGGATGTCCATGCCGCCGATGAATGCGATATGCTGCGTCTTGCTGA
>DASSZL010000218.1:0-5706 GCA_035713505.1 Vulcanimicrobiaceae bacterium | reverse complement strand
CAAAAGGTGCGCCGAGGTGTGATGGCGGCGAATCTCGCGCCGCCACTCGGCGGACACCTGCGCGTGCACGCAGTCGCCCACCCGCATCGTCCCGCGCACCAGCGTTCCGTGGTGCACGACGGCCTCGCCTTGGAACTGCGTGTCCGCGACGTCGAACTGCGCATCACCCAGCGCCAAGATGCCGCGGTCGCCGATTTGCCCGCCTTTCTCGGCATAGAACGAGGTGCGGTCCAAAATGATCTGCGCGGTATCGCCCGCATGCAGTTCCTGCGCGAGTTCGCCGTCTTTGAGCATCGCAACGATGGCGCCGCCGGCTTCGAGGCCCTCATAGCCCAGAAACTCGCTCTTCACCGCCGGCAATTCGGCCAGCGTGACGACGGCGCGCTTGGACGCGGCGTCGCGGCGCGCACGGTCGCGCTGCTCGTTCATCGCGCGCTCGAAGCCCGCATGGTCGATTGAAATGCCGCGCTCGCCGGCGATTTCGCGCGTGAGCTCGACCGGAAAGCCGTACGTGTCGTGCAGCACGAACACGTCCTGCCCGGAGAGCGTGCCGCCGGCACCGGTGCGCTCGAGCAGGTCGTCGAGCATGTTCGTGCCGCGCTCCAGCGTACGATCGAACGTTTGCTCTTCCGTGCTCAGCGCGTTCTGAATGCGCGAGAGGTTCGCGCGCAGTTCGGGATAGCCCGATTCGAGCGAGGCCACCACCGCCGGCACCAGCTGCGTCAAAAAGCCGTTGGGATAGCCGAGCAATTTGCCGTTGCGGATCGCGCGGCGAATCAAAAAGCGCAGCACGTAGCCGCGATCGGTGTTGCTCGGATACACGCCGTCGTTGATGAGGAACGTGACGGCGCGCGCATGATCCGCGATGATGTTGCGCCGTTCGAGCTGAGCCTTGGCGGAAAGCGTGGTTTGGCCGACTTTCGGCTGCGCATCGATGATGTCGGTGAACAGATCCGTCTCGTACATCGAGACTTTGCCGTTGACCACCGCCAGCATGCGCTCCATGCCCGCGCCGGTGTCGATTTGCTTGCGCGGCAATTCTTCGAGTTTGCCCGCGGCGTCGCGGTTGTACTGCTGAAAGACGACGTTCCAAATCTCGACCCAGCGATTGCCTTTGTTCGGTCCGTCGTCATCCGGACCGAGCGCGTTCTGCGCGCCCGTGTCGTAGAAAATCTCCGTGCACGGGCCGCACGGTCCGGTCGGGCCCATCGTCCAAAAATTGTCTTCGTCAAAGCGCGTGATGCGCTCGGCCGGCAGGCCGATCTCCTCGCGCCAAATCTTCTCCGCCTCGTCGTCGCCCGAGTGCACGGTCACGGCCAGTTTTTGCGGATCCATGCCGAGCGTCTTGGTGACGAACTCCCATGCGTAGCCGATCGCTTCGCGCTTGTAATAGCCGCCGAAGCTGAAGTTGCCCAGCATCTCCAGGAACGTGCCGTGGCGGCCGGTGCGCCCCACGTTTTCGATGTCGCTCTTCGCGCCGGCGACGCGCAGACAGCGCTGCACCGTCACGGCGTTGGTCGCTGGCGGCGGTTCATCGCCCAAAAATGCCGGAACGAACTGCTCCATGCCGGCGATGGTGAACAGCGTGGTCGACATCGCATCGGGAATCAGGCTCGCCGACGGAACGTGCTTGTGGCTGCGCGATGTAAAAAACTCGACGAATGCCGAGCGGAGTTCTTGGCTTCTCATCATGGGGTCTGATGCTATTTGGCGTCCCCGCGCCGGATGCCCGCTTGGCTCGGGCGAAGAGGCGCGCATGATGAACGTGCTTTCCGGTGCAATCGCCGGCGGCGGCCCGCTGGCCGTGATCGCCTCGATGATCACCCCCGCCTTTCTCATTCTCTCCGCCGCCAACCTCATCACGTCCAGCCTCGTGCGCCTGGGGCGCTCGGTGGACCGCGCGCGTGTGGTGATCGACCGCATGGAGACGCTTGGCAAGGCCGGCGACGCCTCGGGCGCGGCGGTTGCGGCGGCGCAGCTGCGCCGCTATGGACGGCGCGGGCAAATCGTGCAGACCGCGCTGGGCACGTTCTATCTGGCCATCGGCCTTTCGTCGCGGCGAGTCTGGCTATCGCCCTGACGCACGTGTCGGGCCACCCGGATTCTTGGCTGCCCGCGTGGCTGACCGTCGCGGGCGCCGTCTTGCTTTTCGCCGGAGCGCTGCTGCTGTTCAGCGAGACGGCGCTCGCCACAGCGATGCTGCGCGCCGAGATTGCGGGGGCGCTGGAACGGGCGTAGACCCGGCTGAACGGGGCTGGGGTTGGCTATTCCTGCAGTACGTGGCGCAGTTTCTCCAGCGCTTTTTGCTGGAGCCGCGAAACGTGCATCTGCGAGACGTTGAGGCGCTTGGCGATTTCGGTTTGCGAAACGCTCTCGTAGAACCGCAGATAGAGAATGACGCGCTCGCGTCCGGTGAGGACTTCGAACGCTCGTTCGAGATTGGCTTTGTCTTCGAGCAGCGCAAGGCCCGCGTCGGTCGTGCCGATGTAATCCGCGAGAGTCTGCGCTTTCTTGTCGCCTTCGCCTGAGAGTTCGGTATCGAGCGAAAGCAGATTATACGCCTGTCCGAGCTCTTGCGCTTCCAGGATGTCTTCTTCGCTCGCGTTGAGATGCTCCGCAAGCTCGGCAACCGTCGGGCTGCGCCCCACTTTTACCGAGAGCTTCTCGATGGCGCGATTGACCGCGAGATTGAGTTCCTGCAGACGGCGAGGCACCTTGACCGCCCAGCCCTTGTCGCGGAAGTAGCGTTTGATCTCGCCCACGATGGTCGGCGTCGCGTACGTCGTGAATTCGACGCCGCGTTCCAGATCGAAACGATCGATGGCCTTGAGCAGCCCGACCGTTCCCACTTGAATGAGATCGTCGAGCGCCTCACCGCGATTGGCGAATTTGACCGCGAGATAGCGCACCAAATTCAAATGCGCGACGACGAGCTCGCTGCGCAGCCGTTCGTAGTCGGGATCGCTTGGGCCGCGCCCCTTGACCTGCGCGAAGCGCGCGAACGCTTCGCGGGTCTTGTGCCGGTCCCAGCGTTCTTCGTCGGTATGCGATTGGTGCACTTAGTTCGTTACTTTTTTCGTCATCACCAGATTCGTACCGCGATCCGGATGTACGTCGTATTCGACCGAATCCATGAGCGACCGAATCAAAAAGACACCGAGCCCTCCCACACGGGGCTCGTCGACACGGCGCGAGGAAATCGTTTCGGGGCGCGTTCCGTGCCCGTAGTCACGAACGCGAACCGTTAGCGCGTCCGGTTCGGTTTCGCACATGATCTCTATCTGATCGCTGCCGTGAGCATGTTGTATGCAGTTGGTGCAGGCTTCGGCGACCGCGAGCTTGACGTCTTCGATATCTTCTATCGAAAAGTTCAAACGATTGGCGACGGCCGCGACCGCGAGGCGCGCAACCGCCACCCATTCCGCCTTGCTTGGAATGCGCAGTTCGACGATCCCAAGGGACCGGTGCGGATGAGCCAACGGCTGGTTCACACTAGGGCCTTCATCGCGGCATCTTCATCATCGTAGATGCCGAAAATTTTCACCAGGCCCGTAATATCGAAGATTTTCTTGATTTGCGGATTGGTGCAAACCAGATTCACCGTGCCGCCGTGCTCGCGCACCCGCTTGAGGCCGCCGATGAGCACGCCAAGTCCGGTCGAATCGATGTACCGCACCTTCTCCAGATTGATTACCAGGTTGTAATGGCCTTTGTCGATGAGGTCGCCGATAGCGTCCTTGACCTTCGGCGATGTATACACGTCGATCTCGCCGTTGAGATCGACGACGTACGTGTCGCCTTGCGCCTCACGAACATTCACTTTTATATCCACAATGTCTCCTACGAGTCCGAAGATTGGTGCGACAAATCGTCGCGAATATGGTCCGCGCTCGTTTGACCCTCGTCGACCGCGGCGTTGATGTTGGAGCGGGCATTATCTACCACGTTTTTCCCACGTTCGTAGAGATCCGACGCCTTGCTGCGTAAATCTCCGGTAGCGTCCATCGCGAAGTTGCTCGCCTCGCGCGCCTTGCCGACGATCACGTCGCGCGCATCCTCCTGCGTCATGAGATAGGCGATGACGCCTCCCGCGATTGCGCCGACGATAAAACCGGCGAAAAATCCGCCGCCCCGTTCACCGTCACCGGGCACGTTCCGGTCCTGGTTCATGCGTTCTCTCCCGTTTGTTTGCCGTTGCCGCGGACTAAGCGCCGCAGCCCCGCACTGATACCGCCCAGCGTGGCGCCGACGTTGACTATCGCCGGACTGAGCGCCTCTTGCGTCAACTTCGCACTTTGCGCGACCGAACCGGCGACTTGCTCGAGCGAATTGACGACGCCGGAAAGCCGCGCGATCGTCTGATCCGCCGTATCGGCGATGCCGCCCACGTGCGCCAACGTTTCGCTCACGGGCTTACCCAATGCGGCGACCTGTTCGTCGATGCCGTCGAGCGTCTTATCCATCCGCCGCAGCGTGCGCGCGAGCGCCGCCATGGCGACAAAAATCCCCAAGCCGGCCAGAAAAACGCCGACTCCGACCCCGACGTCCAAAGCCACAGACCAATCCAACAAACCTATCCTCCGTGTGCATGTACCCGGACGTGAACCAACTATTCCCCGATTCGCTTGATTCTTACGCCGGAGCGGATGAAATTGATCGCAAGTCCGCGACTGCTTGCTCGAGTACCTCTGCAACCCGGTCGATCTGAGCCCGGGTGGTCGTGCGCCCAAGCGAAAACCGGATGACGCCGCGGGTCCATTCCTCCGGCAGGCCGAGCGCGGCGATGACGTGGCTGGCTTCGATGGTTCCCGAGGCGCAGGCGCTGCCCGCGGAGACGGCGATGCCTTCCAGGTCCAGGCGCATGAGCAGCTGCTCCGAGGCGATGCCCAGGAAGCTGAGATTCGAGACGTGGGGTGCGCGCGGCGCGCCGCCGCCGTTCACGCGAACATCGGGGATGCGCCCCACCACGCGGGCCTCGAAGCGGTCGCGCAGCGCCGAGATGCGGGCCGCCGCCTCCGCGCGCTCGTCCAGCGCGAGTTCGAGCGCGGTCGCCAGTCCCACGATGCCGGCAACGTTCTCCGTGCCCGCCCGCTTGGCGAACTCTTGGCTGCCGCCGTGGATAATGGGGACGATCGGCGTCCGGTCGCGCACGTAGAGCAGTCCCGTGCCCTTGGGGCCGTAAAACTTGTGGGCCGCCAAAGCCAGCAAATCGACGCCGAGCTGCCCGAGATCGAGGGGCAAATACGCTGCGGCCTGCACGGCGTCGGTGTGAAAGAGCACGCCCCGCTCATGTGCCGCCGCCGCGAGCTGCGCGATTGGCTGAACCGTGCCCGTTTCGTTGTTGACGTACATGACCGAGGCGAGAACCGTATCGGAACGCAGCGCCGACGCCAACTTCTCCGGCGAAACGCGCCCGTCGCCGTCGACTGCAAGCAGCGTCACCTCCCACCCCTCGTCCCGCAAGGCGGAGAGCGAGTGCAGAACCGCATGATGCTCGGCCACCGTGGAGACGAGGTGGCGGCCGTGTGCGCGCAGCGCCCGCGCTACCCCGATCACCGCCAAGTTGTCGGCCTCCGAGGCGCCGCCGGTGAAGACGATCTCCTTGCTCTTGGCGCCCAGGCAGCGCGCCACACGATCGCGAGCGTCGTCAAGCGCCGCGCGCGCGGCACGGCCTTCCGCGTGAACGGAGCTGGCGTTGTACCCGTT
>DASSZL010000217.1:0-10627 GCA_035713505.1 Vulcanimicrobiaceae bacterium | reverse complement strand
GGATGATTCGCTCGAGCGCATGCTTCGCACGGACGCGCCGACGCTTTTCGCAACGCTCCCGCTCGATCTCATGCGGCAAGCCGCGCGCGACGACGAGCACTTTGAGTTAATGCAGGAACTGCAGCTGCACTCGGCTCTCGTGGCGCCGCTCACGCACGGGAAAGAACTGCTCGGCGGCATCATCATGTACTCCGCGGAATCGCGCCGGCAGTTCACGAGCGCCGACGCGGATGTGCTCCAGATGCTCGCGCAGCGTGCCGCGGCGCGCATCTTCGCAATGCGCGCGCTGCAGGAAGAACAGCGGGAACGCCGGCGCCTGCAGTTTCTCAGCAAAGCGACGCAAGCCGTGTACGAGTCGTTCGACCTGACGACCTCGTTCGGGAATCTCGCGCGGATAATCGTGGGCGGAATGGCCGACATGGCGGCCGTCTTTCGTATCGAAAACGGCGAGGCGGCGCGCGTGGTCGCGGCCGCGCACCGGGATCCGTCGGCGGATGACGCAGTGCGTTCGTTCGTGGGCATCCGCGTGATGCACGGCGAGTCGGAGAAGCGCTTCATACAATCACTGCAGTCACGGCGCCCGCTCGTGGGATCGCGCTTCGAACCTGCAGCCCTCGCCAAGACGGTGTGGCCCTATCTTTCCGAGGAAATCCTCACGCTCAAATTGCACGCGATGGTTACGGTTCCGCTGCACTCCCGCGGCAAAGTCTACGGCGCCGTCGTCGCGTACCACACGCAGCCCGGGCGCGAGTTCAAGCCGGAAGACGTGGAGTTGCTCTCGGAGATCGGACGGCACGCTTCGACGGCGATGGAGAACGCGGATGTGTTCGAACGCGAGCGCCGGATGTCGGAGACGTTGCAGGATTCGCTCCTGCCGCCATCGTTGCCGCAAGTGCGCGGCATATCGTTCGATGCGGTGTATCTGCCGAGCGCGACGGAAGCGCAGGTCGGCGGCGATTGGTATGACGCGTTCGAATTGGAAGACGGGACGATTGTGGTTACCGCGGGGGACGTCACGGGGAGCGGCGCGGATGCCGCGGTCATCATGGGCAAGATGCGGAACCTCATGGCCATCGCTCCGTCGTACGAGCGGGATCCCGCACGCATTTTGGACACGGTGGAATCGGTGCTGGCGCGGCGGTATCCGGACACGATCGTCACCGCATTTCTGGGCTTTATCGATTGCGATCACCGCAAAATGCGTTTCGCCAATGCCGGTCATCCCGCGCCGCTGCTGCGCCGCTGCAGCGGCGTGGAAGAACTGCAGGCTGAAGGTCTCCCGCTCGGACTGCGGCGCGAGGCGCAGCCGGCCGCTTCGCGCACCGTCGATCTGCACGATGCGCGCATGCTGGTGCTGTACACCGATGGACTAACGGAGTGGCGTCACGACGTGCTGGGCGGCAACCGCAAACTTCGCGAAGTCGTCTCGCGTGAGGCGCTTCTGCACACGCATCGCCCGGCGCGATTCATCGAAGAGGCGTGCCTGGGGAACGTCGCTTCCGATGACGTCGCCGTTTTGACCTTATCGTTCAACTCGGGCATCCGCTGGTCGTTCGACGCCGAAAACGCCAAGGCCGCACAGGACGCGCGAGGCGAATTCGTTGCGTACCTGCGCGAACATGCGGGCGACGCCGCGGAGATCGAAACCGCGGAACTGGTTTTCGGAGAACTGGTCGGCAACGTCGTGCGTCACGCGCCCGGAGCGATCGATATCGACGTCGAGTGGAACAACGGCTCGCCGCGTCTGCACGTCCTGGATCGCGGTCCGGCGTTTCGGGCGCCCTCGCACTTGCCGGCGGATCTGCTCAGCGAATCGGGACGCGGCCTATTCATCGTGCGGCAGCTCAGCACGACGCTGCGCGTGGAGCACGTCCCGGGATACGGCAATCACGTGGCCGTCGATTTACCGCTCAGTCGCATGGACGAATAGATCCGCCGCGCCGCACAGCTCGAGAACGCGGCGCACGATGCGCGGCGCGTTCAGCAAGATGACGCGAGCTTTTGGCGTGCGCTCCTGCAGCCGGCGCTGCAATCCGATGAGCATGGCCGCACAACCGGCATCCACCAGCGTAACGCCGCTCATATCGAGCGTGATATCGCCGCTCAGATCGAGGCGCTCCAACTCGGCGCGCAATTCATCACGCCGCCAAATATCGTAATCGCCGCGCAGAGTTACCCGCGAGCCCACCGGCACCGCCGTCCTTCTCTCCCCTAAGGCATCAGCATACCCCGCAAAGCAGGCAAGCGCAATGCCCCCTACCAGGCCAGCGTGCGCACGTGGAACAGCCAGAAGAAGAATCCCACGCTGGCGGTGGCGAGCGCCGCTCCCGCGACGACTTGCCCGGGCGTGTGCGCCTTCAGATAGACGCGCGCCCAGCACACCATCGGAATGAGCACGAGAAACGGCAGCGGCTGGGCTCCGTAGAGCAGGCACAACGCGACCAGCGGCGCGGTTATTCCGAGCGCATGCGTGCTGATCTTCCAATACCGCGTGATGTATTGCACGACGATGGTCGCGAGCGAATAGCCGGCCATCGTCGCGATCAAAAGGCGCGGCGAATGCGTGACCCAGAGCGCGATCGTGCCGAGCAGATAAAAGACGACGAAAACGCCGAAGACCCGTTCGCGTTCCTCGCGCACCGACATGTCGAGATCGGATATCCGGTCCGTCGCATACAGCCAGAAGATGAAGAGCATCGGCGCGATCGAGGTGAAGAACGTCGAGAGGAAGAGCATCCACCAGAACTCTTCCGTCGTGCGCGCCCGGATGTGCGAGAGGATGATGAACAGCGCGAGCGCGGTCAGGAACGGATTGAAAATGGTAGAGAGAATCCGAGCCAGGTCGCGCCAGACGCGGCGGTTCTTGAGGGGTATGGGCGCCAGAGGAGGCGGATGCTCGTGCACCCCGCTCGCTTCCTCTTGCCCTCGGCCCAATCTTGCTAGGCCCCTTCAACGGAGCATGGCGGGCAGCGGTTCGCTCCCCAAGTCGATCAGTTCGCGCAGTTTGCGCTCCTCGATCGATCCCCTCGCCGTGGTGTATGCGAGCAGATACATGTCGGGATAGTTGGGCACGGTGAGCGCCGTGTATTCCAGGCACAATTCGCCGACGTGCGGATGGTAGACGTGCTTGAGGCCTTCGGTCGTTCCGTGCACGTCGTGCTGCGACCAGTAGCGGCGAAAATCCGGACTGCCCGTGAGCAGGGTGTCGATGAGCTCTCGAAATTCCGGATCGTCCAGATATTTCGCCGCGACGGCACGAAACTGCGCGACGTATTTCGAGGCGCTTTCTTGGGAGCGCGGCCAGCACGTGCGCGCCGCGGGATCCATGAAAAAGCGCCACACGCTGTTGCGGTGCCACTTGTCCATCTTGCCGTAGTCGCCGAACAGCGCGACGGCGCCGCGGTTCCACGCGAGCACGTCGTATCGCCTGCCGCGAATGACCGCGGGATTGGGATCGAGCGCGTCGAGCACGCGCTGCAGCACCTCGCTCACGCGTTCGGTTTCCGCGATCGTCGCTTCCGCCGCACGCTGGCCCGCGAGCAGGAAAAGATGTTCGCGTTCGTGGCCGGTGAGATGCAGCGCGTCGGCGATGCTGATGAGCACGGCCGGTGACACGTTGATGTCGGCCCCTTGCTCCAGACGCGTGTACCACGTCACGCCGATGTTCGCGAGCAGCGCGACTTCTTCGCGCCGCAACCCGGGCGTGCGTCTGCGCGTTCCATTCAGTAAACCGACGTCGCTCGGGCGCAAACGCGCACGCCGTGTACGCAGAAAATCCGCGAGCTCTTGGCGCTGTACCGTCGTTCCGTTCATATCACTCGCAGTACTAGGATAAACGAGAGGCTAGTAATAGGATAATTTGCTGGTTATTCTAGCACAAAGCCCCCGAAGTTAGGAAGATTACCACGTGCTGACTATCCAGCGCCCGCAAACGCGGCGCGTCTCCCTTGATGTTGTCTCGCGGCCTGTTGCGCCGCCCGCGCCCGAGCCGCTCGTCGAGCATGGGACGCGCCGCGCGCTGGTCGTCGGCGGTGTCATGCTTGCGGCACTTTTGCAGATGATCGACATGACGATCGTCAACGTGTCGCTGCCGACGATTCAGGGCAACCTCGGCGCAACGATCGATGAAGCAACATGGGTGATCACCGCGTACGTCGTCGCCAACATCGTCGTGATCCCCATCACGCCGTGGATGCAGCGCCGCTTCGGCCGCAAGAATTACTTTCTCGCATCGATCGCGGGCTTCACGGCGGCGTCCGTGCTGTGCGGGATGGCAAACTCGCTCGACTCACTGATCGTATTCCGGATCGTGCAAGGGGCGTTTGGCGGCGGCTTGCTTTCCACCGCGCAGATGATCTTGCGCGACACGTTCGGACCCAAGGAGCTCGGCCTGAGCCAATCGATATTCGCGTTCGCGACGATTATCGGCCCGTCGGTCGGGCCCACGCTGGGCGGCATCATCACCGACAATATGAGCTGGCCCTGGATTTTCGACGTGAACATCCTGCCCGGCATTCTCGCCGCGACGCTGTTGTGGCTGTACTTGCGCGACAACGCCAAACCGGTGCGTGAACCGATCGATGCCCCCGGACCGGCACTGCTGGTTGTCACGATCGGAGCACTGCAATACGTCCTAGATCAGGGACAGCAATATGACTGGTTTTCAGATCGACGCATCACCCTTTGCACAATCGTCGCGCTCGCGGGCGGGGCGGCCTTCGTGTGGTGGGAACTCACCACGCGCAGTCCGATCGTAGATCTGCGCGTGCTGCGCCATCGAGCGGTTGCCGTCGCCTGCCTCACGATCATCGCGAACGCGGTCGGAATCTTCGGCGGCGCGCTCTTGCTGCCGCAGTTCACCGTCACGCAACTGGGCTTCACGGAAACGCAAGCGGGCATGCTGATGGGTCTGCGCGCGCTGCCGCTGGTGTTTCTCACGTTTCCGATAGGGCGGCTGACGAACAATCCGCAGATCGATCTGCGCTGGCTCATCGGCGGCGGCCTGTTCGTGCACGGCATCGGCGCCATTTGGCTCGCGCACCAAATGACGGCGCAGTCGGACTTTCTCTCGCTCGCGGGGCCGCAGCTCTTCACGGGCGTCGGTATCGCGTTCATCTATTCTCCGCTGCTCGTGGCTACGCTGCGCGCCGTTCCCAGAGAAGGGCCCAAGGCCAGCGCCCTGGTCATTCTGGCGTTCCAACTCGGCGGCTCCGCAGCGGCGGCGGCCGTCGTCACGATGGCCGACCGCCGCGAGCAATTCCATCAGTCGATTCTGGCGGGAAGCGCGACGCTGCAGCGCCCGGACGTCGCATCGTTCATGCGGACGCACGCGCATCCGGTTGCGCAACTCGCGCAGATGATTGCATCGCAGTCGACGATTCTTGCTTACGCCGATGCCTTGTTCGCAGCCGGGGCGTTCGTCGTGTGCTTCAGCCCGTTCGTCGTTTTTCTCAAACAGCAAAGGCAACGCTCGTGATTACCTTCGACCTTCCACAGGAAGTCGCGGCATCGTGCCTCGAGATGGCGTTACTGCTCTCGAGCGCCGCAAGCGGCGACCCCGCGCTCGTACGCAGCGCGTCGTTCGTTCACCGCTGCTACGTACGCGCCGTTTCACCGGCGCCCACGCAGCACGCCCACGATCTGCGCTGGCGGCGTTTCATCAACGCGGTGGACGCCTACGCGCAGCGCTGTCCGGGCGCGGACGCCCCGGCCGCCCGCCGGCTCGCCGAGATCGTCGCTGAAAACGCGGATCTTCTCGATCGGCAATCCGCGCTCGCTTCTTGACGCATCGAACTGCAACTCCTGCGCTTCATCTCCGCACGGCTTTAGCCGGCACCATTATCGAGGATCGAATCATGCAGCAGCAAATTATTCCATTTCTGTGGTTCAACGGCGACATCAACGAGCTGCGGCGCGCTTACGAAAACGCGTAAGCCGTTACGCGGTCAGCGCCTGCACCGTTTGAGCGGTCGAACGAATGATCCCCATGCGCGGAAAGATCACCGCACAGCTGTGTTCATGTTCCTGCGCGCTCATCGCGGCCATCGCGTCTTCGACGAATAGCAGTTTGTAATTCCGCTCGTACGCATCGCGCGCGGTCGATTCGACGCCGATGTTCGTGGAAATGCCGCAGATGGCGATGCGCGTGACGTCCCGCCGGCGCAGCTGCAAATCGAGATCGGTTCCGTAGAACGCGCCCCAGTTTTGTTTGGTCACGACGACGTCGCCGGTACGCGCTCCAAGGGCGGGGTCGAGCTCGTCCCAGCCGCGGGGGGGCGCCGGCATGTTCGGCGGATTATCGACTAGCGGGCGCAGCGTGGTCTGCGCAGTCGGCGAGACCCGCACGAAGACGATCGGCAAGCCCGCGGTGCGGAATGCCTCCACCAGCCGCGAGGCGTTCTTGACCACCTCGCTCGCGGAATGCGGGGCCACCTGCCGCCCGGTAATGCCGCGCTGCAGATCGATGAGGACCAGCGCGCTCGTCGCTTGCGTCAAAAAGGCTCGTGTTTCGACCATGCTCGTTGCCATTGGCCCTGCCGGCCGCGCCGGCCTGGCGGCGCCGCTTGACCGCCGCCGGCAAGCAGAGAAGCGGGGGACCCGCATTCTGGGTATGTCGAAAGGGTGCTGACCGACATGGTGATTCAACGCATCAACAGCCCGGCCGACCTCAAGAAGCTCACCCGGCCCGAAATCGATAAAGTCGCTCAAGAGATTCGGGACATGCTCATTGCGGTCTGCGCGAAAAACGGCGGCCACCTCGCACCGAACCTCGGCGTCGTCGAACTGACGCTCGCCCTGCACCGCGTGCTCGATCTTCCCGAGGATCGCATCGTCTGGGACGTCAGCCACCAAGTGTACGTCCACAAAATTTTGAGCGGGCGCCGCGATGAATTTCCGACGATCCGCAAAGGCGGCGGCCTTTCCGGTTTCGCGATGCGCACGGAGTCCGAGTACGACTGCTTCGGCGCCGGTCACGCGAGCACGAGCGTTTCGGCGGCGCTCGGCATGGCCAAAGCTCGCGATCTCGCGGGGCGCGACGAAACGATCGTCGCGGTGCTCGGAGACGGAGCGCTCACGGGAGGCCTCGCGTACGAGGCGCTCAACAACGCCGGGCAGATGCGTACGAATTTCATCGTTATATTGAACGATAACGAGATGTCGATCGCGCCCAACGTGGGTTCGATCGCCTCGTACCTCTCGGTCCTGCGCAGCAAGCCCATCGCGAATTTCGCCCGTCATACCGGTAAGGCGGTGCTCGACCATCTGCCGCTGGGCGGCATGGCGAAAAAAGCATTCGAATCGGCCGAGCTTGGCGCAATGCGATTCATCGCGCCTTCGGAAAAAGCCGCCGTCATCTTCGAGGAACTCGGTTTTCGCTACATGGGGCCGATAGACGGTCACAACTACGACGCGCTCGTCGATGCGCTCAATACGGCCAAGAGCCAGCCGCGCGCGGTGCTGCTGCACGTGCGCACGGTCAAGGGCAAGGGGTATGAGCCCGCGGAGAAGGACGCGCGCACGTTCCACGGCCTCGGGGCGTTCGACAAATCGAACGGCACGGTCATCAAAGCGCCGAACGCGCCGCGCACGTTCTCGCAAGCCTTCGGCGATGCGATGATCAGCGTCGCGCAAAAAGATCGGCGCGTCGTCGGCATTACGGCCGCGATGCCCGACGGCACCGGCCTGGCGAAGTTCGGCAAAGCGTTTCCGGATCGGTATTACGACGTGGGCATCGCGGAAGCGCACGCCGTCTGCTTTGCCGCCGGCGCCGCGACGAGCGGGCTCAAACCGGTGTGCGCGATCTATTCGACGTTCTTGCAGCGCGCCTACGATCAGATCGTCCACGACGTGTGCATCCAGAATCTTCCGGTCGTGTTCTGCATGGATCGCGCGGGCTTCGTCGGTGACGACGGTCCAACGCACATGGGTCTTTACGACATCGCGTACATGCGCACGCTGCCGAATATCTCACTGATGGCGCCGCGCAACGAAGACGAGCTGCTCGCGATGCTGGAGCACGCGCTCACGCTGAGCGGCCCGGCGGGCATTCGTTATCCGCGCGGATCGTCCAGCGGCAAACATCGCGATCCGCTCGCGCCCATCGTGCACGGCCGCGGGGAGATGCTGCGCAAAGGCAAGGGCGTGGCAATCCTGGCGTACGGCAATACCGTGGACGTCGCGCTCGACGCCTGGGAACTGTGCCAAGAGGAGAAGCCGACCGTCGTCAACATGCGGTTCGTCAAACCGCTGGACGAGGCGCTCCTGATGGAACTCGGGCAGAGCCATTCACACGTTCTTACCTTAGAAGAGCATTCTCTGGGAGGCGGCTTCGGCTCGGCAGTCGTAGAGTTCGTGTCGGACCACGGCCTGGAGCTGGTCGTCGAGCGCATCGGGATTCCAAACAACGCCCTGGTGCAGCACGACTCGCAGGCAAAACAGCGCGCCCTGTTCGGGTTGACGGGCGAGCATGTGGCCGGCCGGGTAGCAAGCGTTCTTGTCGCCCCGGTCCGTCCGTGATAGAATGTCGCAGTTTGGGGCCGCAGGCCCCTAAATTCGTGTAGGAGACACCGCTTGATTTCTCTGCTGCTTGCTGCAGCGGCACCCGCCGCCAAGGCCGGCGCGGCCGCAGCCGCGCCGATCAAAGTTCCGATTAGTGCCGTGCCGACCCCGGGCCCGCTGCAGGTCAACCCTGGATTGAACTACGCAACCCAGACCTGGTTTCAGCAGCACGCCGGCTGGCTGACGCATACGCTGGCCGCGATATTCATCATTGCGGCGGTCGCGCTCATCGTGCTGCTGGCCATCCAGACCACCAAACAAGAGGGTCTTTCCGGTACCCTGGGCGGCCGCGTCGAGTCCGCCTACGGACGGCCGGGCGCCGAAGAGCAGATAAAACGCATCACCGGCGTGGTGGCCGTGATGTTCGTGGTCGTCGGAACCATTCTCTCGCTCACCGGCATCTAGCGCGCAACATCGATGCCCCTGCTCGAAGTCAAGAATCTCCGGACCACCTTTCGCACGGAAGATGGAGTTGTCACAGCCGTAAACGGCCTCTCCTACGCACTCGAGGCCGGCTCGACGCTGGGTATCGTCGGCGAATCGGGCTCCGGCAAATCCGTGAACGCGCTCTCGATCATGCGCCTCATTCAGCGCCCGGGCCAGATCGATCCGGGCAGCCAGGTGCTCTTCAACGGCGAGGACTTGCTCAAGAAGAGCGAATCCGAGATGCGCAAGATTCGCGGCAACAAGATCGCGATGATCTTCCAAGACCCGATGACCTCGCTCAATCCGGTCCTTACCGTGGGCGAGCAGATCGCCGAAGCGGTCGAGCTGCATCTGGGTTACAACAAGAAAGACGCGTTCGAGAAGACGATCGAGATGTTCAGAAAGGTGCGTATTTCCGCACCTGAAAAGCGCGTCCACGAGTATCCGCACCAGTTCTCGGGCGGCATGCGCCAGCGCGTGATGATCGCGATGGCGCTTTCGTGCGATCCGCAGCTGCTCATCGCCGACGAGCCGACCACCGCGCTCGACGTGACGATCCAAGCGCAAATTCTCGAACTCATGAACGAGATGCAGGCCGAAACGGGCGCGGCCATCATCATGATCACGCATGACTTGGGCATCGTGGCCGAGGTCTGCAAGAACGTGCTCGTGATGTACGGCGGCAACATGGTGGAATACGGCAGCGCCGAACAAATTTTCGACGCGCCGAAGATGCCGTACACCCAAGGGCTGCTCGCATCGCTTCCGCGTCTGGACATCAGCGAGCGCAAACGTCTGGAACCGATTCCGGGCCAACCTCCGAACTTGCTGCGTTTGCCGCCCGGATGCGCGTTCGCGGCTCGCTGCCGCTACCGCATGCCGATTTGCGATGAACCCGTGCCGACGTATGATTTCGGCGGCGGTCACGTCGCGCGGTGTTTCCTGTACGACGAACGTGCCAAAGACCAGCGTTCAATCGAGGTTGAAACGGTCCCCGCCCGCGAGGCACGCGCGTGATTACCGCTAACGGAGTCGGCACCGTCGCTACGAAAAACCTCATCGAGGTCAAGAACCTCTACAAGTATTTCCCGATCCACGCGGGCCTGGTTTCGCGCCACGTCGGCGACGTCAAAGCGGTCGACGGCGTGGACTTCGCGATCGCCCCGGGCGAAACGCTGGGCCTGGTCGGCGAGTCGGGTTCCGGAAAAACGACGATCGGCCGCGTCATTTTGCGCTTGCTCGCGGCGACGAGCGGCGAGGTGTGGTTCGACGGCCGGAACATCCTGAATTGCACGCGCGGGGAACTGCGCCGGCTGCGCAAAGAGATGCAGATCATCTTCCAGGATCCGTTCGCGTCGCTCAATCCGCGCATGACCGTGAACGAGATCGTCGGCGAGCCCCTCAAGATTCATCATCTCGCCACGGGTAAAGCCGCCGAACAGCGCGTTCAGGAACTGCTGCGCCTGGTCGGCCTGCAGCCGTATCACGCGAACCGCTATCCGCACGAGTTCTCCGGCGGCCAGCGCCAGCGCATCGGCATCGCGCGCGCACTTGCCGTGAACCCGAAGTTCATCGTCTGCGACGAGCCGGTCTCCGCGCTCGACGTGTCGATTCAAGCGCAGGTCATCAACCTGCTCGAGGA
>DASSZL010000216.1:0-2778 GCA_035713505.1 Vulcanimicrobiaceae bacterium | reverse complement strand
CAAAAAACGCCGGTCATCTCGGCGTTTTTGCTTTTCGTATCTATGCCCCGTCCACGATGCGATCTCGGATCCGGTGTTCGTTTTTCTTACTACGCCGCCTTGCCATCGATGTTGCGCAGGTCGCCGGGGAATTCGCGTTCGGCGCATTCGCGCAGTTCGCTCGCGCGCCGCTTGGCGCCGATGCCGGCGATTACCGAGATGATGACGGCCACACCGATCGCCGTAATCGACGCCCACAGTTCCATGTTTTGGAGCACCTTGCCGAAGCCGTAGGCGAGCATTCCCCAGGCGATCGCCCACGAAGCGCCGCCCAGCGCGTTCCACAACAAGAACTTGCGCCAGGGATAGCGGTTGACGCCTGTGAGTAATGCGCCCCAGGTTCGCAGAATCGGAATAAAACGGCCGAAGTACACGATTTTCGCGCCGTGGCGGCGGAACACGTACACGCCGACCTTGAGCATGTACGGCTCGATGTGCAGCACGCGGCCATAGCGGCAAAGTAAACGCCATGCGCCCTCGCGGCCGATCCAAAAACCGGCGTTATCGCCAAGGATTGCCGCTCCGACCGCTGCGCCGATCACGGCAAAGATCGAAAGATGATGCGTTGCCCCGGCATACGCGGAGGCCGCGATCAGCATCGTTTCTCCGGGCGCCGGAATGCCGGTAGTCTCCAAGAGAACCAAGCCGAAGACGGCCCAATACCCGTACGTCAGCAAGACATGCGTGAGGTCGAGGCCCAACAAATGCAACGGCGTCTACTCGAACGCGGCGCGCACGAGTTCGCGCACGTGGCGATTGGGAACAACGCTCTCGCCGTTGAGCATTTCGATCTCCGCTATCGCGAGCGCTTCGGCAATTGCGCTCGCGGCGCCCGGCGATCGCGAGAGGCCGGCGTGGCAATGCACGTAGAGCGTGTCGACACGGCCGGCATTGGCGCGAACGAACCGCGCGACTTGTCTTGCTTGGGCTTCCGACAACGGACACAAACGGCGCCCGCTGAAGGGCGGATCGCCGGGACTGCAATCGTCGGCGTGAATGACCAGCCGCTCGACGAAGCCCTCGTGCCGCTCCATGCGCGGTACCTCCACGCCCACGTCGATGAACGAAAGCACGGCGTACCGCTCGCCCCTTTCCGGCCGGTAGTTCTGCGCGTGTTCGATTGAGCCGACGACGATGCGCTTCACCTCCACCTCCTACCCCTCGGACACCGGCCAATCCCACGTGGGCCGAAGTGCGAGGCAGGCCGGCGATTTCACAGCCTCTACTCAGGACATCGGACGCGCGCTCATCGTTTCCCCGTTGGAGGAAGCACAACTATGTCGCTCATTCGTCTTGCGCTTGCATCGTCGCTCGTTCTCGGTCTTACGGCATGCGGCGGCGGCGGTATTGGAAACATCTTAGGGCCGATCGGCGGCGCCGCTGCGCAATGCGATCCCGGAACGCAGGTTCAGATCGCCAGCCCGACGCCGGGTCAAACGGGAGTGTCCGGAAACATCGGACAAATCGTCATCGTCGCCAACGGCGACACCAACACGCTGTATAATACGTCCAACCAATGGTACGTCACGTTGACGCCGCAATACGGCGGCAGCTCGATCCAGGGCGGCAATCTCACGCCGTTTGACGGCCGGAACTTGAACCACCCGTATACGTCCGATTATTACTACGCATCCAGCATCGGGCAGCTCCCTTCCGGCACCACCTGGACCGCGTACCTCAACGAGCAGAACGCAAACTGCGCGCCCGTTCCGCTCAACTCGTTCTCGACCTAATTCGACACCCGGAGTCCGCGGGGAAATCGGAATCGCCTTGTATTGACATTCTTCGATATCTCATCTAACATCGACGCATGTCAATACAGCGGTCCGGCGATGCCGCGCTTTTCAAAGCGCTCGCCGACCCTCATCGCCTCAAGATCCTCGAGCAGCTCGCGGACGCGGACGATCACGTCTGCGTATGCGACTTCACCGACTGCCTTCCGCTCAATCAGCCGACGGTCTCGCATCACTTGCGCATCCTGCGCGAAGCGGGCCTGGTGACGAGCGAGCGCCGCGGTACGTGGGTCTATTATCGTTTGGCGGGGGATGCGCGCGTACGGTTACGAGACGCACTGGACCGCACGCTGGGAAAGCTGGTACGCACATGAAAACCCATTTGAATTTTTCGACGAGCGATCTCGATCGCAGCGTCGCGTTCTACCGCGCCTTGCTGGGCGCGGCTCCGCAAAAACACTACGGTGATTATGCGCTGTTCATCATGGATGACCCGGGTCTTGAACTCGCGCTTGGAGTGGATCCCGCAGCCGCCGCCGGCGGCGGCGCGCACTTCGGCATCGTGGTCAACGATGCTCAGGCTGTCGAAGCGGCCGTAAAACGCCTGCAATCCGCCGGCCTGCCGAGCGAGGTGCGCGGGGAAGAAACTTGCTGCTACGCCGTGCAGACGAAGGTTTGGACGAATGACCCCGACGGCCGCCGGTGGGAAGTATACACGGTGCACGAGGACGTGCGGGTCGACGAGCAAGCCGAAACCAGCTGCTGCTGCTGAAAGCCGGCATGACGTCGACAACACATGAACAGCTGGCCGGGGCGCCCCTACGCGTCCCGCGCCTGGCGTTTCTCGATCGCTATCTCACGCTGTGGATCCTCATCGCCATGGGCCTGGGCATTGCGCTCGGCGCGGCCGGAATGCGGCTGCCCGCGATCGTCGTGCCAATCGGCCTCATCGTGATGATGTATCCGCCGTTTGCGCGCGTTCGTTATGAAGCGTTGCCGGCGGTGT
>DASSZL010000215.1:0-6405 GCA_035713505.1 Vulcanimicrobiaceae bacterium | reverse complement strand
GAAGGGAGCCGCGTTAGACATCGCCTTGTCTCGGCGCAGTCTGGTCTACCCGGTTGGCGTCTCTCGACGTTTCTGGGCAGCGGCTTGTGTATTGCGTGGACGCCTCACCTAGCGAGGTATCCTTCTTTAGTATAGGCGCTCGCGTCAACCCTGACCCGGGCGGCGTCGCCCGAGCAGGTGGCCGCTCGCCCTTCGGGTGCTGTTAGAGCTTGCCTCCGACGCCCGGATTCAGTCCGTTGACGAGCTGAATGATGAGCTGCGCATTGGCATGCATTTGAGCCAGGACGCTCGTGCTTACTTGCGTCATGATTTGGTCTTGGGTGAACTGCGTTACCGCCTGTCCGATGTTCAGATCGCGTATTGCGCTTTCGCTCGCCGTTTGATTGACAATCTGAACGGACGCATCGTTGGCATCCTCTTGCAGCGAAATCGACTGTGCGCCGACTTGCGCGCGCACGGTGCTGATGGAGTCGAGCGCGGCTTGTACGCGCAATTGCGCGTCGGCTGCCGCAGTCTGGTTGGAGTCAGTGCCCGTGACCTGGCCGAGATAGTTCTCGACGTTGTTCGAGAGTACGGTGATTCCGGTGAGATTGAGGGCACCCGTCGACAGCGTCGGCAGTGCGATTTGAATTTCCCCGCCCTCGTTTCCGGTCGAGTTGACTTGAAGCGGCGTGCCTTGCGTGGCCGGCAAAGCGCTGGCGGCGCCATTGGTCAGAAACGACATCGAGGTTCCGACATCCGCCGCCGTGAGGTTGGCGAGCGAAATATCGAGCAGGTTGTTCATTCCGGACGGCGTTTGAATGGTAAGACCCGAGAGTACGCCGCTGCCGATCGGAACCGCTTGCGTATCTGTATATTCCGGCGCCGTTCCCATCTTCGAGTCGGTACTGTATGCCACGATCTGAACGTAATCGCCGGGACCCACTGCCGTGTTGGTATCGGGATCGATCGCGTTGGCACTATATCCGATGACCCGTATCGTGATGAACGACGAGATCGAATTCGTCGTGTCTACGCGGGGCAGCGAGGTTGCACTGGGAGCGATATCGGATGACACCAGATTGCCGGCTTGACCGCTCAAGCCGTCCCAATTCACGACTTGCGTGCCGGTGGGCATCGAGCCGTCCGGGAGTGCGGGCGACGTGACTTCCTGAACCGTCGGGAACGGGCTGGTATAGCCCCCGAGCGATCCGTTGAACAGTTTAATGCCGTTGAAGTTGGCGTTCGACGAGATTTTGTTGACTTCGATCAGAAGCGTGTTGATCTCGTTTTGAATCGATTCAAGGTCGCTGGCGGAGTTGAGGTCGCTCGCCGCTTGGACGATCAATCCGTGGATGCGTTGGAGGATCTGCTGGACGTTGGCCAGCGTTGAGTCCGCGACGGCAAGCAGATTGTTCGCCGTCTGAACGTTTTGGACACCTTGCTGAAGACCAAGGACCTGGGTTTGGATGTTTTCGGCAATCGCCATGCCGCTGGGATCGTCGGCAGCGGTAATAACGCGAAGGCCGCTGGCCAGCGCGCGTGTTTGCCGTTCCTCGTCTAATTGAGTCCGCGACAGGTTAAGCTCGACCTGCCCCGTGCTCCCCAGCACATCCATGAAGAGAGAATGCTTCCTCCGTGAAACTTCCCTGTGATCCTCATATCGGCGGAATCGCGCAAAAGTTTTGTGCGATCGCCGGGTGCCGTTAAGGCTGCCCCCTGCACCGTCCGAAACACGTAAGGGACCAGTGGAACGCGGAACCAGACGGCGCGTTCGGCGGATTGCGCTTGGTTTGCGCCACGCCGGCATCGCGTGTATGACCTTTTCCCTCCTCATGGCGCTCGCCGCACCGCAGATGCGCGAGGGTCTGGCCGCCCCATGGCTCGCGCCGCTCCGGCACCTGGTCGCCGCCGCTGCCCCGCCCGCGCCGTCGCCCTCGCCGCTTCCATCGGTTGCGCCGACAGCGACGCCCGCGCCGCAGCTCGCCCGGGGCGGCCCCCTGCATTTCTCGCTGACCGGCGGATTGACGCTGGGACGTCAGCAGCAAAACACCTCGCGTGCGAGCGGTGAGGCGAGCAGCACGAATCAGACAACGGAAAATGCCGGATTGCTGGCACGAATGGAGCGCGACACGGCTACGTCGCGTCTGGTCTTCAGCGTGCCGGCGGGCCTCTCGTTCCGGCACTCGACCATCGGCCTGCCGCAGATCGGGTACTACACGTCCAAGTACGGCCTCTCGTACGGCCCCCAAGCGCTCTCGCTTCTCGGCGGCGTTCCGCTAGGATCCACGCTTCAGGGGCTTTCCTTAATACTGCCGATACACGGCGGCGATGCCACGCTCTACGAAGGCCCCGCAATAGCCACCGGCAACCAGACGTTCCGCCTTCGCGGGATACTCATTAGAAGCGTCGTCAAAAACACGTTGGTGGAGGCAGGCCTCACGCGCGCCACGGCGCCGGGCGCGGTGCCCATCCAGGCGCTGGTTCTGGGTGCCGCACGTACCGGCGGATTGCTATCGCAGACGCTGGAGGGCTCCATCCAGCATCAGGGCGACTCCCATACCTTCGGCTACCAGTACCAGGCGAATATCGGCGGAAGCGCTTTTTCGACGACTCTGACGCTGCGGCGCATCGGAGCGGGATTCGTCGATTTCGGCGGCGGCGCGGTGCAGTCGGAACGATATGGCGATCTATCCGTGCACGACACGTTCGGCCTGTACAGCGCAAGCGTGGATGAGTCGCTCGAGAACTCGTCCGCCGACGGCAACGGCCAACTGACGCGCCGCGGGCAGCTGTACGTTACGCGTTCGTTCAACAACGGCGTGTCGACCGCGCTCACACTCTCGGACCAGCGGCAGATCAGCAACCTCGGCACGCAGTGGCAGGGCGGTCCGGGTCTGCAGGCCAGTTTTTCCTTTTTTGGGGCCGACGCGGTCGTCGGCGGTCAGTGGCTGCGCAACACCTCACAGTTCGCGGACCCGACGGCAAGCATAACCTACACGGGGCAGCTCAACCGGCAGTTCGGCCACTATAATGCGTCGCTTTCCTATCAGCGAAATCGTCAAACCGGCGGCGCGCCGGCGGTGCAAAGTCAAACCGCATTTTCGCTGGGGCGCATGTTCGGGCCGACGTCGATCAGTCTCAACGCGCAGATAAACCACGTTACCACCGCCGCCAGCAACGCGCGGCAATTTGCGCCCACGATTTCAATCGCCCGGCAGCTTTCGCCCAGTCTTTCCGTCGGCGTCACCTACGGGCAGCAGTTTACGAGCGACACGATGAACCCGCTTTCCAACGGACGCTCGCGCATCTTTTCCGTCCAAATCGCCGCACCGTTCGCGCTGGGCAACGGCGCGGTGCAGGGACGGGTCGATCCGCATTTGCCGGCGACGATCAGCGGAACGGTCGTGAACGAAAACGTCGGGTCGCAATTCACGTTCGGCGCGGCGGTGAGCAACGGCGTAGCGAACGTGGCCGTCGTACTCGACAATCAGACGGTCGCGCGAACCGATCTATCCGGACATTTTCAGTTTAACTTTGTAACGCCGGGAGTTCATCAGGTTCGTATCGAGTCGGCGTCGCTTCCGCGCGGCGTGCTGGTCGACCAGCCCTACGCGTCGATCACGGTGTTCGGCGGACAGCAGGCGAACCTCACGTTTGCGGTCGGCAACTTCGGCGTCATAGAAGGCGAAGTGTTCGGCGTCGATGCAACGGGTGCGCAGATTCCGCTCGATAACGTAACGGTTCGGCTCGACGGCGTGCAGATCGCTCAAACGGATCCGCTCGGCGCGTTCGGTTTCGGGCGCTTGCAGCCCGGAAAACACACCGTGGAGCTGGCGACCGGGTCGCTGCCGGCGAACGTCGCGTTTTCCGCTGCGGACGCAAAAAAAACCATCACGGTGCAAAACGGTCAAATCACCAAAGTGCAATTCAAAGCCAGTCCCCTGGGTTCGATCTCCGGGAAAGTCGTATTCGCGGGCGCACTTGCGGCAAATTACGGCATCGGCGCCTATAACGCGTACGTCGTCGCCGATCCGGGCGATTACGCGGCCATCGTGAACGAAGACGGATCGTACGACATGGACAACATGCCGGCGGGAAATTATTCGCTGGATATCGATCCGGAAACGGTTCCGCCGGATTCGGGCAATGCGGGCGGCCCGGTGGGCGTCGTGCTGCAGCCGGGCGAGCATAAGGACGGCATCGATTTCACGCTCACGCACAAGCAAAAAGCGGTCGTGTTCACGTTCAAGAGCGGCAACGGCGCGGGTCTTGCAAGTTTGACGCTTTCCGATAAGGTGCTGCCGCCGCTGGGCGCAACGCAAGCCGTCGTCGATCCGTCGCAGACCGCGAAATCGGTCGTCGTGCACGCGTTCGGACGCACCCAGGCGCTGCATTTCGACGCGCGCAGCAAACTTTGGCTCGGGATGCTGGACGTGCCGCCGAAGACCGCCGCCGGCCCTGCGACTATTGTCGCAGAAATTGAAGGGGCGCAGCATCTTACCGCGAGCGCGAACCTTACGGTCGACCCGCAAGCGCCGCTCGCGACGTTCACGTTGATCCCGGCGCATCCGCGCATCGGCGAGAACGCGATCGTGCGCGCGCGGTTCTTGGCCGACGTCGCACCGGGCGACCATATACGCTGGCTTGACGGTCAGTTAACACAACTTTCACGCCCGCTCACCGGGCGCGTGTACGAGTTCACTGTAAAGATATCTGAACAGCCTATGCGCGGCTTTCTGCTAACCAAGCAAGGAGAGCTGCCGATAACGCTTAGGTAACGCTTTTCGCATTCTGCCAAGGATGGCACAAATATTGCGCATTGTGAAAGGACCGAACGTGAAAAAGCTCCTGTCTCTCGCGGCATTCGCGGGCATCGTCGCGACGACGATGGCTCCGGCGATGGCCGCAAACACCGTAACCATTAAATGGAACGTCACGGCGATCGCATCGCTGATTCTCGAAGGCAACTATACGAATACCGGCGCCGGCGGTGCCACTGCCATTGCGCCCCTCACCATTGCCAACGGCGGCACCGGTAACTGTGGCCCTGCCGGAGCCGCGCCTGTCGGCAACGGGTCGACCGCGCTCACCATGGACTTCGGCAGCATTTCGCCGGACGCCGCCAAAGTGACGGGCTGCGTCGGTCTGAACACGGCCGAAGCGCAGGTCAACACGAACGACACGGCTGGGGTGACCGTGCAAGAAGCGCTGACCACCGCGCCGACCTTGGCCGGCGTCTCGATTTGCGGCGTCGCCATCAAGACCAACGCGCCGACCGCGTGGAGCGCGACCGGCATAACGTCCTCGACGTTCACGGCGGCGGGTGCCACGGACACGACCGACACGGTCGCCGCAAACTGGGCCGGCACGACGTGCGCGGGCCTGACCTACAGCGCCGCGTCGGTGAATGCCGCAGCAGAGGCGGCGGCAGCGGCCACCATCGTCAAGACCAGCGATAATACGCTGAACCCGTTCTATCAGGGCGAAGACTACGCCGTACTGATTCCCGCCAACGCGTCGAAAGGCGCGGACCAGGCAGTTATCACGTACACCCTCGTCACGAACTGATCGGGAAATTTGCGTGGAGGCTGCGGGGCCGGGTGCGCCCGCAGCGAAACGCTCAACACTATGAAGCGTCATTGCGTTACGATTGCGCTGTTATCCGTACTGGTCGCCGGGCTCGCGTGTTCACCGGGCTCGGCACAGACGACGGTATCGGGCGTGGGCCTGACGGTCTCACCGGCAAAGTTTGAAATCTCGATGCCTCCGGGCACCGTGTACAACATCCCGGTGACGATTCAAAACGGAACCACGTCCACAACGCACATTCAGGCGAGCATGGTCGATTTCAATATTCTGCCGAACGGCGAGGCGCAGTTCTTGCCGGTAGGCAGCAGACCGTATTCCCTGATGAAATGGGCCTCAATAAACCCGCGCGAATTCGATTTGGCCGCCGGCAACACGCAGCAGGTGCGCGTCTCGCTGAGCGTGCCGAAGAAAGACCTGAGCGGCGAATACGCCGGCATCGTATTTTTCCAAACACGTCCGACCAGGACCGGACCGGGACGCGTAGCGTTTTCGGTGCGGATCGCGACCAAGATCTACATGACGATACCGGACACCGTGAAAATTGACGGTGCCATCGCCAAGATGAACGCCCTGAACAGTCCGCGCGGCGAGATGTACCGCATACTTTTCAAGAACACGGGCAACGCGCACGTGTATCTCAATAGCGGCGAATTGCAAGTTCGAAGCGCGTCCGGAGAACTCGTCGATCGCCTTGCGCTTCCGCAGAACGCGCTCGTCGAGCGGGGCGGTTCGCTTCTGATCCAAGTGTCCGGCAAATCTTTACCGCAAGGGAAATATCAAGCCGTCGCAACCGTCGATTATGGTGGTAAGACTATGACGGGCGGAGAGATAGAA
>DASSZL010000214.1:0-7397 GCA_035713505.1 Vulcanimicrobiaceae bacterium | reverse complement strand
CTCACCGTCGCCGCCGGCCAGCGTTATCGCGCGGGAACCGGCGCCGTACTCGGCGTCATCACCGTGCTCATGGCGCTGACCGCGGCGGGCGGTTTTGGCTCTTATTTGGGATAGCTGCGTGGTACACGAAGACGATTGAGGGAGCCTTCAGGCCCTTGACCTATGACTTTGTTATCGCTGCAGAGCAGCATCAAAGACGATAGAATGCCCTCATGGGCTTGTTCAGCAGGGTTACGGCTTCGTCGCTGCCGTTAGCTTTGCTTATGCTTCCGAAATGGCGTTACAGTCCACGCGCCGGCGCTATGTCACCCTGTTGCGGAGCGATCAATCGCGGCGTTGCCATCATCTCCGGACGACACGCGTCAGGGGCTCGTATCGAGCCCCTGGCCCCTGACCGGTGCGTGAGCAATAAACGACTCTTTCACATCCCGCCAAGAGAACCGCGCGATATTCGCGGGATTTTAAGCCCGGTTTCATACGATCGGGCGTGCATCGCAGCCGTCGACGTCGATAGCGGTATGATTGTTTGGAGGAAACCGCTCTCACGCCCACACTACGGCGTCTTGGGGCGGCATGATGCCCGGTGGTGTTTCAACTTCAGACTTGATATTTGTTTCCGGTTTGGAGAGCGCTTCACGGCTCTGGTTCCGCAGACGGGTGCAGAGCTCTGCAGAGCTTTGGACATCGGCTGCACGACTGGTTCCTGCCAATCAAACGCTGGTTGCTGCGCCAAAAGGCGCCGACAAATGCACAGGCGTCCGTCAACGACAGCCCCATCGTATACGACATCGATGGACGGGAATACGTCGCAATGGCGTACGACGCTCATCCTAAAACGAGCAACCGGAGGTGCCGAACTTGCCGTTTTCTCGGTACCGCCGAACGAGTGAGGCGATAAAACGTCACGGTTCTTACCGCGTGTCGCGACTATCGCATCTCGATTTGACCGGCGTACGATTTCCGCGAACGACGAGATCCCGGGAAATGTATGCGCGCGGTCCAGACCGAAGCACATCCTGGCAACTCGCGGATTTGCACTGATTGACGTCAATAAACAAGCATATCGGCATCGACCTCGGCGGAACGAAAACGGAGGTCGCGGTTCTCGACGAGAACGGCGCGACGCTCTTTCGCCGGCGCGTCCCCACGCCAGCGGGCGATTATCACGGTATTTTGTCAACAATCTGCGGGCTCGTACAGGAAGCGCGCGCCATCGCCGGCGACCGCGCATCCATCGGAGTCGGCACGCCGGGTACGAGATCGCGCGCCAGCGGACTGATGATCGACGCCAACAGCACCGTGCTCATCGGCAAGCCTCTTTATGAGGATCTCGTTCGCTTACTCGGGCGTCCCATCAGCATAGCGAACGACGCGAATTGTTTTGTGCTCTCCGAAGCGACGGACGGCGCGGCGCGCGATTACGGCGTGGTGTTCGGCGTAATTCTCGGAACGGGCGTGGGCGGCGCGATCGCGATAGATAAGCGCGTGTTGGACGGCGCGAACGGCATCGCGGGCGAATGGGGACACAATCCGCTTCCCTGGCCGCAGGCGGAGGAACTGCCCGGACCGCGGTGTTACTGCGGCAAGCGCGGCTGCATCGAAACGTTCTTGAGCGGCCCTGCGCTGGCGCGCGAAAAGGCAGATCACGGCGAGGAAGCGGCACTCGACATGTACGAGGACCGTTTGGCCCGCGCGCTGGCAAGCGTCATCAACGTGCTCGATCCGGATGCAATCGTCTTTGGAGGCGGCCTCTCAAACATCGAGCGCCTGTACGCAAACGTTCCGCATTTGCTGACACGCTATGTTTTCGCCGATGCCGTGCGTACGCGTCTGCTGCGCGCGCTGCACGGCGATTCGAGCGGCGTACGAGGCGCGGCCATGCTCGGAGGCGAACGCCGGACGCATGTCTGAAGAGAGCAAGACCTATACGGACGTCGACCGCGCGCAGGTGGACAAACTGCGATCGCAGCTTTCCGCTTACGTGCAATTGCCGCCCGGTGACAGCGGCGCCATTGAAAGCCAAGGCATGAAGGGCCGCTTCGCCTACGAAGAAGCTGCGAAAACGCTGACGCTCACGCTCGACGAAGTACCCTTCTTCATTCCGCGCGGCATGATTTGGTCGACGATTGAACGCGCGTTAGGCCGCTAAAGCCAGCGCTCGAGCGATGCGCGCGGCAAGCCGCGCGTTGTTTTTGACCAGCGCGACGTTGGCCGCCAAGCTCCGTCCGTTCGTGAGATGCAGAATCCGGTCCAGCAGCCACGGTGTGACCGCCTTGCCCGCGATGCCGTTCGCGCGAGCTTCTTGGACTGCCGTCTCGATGTACCCGCGCATTTCTTGTGCGTCGATTTCGTCCGCCTCCCCAATCGGATTGGCAACGAGCGTTCCACTATCCATGCCGAGTTCGCGTTTGACGCGCAAAAACTCGGCGATATCTTCAGGCGCGTCGAAGCGCAGCGGAACGCACAAGCCGCTGCCGCGGCTCCAAAATGCGGGAAACTCGCTCGCCCGGTAGCCGATGACCGGAACGCCGCGCGTCTCCAAAACCTCGAGCGTTTTCGGAAGATCCAGCAGCGCCTTGGCGCCGGCGCAAACGACGGCCACGGGCGTGCGCGCCAATTCCTCGAGATCCGCGGAAACGTCCATCGTGTGTTCGGCTCCGCGGTGCACTCCGCCGACACCGCCGGTTGCGAAAACCGCGATGCCCGCCACGCTCGCGCAGAGCATCGTTCCGGCGACCGTCGTGGCGCCGTCTTTACCCGCGGCTATCGCGTACGGCAAGTCGGCGCGGCTGAGTTTGAGCACGCTGCGCGCCGTTCCGAAATACTCGAGTTGCTCGGGGGAAAGACCCGCATGGATGCGGCCGCCGATGACCGCGATCGTCGCGGGAACGCAGCCTTCTTCGCGCACGATTGCTTCCACCGCGAGCGCCGTCTCGACGTTTTGCGGATACGGCATGCCATGAGAAAGAATCGTCGTTTCCAGCGCGACGAGGGGTGCTCCCGATTCCAGCGCGTGCGCGACTTCGTCGCTGCAGGTTAGGAAGCGGCGCATGCGTCCAGGCGGTGATGCTGGTTGCGCAGCAGCCTTTGCGACAGATCGGGCCGCACGCTCGCGGGCGACTCGACGGTCAATCCGGCGCACAGCGATCCGATGCGGGCGGCATCGAGCAAGTCGTCGCCTTGCGCCAGACGATAAATGGTCGCAGCGATCAGTGCGTCGCCCGCGCCCGTAACATCCAGGCACTCCGCGCTCAGTGCGGGCAATTCCGCCGAGCGCTCACCGCCTGCTATCAAGCCGTCCGAACCGCGCGTGAGAATGACCGCGCCGGCGCCGCGTCCGCGCAACGCCCGAACGCGATCGAGCGGCGCGCGCGCCCGGAACGTCTCGAGGTCTTCGTAGAGGTAGACCGCCGCTTCTTTTTCGTTCAGCACGAGCAAATCCACACCGGTGAGATCGTCCGGCAGACGGCAGACTTTCGGCTCGCTCACGGCGTCGACGGCGAGCTTGACGGACGAGCCGCGAGCTTGCACGATGCACCACGCGAGCACCTCGCCCGGGAGGTTGCAATCGACAAACAGCCAGTCGGCGCAGGCGATGGTCTCCCAGTGCCGTTCCAGATCGTTAATGCGGATGGCATCGGTCGCACTCATGTCGGCGACGCCGATGATGAGATTTCCGTCCGGCGCGACGATTGCGCCGTACTCCGGCGTGACGTGATTCGAATCCCGAATCACCAGACGCGTGTCGATGCCGGCCCGGGCGGCGTGCTCGAGCAGCGCGACGCCGTTCTCGTCGTTTCCGACCACGGAAACGAGCGCAGTTTGCGCGCCTAGGCGGGCGAGATTTTCGGCGACGTTACGCGCGACGCCGCCGAAGCTGCGCCGCGCGCGCGCCGGGTTGGACGTTCCGGTCTGCGCTACGGAAAGCACCTGGTATTTGCGGTCTACGCAAGCGCCGCCGACGCACACGACCTTCGCCACTATTTCAGTTTGCCGAGTTCCTCGAGGATTTGCTGTTCATCCGGTTCTTCGCCGATGTCATGCACGTCGATGTACCGGACGATGCCTTCCTTATCGATGATGAACACCGCGCGTTCGGAACGGCCGGCCTTCTCATCGAAGACGCCGTAGGCGCGCGCGACGTTGCCGTGCGGCCAGAAGTCGCACAGCAGCGGATAACTGATACCGCCCATGGATGCGGCAAACGCTTTGTTCGTATGCGTGGAGTCGATTGAGATGCCCACAACTTGAGCATCGAGCCCTTTAAAGCGCTCGAGATTCTTCTCGAGGCCGGGCAATTGGCTGGTTCAAACCGGTGTGAACGCGAACGGAAAGAACGCTATGACGACGTTGTTCTTTCCCTTTTGATCGGAAAGACGCCACTTCTCGCCGCGATGGCTTTCGAGTTCGAAATCCGGCGCCTTCGCACCGGCCTCCAGGGTCGAAGTTTTGCTGGCCGTGGAGGTACGGCCCTTGGTTACTGCCATGCGCGCGAGTGCGCCGGAAGCCTTCAGAGTTCCTCCGCTTCGTGCAGCGCCTGCTGCGCGCTCATCCGCCGGCCGTAGATCCATGCCCGTTCGAATGCTTCGAAACCGAGCGTTTCGCGCAGTTCTCGCGACAGATCTTCTTGCAACTGCGTCAGACGGATCTGCTGGCGCGGACCGTCCGCGAACAGGCCGTCGGCGTGTGCGAACAGGCGTACGGCGCGCTCCGGCTGACCGGTGCGGTGCGCAAGCACGGCATAGCACACGAAGATGTTCGCGAAGGCGTACTGATGGCCGTACTGGTGCAGCAGCTCGGTGGATTTCTGCAGCGCGACGCGCGCCGCCGTGAAGTCCTCGCGGAACGTTTCGTACAGCCCGAGATTCATGAGTTGGAAGCCGACGTTCCAGGGCTCCTCGGCCTGTTCCATCAGCGTAATGGCGGCGCGGCAAGTGTTGCGGGCGTCCTCCAGATCGCCCGCCCAGAACGCGGCGACGGCGACGCGCGCCAGCATGCTGCCGCTGCGTTCCTCATCACCGCATTCCCGAAGCAGTTCGCACGCTTCCAGAATTACCTCGCGCTCCATTGCCAGCGACGCGTCGTCCGCCTTATTCGAATAGATGTCCGAGAGCAGCCGCAGCAAGATGGCCGCCAGGCGGCGCGCGCCGTGGCGTTTGGCAACCTCAATGGAGGTGCGAACGGGCTCCTCGAGATCCGGGTCGACGCCGCCCTGCACGTATCGCTGCACGGTCCCCAAGCGCTCGAGCGCCTCCGCGTAGCCGAGATCGTCGCCCACCGCGGTAAAGAGCTCCAGCGCTCGTTTGGCGCATTGAAGACAGCCGAGCAAATCGTGGTTCCCGAACAAATCCGCTGCCGCGAGCGAAACGGCGGCTGCCGCGGGGGCGGGCAGCTCGCGGCTCGCCAGAAGCGTTTCGAACAACGGCAAGAGTTCTACGAAGTCGACGCGTCCACGCACGTGGAACCACGGCCGCAGCGCCGCGAGCATCCGCGAGCCCAGCAGTATGTCGCCTTGCGCGCCGAAACACCAGCGCAGCGCGACCTGGTAGTTCTCGCGTTCCGGGCGCTGCAGTCCCAGCCACTCGCGCATTGGCATGCCCGCCAGCATTTCGCCGCGCTGCATCGCCAGTTCCGCAAAGTACCGCGCAAACGAGGCGACCAGCGCTTCCTCCTCGCCGGATTGTTCCAGCAAAGCCATGGCGTACTCGCGCGTGACGTTGAGCAAACGAAAACGCGATGCTCCGGCGTCGTCGCTGCGCTCGACGAGCGACTTGGCTACCAGTGCCTCCATTTCGTCCATCCCGCCGCCGCATACCGGAGCGATGGCGTCGAGCGACCAGGATGCCGGAAACACGGCGAGCCGCAAGAAAAGCCGCTGCTCGGGCTCGCTGAGCAGCCGGTAGCTCCAGTCGATGAGCGCGCGCAGCGTTTGCTGTCGCGACGGCAGCGCTCGAGACGACGGACGCAACAGGTTCAAACAGTCGTCGAGCCGGCGCAGCAAATCATCGGGCGACATGACGGTCAATCGCGCCGCGGCAAGTTCGATTGCGAGCGGCATGCCGTCCAAGCGCTGAACGATCCGCTCGATGGTCTCGCGGTTGTCTCCCGCGAACCGCACGCCGCCCTGGCGGGCGCGCTCGACAAATAGTTCGACGGCGTCTTCGGGCACGAGCATCGGCAGCCGATACACGCGTTCGCCGGAAATCCCCAGCGGTTCACGGCTGGTTACGAGCACGTGCAAATCCGGCGCCGCATCGAGCAAGGAATCGACGAGCGCGGCGCACGGCTCGACGACGTGCTCGCAATTATCGAGCACGAGCAGCATCCGGCGCGCCGCAAGCCGCGAGCCGAGTTGCGCGATATCGTCGGTGCCGATGCCGCCGACGCGAACCGTCGAGGCAATCGTCACCACAAGGGAGCCCGCATCGCCCAACGGCGCAAGATCGATGAACCACACGCCGTCCGGATACGAGTCGAGCAGCGTTCGCGCGGTTTCGATAATCGTGCGCGTCTTGCCTGAACCGCCCGGTCCGACGACGCTCACAAGCCGGTCGCTTTCGAGCAGCGCGCGCACGCGGTTGACGTCTTCAACGCGCCCCACGAAACTCGTTCGCGGTTCGGGAACGTTGTGCGGGACGTTCTTCTTGCGATCGGCGCTTTCAGTGGCGGAGTCGTAGCTCAGCGCCGCGACGCGATTGCGTCCGGACTCTTTCGCGCGATACAGCCATTCGTCGGTCTGCTGCACGATGCCCTCGCACGTACACGCCGGGCCGGGTACGCCCGTGGAAACGCCCACGCTCACCGTAACGCGCTGAAGCGACGATCCCTCGTGCGGAATCGCTAGGGCGTACACCGCTTGGCGCATGCGCTCGGCGACTTTGATCGCGCCGCCCAAATCGGTCCATGGCAAGATGACCGCGAACTCTTCTCCGCCGTAACGCGCGAACACGTCACCCGGGCGCCCGGCGCAATTCGCCGCGGCCATGGCTACCTGCCGCAAACACGTGTCGCCGGCGACGTGCCCGTATGCGTCGTTGAACGTCTTGAAGTGATCGACGTCGATGAGGATCGTGCTCAGCGGCGCCTGCTCGCGTTCGCACCGGCGACGTTCTTTTTCCAGCACGACGTCGAAGTGGCGGCGGCTCCCCACGCCCGTGAGCCCGTCCGTGGAAACCATCTGCGCGAAACGCTCGGCCTCGCGGCGCTGTGCTTCATCGTGCATGAGCGCGCCCAGATACAGCGCGCATGTTTCCAGTGCTTCCTGATCGTTCGTATCATACGCATCCGTTCGTTCGCTTTGCACGCTGAGCACGCCGACGGCCTGACCGCCGAACACAATTGGAACGAACATCCCGGATTCCGGACGAACGCCGACACCCTGCACCGTAATCGGAGCG
>DASSZL010000213.1:0-8884 GCA_035713505.1 Vulcanimicrobiaceae bacterium | reverse complement strand
GCAGAAGCACTGCTGCGGTGGCAGCATCCGCTGCTCGGCGAGCTTTCCCCACAGATGTTCGTTCCGATTGCCGAAGAAACCGGCGTCATCGTGGAGATCAGCCGCTGGGTGCTTCGTGAAGCCTGTACCAGCGCAGCGGCCATTCGCCGGCAGGGCGCTCCAAATTTTCACATCAGCGTCAATCTGTCGCCGCGTGACTTCTACGAACAAGATTTGAGCGCGACGGTTGCGGCGGTGCTCGCGGAAACGGGCTTGCCGGCCGAAGCGCTGCATCTGGAGGTAACCGAGAACCTCGTGCTCAACGAGCTGGCGCTCGAAACGCTTGGGCGCATCGCCAAAATGAACGTAAACATCGTGGTGGACGATTTCGGCACCGGCTACAGCTCGCTCAGTTACATCAAACGCCTTCCGGTCAAGGCGATAAAAATCGACAAGAGCTTCATCGACGACGTTTCGATCGACGCGTTCGATCAAGGTATCGTCAAAGCCATCACCACGCTGGGCAACACCCTAGGCTTGCGGGTAGTCGCCGAAGGCATCGAATCGGAATCGCAGTACGAGTTCTTACGATCCCTCAAATGCGAGTTCGCGCAAGGGTTTTTCTTTTACCGGCCTTTGCCGTGGAACACGCTCAAGACGGTTCTCGAGCGCAGCGGCGGCGAGGCAGCGCCGGGAACCGGCGCCCAGATTATTCCGCTGTACGGCTCCTAGGACGCAGCACCAGCACGTCGCCGTACCGGCAGACGACGGTGAAACGGCCGTCGTTTTGCGCTGCTGCGAGCTGCGGAAGCAGCCGCGTATCGACGTGCTCGTTTCGCCAAGCGGGCGTATAAACGACATAGCCGTTGAATCTGCCCACTCCATCGCCCATATTCGTTGAATGGGGATACCGCAGCGCGATATGCGTATACCATTCGTCGTGCGTCGCGACGGCCGCCTCGCGCGGGACGCAAGCGAAGGCGCGCAGTATGTTCGCGGGCTGCTGCCAAGGAGCTTGCGTGAGGTAATGTACCGGATGCATGGGATCGAACGCGATAAGGACGACGGCGCAGATCGAGATCGCGGCGACCCACCAGCGGCGGGCAACGCTTTCCCCGCGCGAGCGCGCCATGCGCGCAAGGGCCCAGGCCGCCGCGAGCAGGAGCCACGGCGCCCAGAGCAGCGAGTAATGGAACCCCATGCGCCAGACGATCGAGTCGCTCGCGAGCAGCACGCCGGCGAAACCCGGAAGCGCAAGCCACGTCCATCGTGTGAACATCGGAAGAAATGCGAGCGGCGCAAACGCTTCGAGCAGATACGTGAATCGCCCGAAGGTCACCGTGGCGCGCGCGAGCGCGAGCGGATGCGTCACGATAGAAAGCGCCGTCTGCACCGGGCCGCTCGCGAAAGGGTACTGATAGAAGTGTGAGGGCGCCCATCCGCCTGCGCGCGGAACGATAACGTATGCATACAGAGCAAGTACCGCGGCGGAAAGCAGCGCGAGGCCGAAACCCGCGACGCTCAGACGCTCAGGCTCAATCGGTTCGCCCGCGAGCAATCCCGTTTGCGAGCCGCGGCGTTTTAGCAGTCCGATGATGCCGAGCGCGATGCCGATGACGACCAGATCGACGCACGCATCTTCGCGAATCAGCACCAGCGCGAGCGAGAACAGGGCGAACCATAGCCACCGCGCGCGATCCGCGGCCCAGAGGAGCGAAAGCGCCAGTACCGGGTAAAACGCCAGTTCGTGAAACTCTTCGAACGCGACCGAAAGCAGCGGCGGATAGATCAGCGCGAGAACGCCGACGCGCGTGCCCCACTCGTCGCCCGCGTATGCGCGTACGATCGCGGCAAGCGGAAGAGCGCAAAGCGCAATCAGCACGACCTGCACGATTTGAATCGAAAGCGGCGAACGCGTTGCGGCCGCAACCGGCCAGAGCACCGCGAGTATCGGGGACCAGTGAAAGTGAAAGTGCGTGCCCATCTCGGGGCCGTCGGTGAAGCCCTTGAACGCATTCAGCGCGATCTGCGCGAACGTGCCGGTGTCCGTGCCGAAACTCCAGAGGTTCCAGCGGATGACCATGAGCGCGCTCATCACGGCGATAACGGCCATGACGGCGGCGCCGAGCGGGCGTCGCATACTTGCCTTTTCGGCATCTTGACCCACCGAACCAGGATGATTTTTGTCGCAGCACCAAGAGGCAGGGGCCGTATCCGCCGCCACGAACGTATGCGGGTCGCCACGCCGACGTAGCTCAGTTGGTAGAGCAATAGTTTCGTAAACTATAGGTCAGCGGTTCAAGTCCGCTCGTCGGCTCCAGAGTTAGAAAGCCCGCATGAAGCGGGCTTTTTTGCAGCCGCGAGCGCAACCCCAGGATGCGAGGTTGCGCTATCGAACGTATGTTCGTATGCGGGTGGGGCGAGCGCAATGTACGAACCGGCCGGGTCCCGCTGCACGTCGATCACATCGACGGGAACGCGCGAAATAATCGCCCCGAGAATCTGCGGTTATTGTGTCCGAACCACCACGCGCTCACCGAAACCTACGGGAACGCGAACAGAAGAAACGGCCGTGCGGGACGCAGGGCAAGATATCTCAAAGGCATTCGTTTTTCGCCGCTGATCACGCCGTTTTATGCTTCGTCCGGGACGACCGGCCAGACGATTTCGGCCCGCTGCCGTTCGGGCGGCGTATCGGGCGGCGTGAGATAGTATTCCACGGGCGCGCCCGCGCTTGCATATCCGTGAATGCGCATGAATTCCTCGAGCGCTTCATAGGCTCGAGGAACCGCGCTGAACGGGCCGACGTGCAGCGCCGTCAGTGCCGTATACCCACCGCCGTCACGAACTTGGATGCGGCCATCGCCCGCAACGGCACGATCGACGATGTAGCCTGCTTCGAGTTTGCACGCGCTCGTACTGAAGAAGCGATATCGCGCGAACGGCGTGGAGATACGCACGTGTTGTCTTGCCGCCCAGTTCTCTATTTCGCCGTACGTCCGGCCCAGTTTGGCCGGCAGATCCTGCGCGGTGCAGGCGATGTTTTCGGTTACTTCGTGATGGACGGGAACGTCCCGAATTTTCGGAGCTGACAACATGCGGGCACCGTAGCACCGGCGTCTCCATCGTTTAGGAAGGCTTCTTCGCAATAAGGCGCTGGAGGTAGTCCCGCAAGACGATTGCTTGGTTGTGCTCTTCATCGCGTGCGCCATAGACCAGCGTTACTTTGCCGCGCTTGCCGAGTTTTGCGAGCTCGTCCAATGGTTCGCGCAGTTCGGCGCGCCGCAGCTCGGCGAGATAGCGCTTTTGAAAGCCGGCCCAGCGCTCCGGATCGTGGCCGAACCATTTGCGAAGCGGGGCGCTGGGCGCCAGTTCGCGATACCAGCCGTCCAACCGCAGCTCTTCCTTGCCGACGCCTCGCGGCCAGACCCGGTCAACCAGGATGCGGCGTCCGTCTTTGGCCGCAGGCCCCTCGTAGGCGCGTTTCACCGCAATAGACATACGCACTCCTCGCCATGGTCATGGTACTCCATGCGGATTCACCGCGCACTAACCCCGGTTATTGCGCGGCGGGCGCCTTTGTCGCACGTTTTGAGGGTGACGGTGAACGGCGAGGTTCGCATCGAGGTGCGCAGCATTCCACGCTGGCTGCGGCATGCACGCGTGTTTTCAACGTTCGATGCGCTCCTGGCGGATCAGCATCTGCTCCTGGTTTCGGACCACGAACCGCGTCCGCTGCGCGCGCAATTCGAAGAGCGGTACGGCTCGCGCTATTCGTGGAGCGATCGGCAGCTCGGCGACGGCCGCTGGGAAGTGCGCGTGCGAAAAGTCGCGGCTCAAGGAGCGGACGACTCGGTGCAAAGCATCATTGCGCGCGCCGGGACTTTTTCCGGTATCACGCCGGATTCGCTCGCACGCTTGGCATCTCGCGCGCGCCGCGCCGCGATCAAGCGCCATCACACGGTGGTCGAGCAGGGCGTCATGTGGCCGTACCTGGGCATCGTTGCCCACGGCATCGTTCAAGCCGTGCTCGTCGCGGCAAGCGGCCGTGAAGACGTCGTCTATGATGCGCTGGCGGGCGATGCGTTCGGCGAAGCGGCGATATTGGATCGCGGCAACACGGCGCTGCGCCACGTCGCGCTCACGGCCGATACGCACGTGGTCCTGATACCGACCGATGCGCTGGCCGGCGTAATCGAGCGCGAGCCGGCGGTTTTGCGTGCGCTCGGCGAACTTTCCGCACAACGTTTTCGCAGCGCGTTGGAGCGGTTTTCACTGGGCCGTATTGCCTCATCGACCGCGCGAGTGGCAACCGCACTGCTTCCCTACGCAGCGCCCGATGCGGGCATGGCGCCCGCGCTCGCGCCGCTTCCGCACATGACGCAAGTCGAATTGGCGCTGCGCGCGGGCACCGTCAAGGAAGTCGTCAACCGGGCGCTTTCTGAACTCGAGGAGTGGGGCGCGTTACGGCGCGATCGCGGGCATATCGTGGAACTCGATCGCGATCACCTTACCGCTTTTGTCGCATCCGCTCAATAGCGCCGGTCACTTACGCGCGGCGCCGGCGGTGCTAGAGTACATGCATGGCACACGTCATCGCAGAACCGTGCATCGGCGTGAAAGATCGGGCATGCGTCGAGGTTTGTCCGGTCGACTGCATCCACGGCAACGAGGAAGATCCGCAGCTCTACATCGATCCCGAAGTCTGCATCGACTGCGGCGCATGCGTTGCCGTGTGTCCGGTCGAGGCGATCTATCCCGATGCGGATCTCCCGGATAAATGGCAATCATACACACAGATCAACGCGGCCTATTTTGAAAGGAACAAAATCAGCCAATGAGCACGCTGCAGGAACTCGACGTACGCGTCATTCCGCCCCGCGAGAAGCACCCGGCCATCCACGCGAAACTCAATGAACTCGCGCCGGGCGAGAAACTCACGCTCGTGAACGACCACGATCCGCGTCCGCTGCGTTTCGAACTCGACGGCGATTATCCGGGACGCTATGCGTGGGAGTATTTGGAGAGAGGGCCGCAGACGTGGCGAGTCGAGATAAAACGCGTTACCGCGTAGTTCACCTGATCAAACATGACGGAATCGACGCGCGGCAGGGAGATCTTGGACCGGCTCAATCAAGTCATCGATCCGGAATTGGGCATCGGGCTGGTTTCTCTTGGACTTATTTACCGGCTGCGCATCGACGATGACGACAGCGTGCACGTCTGGATGACGCTCACGACCCCAGGCTGCCCAATGCATGAGACGATCACAAAAGACGTCGATGCCATGCTGCGCAGCATACCGTGGGTGAGCGGCGCCGGCGTGCACCTCGTCTTCGATCCGCCATGGACCACGGAGCGCTTAACGGACGAGGCGCGCCGCGAATTGGGCCGCGTCTAACCGCAGATCTTAGGCGACTGACGTCCAGTGCGTGGGACAATCGTGACGCTGTAGAAACGAGAGTTCCCGCCACTGCCGGGCATGCACCAGCACCGGCCCGCGCGTGCCCTGGTTGTAGGCCTTGACTTCATTGCACAGCTCGATCATCGCTTCGCGATCGCCGCTAAACGTGACGCACTGCCCGTTGCCGGTATGGGCGTAGGCGACGCCGCATTTGAGCGGGGGAACCAGGACCGCGTGCACGGTGAGCTGCATCGCCGAGCACTATACCCTACTCCGCTATTCGGATTAACCAAAACCGGGTGAGGTTTTCCGCGTCATCCGCAATGCCGCGCAGGAGCACGACAGCACCGTAGCGCTCGGCTGCCGCCGCCGGGCCGATTGCCGCGCTCCGCGGCCGCCCACGCTCCATCATCTCGCGCACGGCGCCGGCGGTGTCGTCGCTTTTCAGCACGCGCCACTGTGAGTGCTCCCTCAAGAATGTCCGGCACTGCGTGAGAGCGACAGGATGCGATGCAACTGCATCGATCGTTTCGATTGAAGCGTTCGGCATCGCGATGAGGCATTGTTCGACTCGCACGTGCGTTTCGCCGGCGATTGTCAAACGGGCGCGCTTCGCGAGGAGGTCGTGCACTTCTCGAATGGGACCGTGCAGCGAATTTTCGAACGGAAGAACCCCATAGGTGACTAGGCCGGTCTCCAGCGCATCCGCCACGTCGGCGAAGGTGCGATATCCACGCAGCAAGACCCGGCCGAGCAATCTTCGCGCGGCCTGCTCGCTAAACGCTCCGCTTTCGCCTTGATATCCGGCAACGGCGCGGGCAGGCTGCGAACCGGTCATAGTGGCTAGGGTGATATGCCGAGAAGGTTCTCCACCCTGCGCACGCCCGGCGCGCCCAGCGCGACGACTTCGGCTTCGTCGTACTCCGCCCACGTGCCGACGTGGCCTTTGAGCACCACCGTATCGCCGGTCACGCTCACCGCGATGTGGCCGCCTTCGAACGTCGAAAGATTGTGAAAGTCATGCTCGATTTGTTGCGCAATCTCCAAGGCGTTCATTATTTCACAGCTTTCTCGATGTTGCGCGCGAGCGTTTCCCGCGTGACGAATCCCAGCAGCGTTCCGCTCTGGTCGACGACCGGCAATTGAGGATGGCCGCTCGAGGCGAGCTCGTTGAACGCTTCCAATCCGGAGAGGTCGGGAGCGAGCTTCTGCAACTGCTCGACGGGCGTCATAATGGCGCTTACGTACACGTAGTTCGCGTCACTGGTTCCGAGTTTGGCAAAGTCATTGAGGGTGATGATACCTAGCAGCCGGCGCCCGACCGAGATTGGAACGGCGCGCCGCCGCGTTCCGATCATCTGCGCCAGAGCTTGGGCGCTCGTCATATCCGGCTGGAACGCACGCGAGGGCGGGTCGACGAGATCTGCGCACCGCACGGAGGCAAGCGGTCCGATCTGTACGTCGGCGATGTACTCGGTTTGCGCGGAGCGGATGATGAACCACGCCAGAAGCGCAATCCAAACGCCGTCCACGACGTAGCCGGTGATGAGCAGCGCCAGCCCGGCGGCGCCCATGAGTGCTCCGGCGGCGGTGCTGACCCTGACCGCTAGCTGCGTGGCGCGCATGCGATCGCGCGTCATGCGCCATGCCAAAGCATGGACGAGGCGGCCGCCGTCCATCGGATAGGCCGGTAAGAAATTGAACGCGGCCAGCGCGACGTTGATGATCGCCAGGTACGTGACGATGCCGAAAGCGAGCGAGTTCGCAGGAAAGATGGGCGCCGCTAGCGCGCAAATGATGCCCAGGCAAAGGCTGAGCGCCGGTCCGGCGACGGAGATTTGGGCTTCCGCCGCAGGCGTTGCACCGACCTTCTCCATGCGCGAAACGCCGCCGAACGCGAAGAGCACGATGTCGACGGTGTGAATTCCGAACGAACGGGCGACGGCGACGTGCGCGAGCTCATGCGCAACGACGCAAACAAACAGCGCGATGACGGTAACGACCGACGCGGCGATGCGCCAATGGGGCGTCGCCATCGCGAAGGGGCCTTGCGCCGAGGACAGCGTCCACACGAGCAAGGCAAAAATGAAAAGCCAGCTGGCGTCGATGCGTACGGGCGTCCCGAAAGCTCGTGCTACTTGCATAGTTACGGCCAAAGCTCTCGCAGGTCTTTAGGCAACGTCGCTCGGATCTTGCGGCATTCGTCGGTCAAACGCCGTTCCAAAACCGCTAGAACGCCCGTGATGATACGGTCGACGTCAAAGGGTTCGGCGTATCCCATGAACGTTCGGTGGATCTTGCGAACGAACGTCTCGCGTGAGGTGTGCTCGACGGAGCGGCTCGGCACCCATCCTTCGAAATAGAGTCCGCGGATCATCGTCGGAAGCTGCGCGCTCAAACCGGCATTCTGCTCCACGCTCAGCTCGTCGCGCAAAGCATGCAAAACCGAACGCAGCGCCTGCAGCGCATAATGGCGATCGCGCAGGCCGCTCTCGCTCATGACCTCGCCGAGCCAGCCGTGCGTCTCTTGAACGGTGCGATCGAAGAGATCGATGTGGGTTGTGGCATTGTTGGCCATCGGAAACCTCCGTCCACCGTGTAGTCTGCGCGAACGGCAGGAATCGCTGGTGAAAGGTCTTCCCGGCTCCTTCCTTGTCCTCGCGTATGTTGGATGCGCGCAAACGTATGGAACTGACATCGACGCAGGCGGCGGCCCTGGACGCCGCGCAGGTATGCGCGCGGTTGGAAAGTTCGCCTCAAGGCCTGACGAGCGAGCAGGCCGCGCGGCGCCTGAGCCGCATTGGGGCCAACGTCCTGCGCGAACACCGGCTGCGTGCCGCAGCGATTTTGTGGAGGCAACTGCGCAATCCGCTGCTGCTATTGCTGCTCGCGGCTGCGGCTGCGTCGGTCACCGTCGGCGAGCACGTCGACGCGTACATCATTTTGGCAATTATCGCGATGAGCGCCGGCCTGGGATTCGTTAACGAATACCGCTCGGAGCGCGCGATGCTCGATCTGCACCGGCGCGTGCGACATCGCGCACTGGCGCTGCGCGACGGCGCGCCGCGCGCGGTCGACGTCGCGGAGCTCGTGCCCGGCGACGTCGTGGAGCTGGCCATGGGCGACATCGTCCCGGCCGACGTGCGCTTGTGTGAAACACACGATCTCGAGTGCGATCAAAGTGTACTGACCGGCGAGTCGCTCCCCGTCACAAAAGCCGCTCAGCCGATAAACCCCGGCGTGCCGTTTGCCGAACTCTCCAACTGCGCTTTCATGGGCACGGTCGTGAAGTCGGGCGACGGCCGCGGAGTCGTCGTGGCAACCGGTGCGCGCACGGCATTCGGCGACATTGCGATGAACTTGATGAAACAGCCGCCGGAAACGGCGTTTCAACTCGGACTGCGTTCTTTTTCGCGACTGCTGGTTTACGTCACGCTCATTCTCACGGCCGCCGTTTTCGCGGTGAACGCGGCGCTGCACCATCCGCTGCTCGAGTCGCTG
>DASSZL010000212.1:0-8405 GCA_035713505.1 Vulcanimicrobiaceae bacterium | reverse complement strand
CGCGGGGGATTTTTCGGCGGCGGCATTCTTCATCGTTGCGGCAACCGTTGCGCAGGGGAGCGCGGTCACGATTCCCGGCGTCGGCGTCAATCCGTCGCGTACCGGGCTGCTCGATGCGCTGCTGCAAATGGGCGCGCGCATCCGCCTGGAAAACCCGCGAGAACGCTGCGGAGAACCGGTCGCGGACATCGCCGTCGAATCGGCACCGCTGCGCGCGATTGCGGTCGGCGGCGAATTGGCGCTGCGGGCCGTCGACGAAATGCTCGTACTCGCCGTCGCCGCGGCGTTTGCTCAAGGCGAGACGCGCATCACCGGCATCCAAGAACTGCGCAATAAGGAATCCGACCGCCTCGCCGCGATGCTGCGCCTGATGCATGCCGCCGGCGTGGAGATCGAGCCGCTGCCCAACGGAGTGGCGATACGCGGGGGCGGCCCCCGCTGCGGCGGCGAGCTGGTCGAGACCCACGGCGATCACCGCACGGCGATGGCCGCGGCATGTTTGGCGGCGGGCGCCGGAGCGCTGCGGATCGATGACGAACAAAGCATCGACGTGAGTTTTCCCGAATTCATCCCGCAGCTGCGCAAGGTGCAAGCGTGAACGAGGCTCCCCGTTACTCCGCCGACGAATTCCAACGCGAATCGCGGTACATCGATAACCTGATCTGGGATGCGCTGGTCATCGAGCCGGAAGCACGCGTACTCTTCTGCGGGTACGGAGAGGATGCGCGCTGGGTGCGGCGTGCAATGGACGCCGGCGCGGACGTCACGGTCATCGAGCACCGCGAGCAGATGATGCGCAAATTCGAAGACGTCGGCGCGAAGCTGCTGCGCGGCAGCACGTCGGTCATTCCGGCGAAGGCCGACGCGTTCGACGTTGCGATATCGTTTCATTATCTGCACGAACAGGATCCGTTCTTCCACGCGCAGATCGTCTCGGAACTTTCGCGCGTCGCCAAACGGGTGGCGATCGTCGAGCCCGGACCGCCCGCCGATCCAATCGGAAAGCGCATCGCGCGCCTGTATTCGCAAGCCAAACGCGAGCTCGGGCAATTCGAGTATTATCAGCCGCTCGAGTACTGGCGAAAACTGCTGCAAGCCGTAAAGGCGAACGTCTCGCAGCACGTGTTCGCATTCGCGAAGATTCCGCCCCGCGAATATCTGCGCGACACGATCGCGCTGCTGCTCGACACGATGGAAGTCGAGGAAGCGCCGCGCGGCGACATGGACGAACTGCGCGCGCTCGCACGGCGCTCCGACACCATGATCTTGCCGCCGGCGCGCTACGTACTGACCGGAGCGGCCGCCGGAGACCTGCCGCAGCCGATCTTCACGCCGCGTGAGGAGCCGACGCCCACGCCTCAGCTCGCGAAGGCCGCGCAGAGCGCGGTGCCCGTGCCGGAACCGCCCGTGACCCCGATGCCCGCCGCCGCACCGGCGCCGCCGCCCGTTACCCCGCCCGTTTTGCAGTGGTCGACCTGGTCGCCCGACATGCCGCCGGCACAGGCTCCCCCGGCGCCGCAGCCGGTTGCGCCGCAGCCGGTGGTTCCCGAACCCGGGAACCCATTCGGCCTGCCCGCGATGCCGCCGAGTCCGTCCGCCCCCGCGGAAACGGGCATGCCGTTCGGCGCGCCGTTCGCCGTGCCGGGCGCCCAGGCGCCGCCGCCCGACGCGAGTTCACCCTTCGGGTTGCCGCCGATTCCCGGGCCGCCCCAGATGCCGGGACCACCCGGTTGGCAGTGGGAGCCGCCGGAGACCGACGAATAGGTCTCCATAGTAGCCTTGGTGTCATGGCCGTCACCAAGCGCCGCTGCACCATGACTTCCCGCGCGCAAAAAGCGCAGGCCATGCGCGACGCGGCGATGAGGCTGTATCGCCTCGCGCAGACAACGGTGCAGACGGTTCTGCGCGCCTACGGCAGCGGCGAATCTGCTCTGGCTTAACTGGTCTGGCGGCGGCAATCTTCCGCCCAGTTTAGGCAGATCGTAGTGCGCCGCTGCATCGAGCGCCGCGGGAAACATCGCATCGATCAGCAGTGCGCCCGGACGCTCCGCGGTTCCCTGGGATGACGATCCCTCAACCCCGCTCGTGCTCGTGAGCTTCAGCAGCGCTCCGGAACAGCGATCGCTCGAAAAAGTTCAGCGAACGCTGGACGCGATCGAAAAACTGCCGGTTAACGCGATCGTAACAACCGCGGGCATCGTCGATACGGAAGAGCTGGATATTCCGGCAAACGCCGTAGCCGTACGCTACGCTGCGGCACGATCCACGGCGATCTTATCGACGCCGTCGTACAAAGAGACCTCGCGTCGTCTCTCCACACTTCTCGTGCGCAGGGACGGCGCCGCGAACGCCGCGGATGAAGTTGAATCTCGCTTGCTGACGCGGGTTTTACCGCAAGGCCGCAATCAGGTCGGAGATTTCGGCTCCCGCGTCACGCAATGACTCGCGCATTTCGGGATAGGCGGCGGTTGCAGCGCTCGCGCGGATCGTTTCTGCCGCCGCGATTGCGCGCTGCGTGCGCGTCGCCGCTTGCACGGCAATCGACTCAAGGTGCGCCCGCTGCAGCTGCAGCGATTCAAGCGAGGTGAAGAGCCGTGCGTTCTGCAAGTCGTTCACTCGCGAACGCAGACGCAGCGCGAGCCGTATAACCGTCACGAGCGGAACAAGGGGCAGTAACACGCCCGCGGCGCAGAGCCCGATGAGGACCCACGTCCAGGCGCTCATGAGCTGTCTAAGCTGCCGACTCTTTCGAGGGCGGCGCGGCGCTCGTGCCTGATGAGCTCTCGCTCGATGAGCTTTTACGCGAATCGGTCACATAGAAGCCCGAGCCCTTGAAAATGATGGGAGCCGGATTGATGACCCGTTTCATCTCGCCGCCGCAGGCGGGGCACGCCTCGGCGTACGTGTCGTTGAAGCCGTGGCGGACCTCCACGACATGCTGGCATTTCGAACACTGGTAATCGTACAGCGGCATAAAGCGAGTATACCGGCACCTAGCAATCGCCGTCAACGACTGCTAAAGCCCGGCGGCGGCCTCAGAAGTCCGCCAGGAGCTCGTCTTTCTCGCCGTGGTTGTACTCTGCGAGGTGCTTGAAGTGGGTCAGCGACTCCTCGAGCTGGGTAGCGAGCTTGCGCCCCGTGCCGATTGCGTCATACAGCACGCCTAGGCGCCCGCCGTAGGCGGGGTACTCGAGGCGCGCGTGCAGCTTGCAGCGCGAGGTCTTTCGCTCGATGCGGAAGTCCAGCCGGCGGCGCACCGAATAGGCGCCGACGAGCGAGAGTTGGTGGTTGGTGATGAAGTGGTCCACCTCGAAGAGCTGTTCGTCTTGTCCGGGAATCGCGGAACGCAGCAGAATTTCGCTGCCCAAGCAGATCGGAACCGTGGGTTCGACCAGTTCCGCGCTGCGCAGGAAGCCCAACCATACGGGCCACCGCTCGACGGCGCAGAGCAATGAGAAAGCGGTTTCGGCGGCGGCCTGAACATCGAGGGCGGCGGTCAGGAGCCTGGTTCCCGGCCGCGGGAGCGCAGCCGGTCCTGAACCGCTCGAAGGGCGCAAGATTGCCATGGTGCAGGGTTCTGTACTACTAGATATAGTGCCTCTTCACAGGATATACGCAAGCCCTAGTGGCGCTTGCTTCTCTACTCGAATTTCACCCCGCCGGAGCCGACGCTGCGCGCGAACGCAACCAGCGTTTGGACGCCCACGGGTAACGCGGCTTCGTCGATGCGAAATTCGGGACTGTGCCCGGAATGAACCGCACCGGTTTGTTCGTTGCGAATGCCCAAGCGAACGTGCACGCCCGGCACGCGCTGTGCGAAATAGGCGAAGTCTTCGGCGCCCATTGTCGGCGCCGGCCGTTCGACCTGCAATCCGGAATGGGTTTTCATATAGCGCGAAAAGTTTTCGGCCAGCGTGACGTCGTTCACGACGGGCGGATAGCCGTAATTCACTTCCAGTTGCACTTTCACGCCGTACGCCGCCGCGACTCCGTCGAGAATTCGGCGAACGCGCGATTCGAGGCCGTTACGAATCTGGGGATCGTGCGCGCGCAGTGTACCGCTCATCTTCACTTCGTCGGCAATCACGTTGTTGCGATAGCCGCCGTTAATGGTTCCGACGGTTACCACCACGCTCTTGAGCGGATCCGTTTCGCGAGAGGCAATCGTCTGCAGCGCGCTCACCATGGCGCACGCCGCCGGAATTGCGTCCGCGGCGGTGTGCGGATATGCTCCGTGGCCGCCGCGTCCTTGCACCGTAATGTGAAATTCATCGGCCGACGCGTTTACCGGCCCCGGGGTAATACCGATCGTTCCCGCGTTCAACCGGTGATCGACGTGCAGCATTGCGGCCGCTTCCACTTTCGGATCGTCCAGAGCGCCTTGCGCTATCATCACTTCCGCGCCGCCCGGCCCTTCTTCCGCCGGCTGAAACAGCAGCACGACGCAGCCCGCCAGTTCGTCGCGCATGCCCTGCAATACGCGCGCCGCGCCGAGCAGCATCGCCGTGTGCGCGTCGTGACCGCACGCGTGCATCTTGCCCGGAACCTGCGATGCGAACGGTTCGCCCGATTTTTCCGTAATGGGCAGCGCGTCCATGTCGGCGCGCAAGGCCACGACGCGCCCGGGGTTTGCACCGCGAATCACGCCGACCACGCCCGTTTCGGCGATGCGGCGGTGCTCGATGCCGAGGTCTTGAAGTTCGCGCTCGATCAGCGCCTGCGTTTCCAGCTCTTCAAAACCCAGTTCGGGATGGCGATGGATGGTGCGGCGAAGTTCGACGACGCGCTCGCGCACCTCGTCCGGCGGAACGATGACGGTCATACCTGCGGTCTTTTCCAGCAGTAACCGCTCACCTTTCTGCGAAGAAAACGGCACGATGCTCCCGCCCGACCTCGCGCTCGTTCAGCTGATCAACCGGACGGCTACCGCGTATACCTCAAACGCGCCCGCATATATCACGTACCGCGAGTACACGCACGTGACGGCCAGCATCGGCCGCATGAAGGACGTCAACCGCTTCGTCGCGGTGCGGCAAGCAGACGATTACGCGGTCATGCAGGACCTGCCGCAGGGCGCACAGCGCGTCGGACAAGCGTTTCCCATCATTCCCTACTTCGATCCGTTTGCGGGCTTCAACTATCGCTGGTATGCCAATCTGAAGAACGTCAACATCGAGATCACGCGCTTCGCGCCGCAGCTCTGGCAATTGCCCCAGCCCGATCCCGGCGTTAACGTCGTCGTTCCGTACATCAATTTCTGGGCGCCATCGTACGCCGCCGACTCGAGCGATACGCGGCTGCACTTGCAAGTGGCGCCGACGCCGTCGCTGCCCGGAGGCGATCTCTATCCGGCGGACGTCGTAGAGGATCCGCAGACGCAGCTGCCTTCGCACATCGATCTTCGCTTCGTGGGCGACACGACCGTCATCTCACTCGATTATCAAACGATCGACGGGCATTGGGTCATTACGCACGCCAGGTACACCGCGCCGCAACGCGTGGGGCCGCTGAATTTTACGGTCACGTCCGACACCACGTATTCCGACATCGCATTTCCGGCGACTCCGCCGGATCCGCGCCTGGCCGGCACACCGGCGCCCACGCCGACGCCGCCCTAATTCAGCGCCGCCCCGAGATGCGCCGGCGTTTCGAAGATCGCATGCGCGCCCTCGGCCCGCAGCTCTTCGATAAGACGGCCGCAACTGCGTGAGCAGCTCGTGAATTCCAGGACTCGTGATAGTACTCGATCGCTTGTCGGACGCGATCGGGTCCCTCCAGCAGCCCCAACGCTTCTTGCATCGGCGGTCCGATCAGTCGGCGAAAATCGAACGATGGATCGTGTATGCTAATGCATTTCGGTCGTGGTTTCGTAGCCCGGCATGCACAGCAGCGTGTCCTCGGGCTTACCGGCGATGAAATCGATGAGCCCGTCCTTGACGTCGAGCTGGTCTTGGCTGGGGCGCCGACGCCCGAACTCCAAAAAATTGCTCGGCATTTTCAAATAGTGATAACCGCCTGAGGAGTCCGTGAGTCGAAGCACGGGCGTTGCCGGCATGTTCTGCATCAGCGCGGCATTCGGGTAGACGCTCGCATAGTACGCCTGATCGTCGTTCTGCTGATCGATATCGACGTCAAGCGGCGTGCCGATTGGAGCGTCACACTTGGCGCCTTTGCCGAAGATCAGGACCGTGGGCTGCACATAGGCGAATTCGGATGGCAGATCGCCGTTGACGATCACCGGCACCGGCGTACCGGCAAGGCCGTCCTGCAATTGGACTTTCAGCTCGCGGTTATGGCCGGGAAGCACGGAAAAAAATTGTGAGCGCGCGCAGGTCGTTCGTCCGGCATGGAGCGACGCTTGCGCGAGATAGATGCCCCACGGGATGTCGAACTCGAGCGTATCGTCCGCCGCGCCCGAAGCGGCGACATGCACCGTTTCATCGACCAGGTGATGGTTCACTTTGTCGACCACCGACACGCGCACCGGCAGATCGCCTCGCGCCTTTAGTTGTGCTGCCGCTTTGCACAGCACGAGCTGCATCACGATGTGGGACAAAGCCATAACGCCACCTCTTCCATGCCTAAGGGGAAGCCCCTCGAAAACGCTGAAGCAAAGCAAGCATGACGGACGCACAACGCCTTGCAAAATCCCTCAACACGCTCACGAAGAATCCGCAGTTTTCTTATCAGAAAGCGCGCGGCGCCGCGCGGCAAGAGCCGGCGGTCGACTGGGACGCCACCAAACGCCTCAACGCGGATTTTAATCCCGACGTCGACGGTTGCGAGTCGTTCGCGATGCGCGACGGCAGCGTGTGCGAGTGGCAGCCGGGCCAGTACAGGTATGTCGCTCGCTAGCGGGTATTCGGAACTTCCCGCCGGCAAAATCGCGAACGTCGCGACGTATCTGGAGATGCGCGAGCGCGCCGCGCTGCTGCCGGAGCGGCCCGAAGCGGCACGTTCGCTCGAACGTCTCCGGCCGCCGCCGCTCGACGCATATCGCAGTCTCTTCAAACGCGTCGGCGCTCCGTACTTGTGGTTCTCGCGCCTCACCATGACGGATGAACAATTAGCCGCAATCATTCGTGACCCGGATGTGGAGGTCTACCTCGTGCGCGACGGGGGCGCAGAAGCCGGCCTGCTCGAGCTCGATTTTCGCACACTCGGCGAGTGCGAACTCGTCTTTTTCGGACTGCTCGAGCCGTACATCGGCAAAGGCGCGGGCCGCTGGCTCATGAATCGCGCCATCGAGCTCGCGTGGTCGCATCCCCTCCGGCGCTTCTGGCTGCACACGTGCACCCTCGATCATCCGAAAGCGCTGGAGTTCTATCGCCGTTCGGGCTTCACGCCGTTCAAGCGGGAAATCGAAATCGCCGACGATCCGCGTCTGGTCGGCATTCTGCCGCGCGACGCGGCGCCGAGCATCCCGCTAATCTAATTTGAATTGCATGAGCATCAAGGGAGACTAGCTGCCTAGTCGCCCAGGGCGCGGCTTCCCGGGGGCTCGATCTCTTCCTCGGGTTCAGTCCCCGCAGGGACCCCAGGGCCGATTACCACGGTGCCGTTACTAATGCTAACGTCGACCACCTTGCCGTTCTCGATGCTGATGGTTCGCGGCTGCTTTTGCTGCTTCTGGCGGATAGCCTCGACGATGTCAAAGTGCATGAGTGTTTGCCTGGGCCGGCGCTCGGAAATAGCTGCCCGTACCGGGGGCGATGAACGGCAGGATGTCGCAATGCGATCCGCCGCCGGCGATCCAGATTCCCATCGTTTCAGTGATACCTGCCGCCGCGTTCAAGAGTTGCATTTGCATCGGCTGGTTCTGGCAATCGGGTCCGGTTAAAACAAGAGGTCCGGAAATTTCTAATTTCCGGACCTGTACATTCGGAGAGGGAGAGATTCGAACTCTCGAGACGCTCATCACGTCTGCCCGCTTTCGAGGCGGGTGCCTTCAACCACTCGACCACCTCTCCAAAAATGTGCAGCATTTTTGGAGTATTTTAACCGGCACTCCGCCACTTCGCGGCTGCGCGCCCCCTACCGGCGAAGCCGGCAGGGTACCCCGTTACTTTCGCTTGGACGACTTGCTTTTATCGACGTTTCTTGAAAAACGCCTGCAACTGAGCGGCGGTTTCATCGGCAAGCACTCCGGGCGTGACCTCGATACGATGGTTGAGCGTTGGGTGCCGCACGATATCGAGCACACTTCCCGCCGCGCCGCCCTTGGGGTCGGGACAGCCGTAGACGAGCCGCTTGATACGAGCCGCGACCATCGCCCCCGCACACATGACGCACGGCTCCTTCGTGACGTACACCGTTGCCTCGGACAGCCTCCAAGCATTCAGTACGCGGGGGGCCTGTTGCAGCAGCAGCATTTCCGCGTGCGCGGTTGCGTCGGGGCGGCTTTC
>DASSZL010000211.1:0-3759 GCA_035713505.1 Vulcanimicrobiaceae bacterium | reverse complement strand
TCATGCGCATCGCGGACGAGTACGCGGCGCTGGGCTATCGCGCGCTCGTACCCGACCTCTATCGCGGCCGCACCGCGGCCGTCGGTGACGAAGCGAATCATTTGATGGAAGGCCTGGACTTTGGGGATGCCGCCACGCAAGACGTTCGCGGCGCGCTGCAGCACCTCAAGAAGAATGGCAAAAAAGCGGGGGTCACGGGCTATTGCATGGGCGGCGCGATTGCGTTGATTACGGCAATGCACGTCAAAGAGCTCGACGCCGCCGTCGTCTACTACGGGTTCCCGCCCTCGCAAGCGGGCGATCCCGGCACGATCGAGATTCCGCTGCAATGCCACTTCGCCAAGTACGACGATTTCTTCACGCCGGCTCGCGGAGCGGAAATCGAAGCGCGCATGAAGGAAGGCAAAGTGCCGTGCGAAGTGTATTGGTATGAAGCCAAACACGCTTTCTGTAACCCAAATCAGCCCGGAGAATCCGGCTTGGGACACTACGATGCGAAAGCGGCGCACCAGGCATGGGAACGCACCGTTCGCTTTTGGAAAAACACCCTGCAGGGCTAACGCCGCCTCGGTTTACTGGAACTTCGTACCGGCGTTGATCGGCGCGGAGCGCATCGCGCCTTGCTCCAGTCCCCACTTTTTGAGCAGGGCGTCGTACGTTCCGTCGGCGATTAGTGCTTTGAGCGCGGCCTGAACGCGGTTGCGCAGCGCGGCATTCTTTTTCGAAACGGCGATGCCGTAGGGAACCACGCCGAATTGCTGACCGGCGACCATGTATTTCTTGCCGCCGTCGAGCGTACGCGCCAGATGCGACACCACGGGATAATCGCTGATGTGCGCCATCGACTTGCCTGCAAGAAATTGTTTGAGCGCTTCGTCGTCGGTGGCGTAGGCCAGTACCGTTATCGGATGCAGCCCGATAGCGGCGCATTGCTTGGATTGCGCGGCGAGCGCCGTTTCTTGCGCGGTTCCGCGCTGCAGGTCGACCGTCATGCCGCATAAACTCGCGAGATTGAAGACGTGATGCGGATTGCCCGCCGGCACCAGGATGCCGCTGCCCGCCAAGAAGTAATCGACGAAATCGACTTGCCGCGCGCGGTCGCGGGTGTCGTTCATCGCCGATATCACGAGGTCGTACTTTCCACGATTCAGCGCCTTGATCAGATCGTTGAAGTCGTGATTTTGGAAGGCCGCCGTCGTGCCCATTTTTGCCGCAAGCGCCTGCGAGAGGTCGTAATCGAATCCTTGCACGCGTTTGGAATGCGGCGCATAGAACTCCAGCGGCGCATACGAGATATCCGAACCGACGCGCAGAACCGCTGAGGCGGCTCCGGCCGCCGCCGGACCAAGTGCGAGCAAAAGGGTGAAAACGGCAACGCACACGCGTTTCATAGCGACCTCCTGACTGGACTTACTATCGGCGCGAGCGCACAGCGACGTTAGTCGCAAGGAGCGCATGGACGCCCGATGAAGGGCCTTGAACACGATGGCCGCGACACTCACCGATCACCCGTTCCTGCGCGCCTGCCGGCGCGAACCGGCGGCGTACACGCCGGTTTGGCTGATGCGGCAAGCCGGACGCTATCTGCCCGAGTACAAACGCGTACGCGACCGCTTCTCCTTTCTAGAGCTGTGCCGCGACTCCAGCGCCGCGACGCAAGTCACCGTCGACACGGTGCGGCGTTTGGGCGTCGACGCTGCGATCATCTTCGCCGACATTCTTCTTCCGCTCGTGCCGATGGGCGCGGGACTCACGTACGAAAAGGGCGACGGGCCGCGCATCGCGCGAACCATTCGCAGCATGCACGACGTCGAGCAGCTCCATCCGGTGAGCGTCGAAGAGTCTCTGGGTTTTGTCGCGCAGACGGTGCGCCTGGTTCGCGCGGAGTTGGAAAACGAAGTTCCCGTGATCGGGTTCGCGGGTGCGCCTTTCACGGTAGCGTCGTACGCGATCGAAGGCGGGGGATCGCGAAACTACGTGGCCACCAAGTCGCTGATGTACAACGACCCGGCGACGTGGCATCGCTTCATGGAGCTCGTCGCCGAACTGACGGCTCAATACCTCAACATGCAGATCGACGCCGGAGCGCACGCCGTCCAGCTCTTCGACAGCTGGGTAGGAGCGCTCTCGCCGCACGATTATCGCACCTACGTGCAGCCGCATTCGCGTAAAGTAATCGCCTCGCTGCGACCCGGCACGCCGGTGATTCATTTTGGAACCATGACGGGAACGCTGCTGCCGCAGATGCGCGATGCCGGCGGCGACATCATCGGCCTGGATTGGCGCGTCGAGCTGGACGAAGCTTGGAACCGCCTAGGCCCGAGCGTGGGCGTGCAGGGCAATCTTGACCCCGTGCTGCTGTTTTCGAATCGCGAAACCATTCGCGCGGCCGTCGCCGGCATACTCAAACGCGCCGCCGGAAGACCGGGACATATTTTCAACCTCGGCCACGGCATCTTGCCCGAAACGCCGGTTGACAACGTCCTTGCACTCGTCGACGCCGTTCACGAACTGAGCCGCGCATGAGCGCTAAAACCGTCGTTCTGCTGGGCTTTGGCGGTCCGACTCGTCCCGATGAAATCCGGCCGTTTCTGGATCGCGTGCTGCAAGGGCGCCGAGTGCCGCCGGAGCGCGTGGAACTCGTGGCCGGCCATTACATGCATATCGGCGGCAAGTCACCGTTCAACGAACTCACGCAGCGCCAAGCCGAAGCACTCCAGCACGAACTGCGCGAACGCGGGATGGACGCATCCGTGCGCACGGCATACGTCAATGCGGCGCCGTTTGTCGCCGACGTTAATTCCGAACTGCAGCACGAAGGCGTGCGGCACCCGATCGTCGTCATCCTCGCCGCGCATCAAAGCCCCGCGAGTTGGGACAAGTACGTCGGGCTGATCCCGGATGCGGTATACGTGCCCACGTACTACGATCATCCGCTCTTCGCCGCGGCCAACGGCGAGCGTGTGCGCGACGCGCTGCAGCGTTTGGGCAAATCGTCCTTCCAAGGCGTGGAGCTCATCTTTACCGCGCACAGCATTCCGCAAGCCATGGCCGACGCCAGTCCCTACGTCGCGCAGCTGGAGCGATCGGCGCACCTCATCGCGGCGCAAGCGGGCGCGCCCGCATGGCGCATCGCGTACCAAAGCCGCAGCGGCGGACCGATGGACAAGTGGCTCGAACCCGATATCCGCGACGTGCTCCGAGAATTGCCGTCGCAAGGCATCACGAATGCGATCGTCGCGCCGATCGGTTTCCTTTGCGATCACGTCGAGGTGCTCTATGATTTGGACGTTGATGCGGCTGCCGCGGCCACCCAAGCCGGCGTGCGCATGGAGCGAGCGCAGGCATTGAACGATCATCCGCTGTTTATCCGGATGCTCGCCGAACTCGTGGAGCAATGCGCCGCGTAGCGATACTCGGCGGCGGCGTCAGCGGACTGTCCGCGGCGCTGCATTTCATCGAAGCGCGCGAGCAGCGCGGCTTAGATCTCGAAGTTACGGTCTACGAACGGGGCCCGCGCCCCGGCGGATGCGTGCAAACGCTGCAGGACAGCGGCTACACGATGGAACTCGGCCCCGATTCGCTGCTCGTCGATAAACCCGCCGCGCGCAACCTGCTTCGCAAACTCAATCTCGAAGATCAACTTGTCGCGATGCTCCCCGAGTATCGCGGTTCGCGCATCGTGCACCGCGGACGGCTGCGCCCGATTCCCAGCGAGTTTCGCCTGTTCACACCGACCTCTTTACCTGCGCTGCTCAA
>DASSZL010000210.1:0-32959 GCA_035713505.1 Vulcanimicrobiaceae bacterium | reverse complement strand
ATAGGCGACGCGAGCGCAACCTCGATGGGACGGCGCGGCGAGATCAATGTCGGCTCGCTCATGCGCCGCCGCCATGGCCATCGCGCCGTGCTCGTTGGATTCACCACCTACACCGGCACGGTAACCGCCGCTCCCGAATGGCACCGTCCGGAAGAGCGCAAGCATGTGCGCGAAGCCCGAGCCGACAGTTACGAGGGCTTTTTCCACGAGCTCGGCGTGCCGGCATTTTTTCTGCCGCTGCGATCGCACCGGCCGCACCTTCCGGGTTTGCCCGAATCGATGCTCGAGCGCGCGATTGGCGTGGTATACAAGCCGCAAACCGAGCTCGTAAGCCACTATTTCCGCGCGAATATGCTGCAGCAGTTCGACGCCGTGTTCCATTACGATAAAACGCGCGCCGTCGAGCCGCTGGAGCGCACGGCGATTTGGCTGGCCGGCGAAGTGCCGGAAACCTACCCGAGCGGGGTTTAGATCACCGGGCGATCCGCATCGGTCCGATCTTCCGCTTGCTCCTCTTCGCGTTCGGTCTGGCTGCGCCGCTCCAAGCGCTCGAAGATTTCGGCGCGTACCTCGTCGGGAACGCTCGCCCGCGAGAGCGCGTCGCGTTCCTCATCCGTGAGCAGCCGCTCCAACTCTTGCGGTAACGGTTCGTGCTTAGGCGTGAACATCACTCAGTAACCTCGCTAAGGCGCTGGACACGATTCTGGCGTCGATGGAGTCTCCGCGGCTCGTGAGGACGATGGGGACCGCTGCGCCCACGACAATCGCCCCAAAGCGTGCGCCCAACAGCCGGTCGAAGGCTTTGTATACGATGTTTCCCGCTTCGAGGTCGGGCGAAAGCAAGATGTCCGCATCGCCGGCGACGGGCGAGACGATGCCTTTTGCTGCTGCGGCCTCGCGTGAAATCGCATCGTCAAATGCGAGCGGCCCGCCGGCGATGACGCCCGGTATCTCGCCCCGGTCGCATACTTCCTTGAGCGCCGCCGCCTCGATTGTCGCCGGCATCGAGGAAGCTATCGTTTCGACGGCCGCGAGCAGCGCGGCTTTCGGCTGGGCGATGCCCAAGCGGCGCGCCGCTTCGACGGCGTTCTGCAAAATTTCCCGCTTCTCGTCGAAGTCCGGCGCGATATTTACCGCGCCGTCCGTGAGGAGCACCGGCGTCGCGCGGCGCGGGAGTTCCGTAACGACGATGTGCGAGAGACGCCGGCTCGTGCGCAGCTCTTTGCGGTCCAGCACCGCGCGGAGCAGTTCGTCGCTGTGCAGCGCGCCTTTCATAATCGCGCCGGCCATACCGCGCGCCGCGAGTTCGGCGGCGGCAGCGGCTTCCGCGCCCGCTTCGCAAGCATGGATGCGGACGCGATCGATGCTCCAGCCGCACTGCCTGGCCGTCCGTGCGATACGCCCGGGATCTCCGATGAGCACCGGTTCGATGATGCCTTGATCGCGAGCGGCCAGGGCGCCGCCCAGGGAGAGCGAGTCGAACGGATCGACGACCGCAACGACGAGCGGACGCGTATCGCGCGCCTGCTCCAGCAAGCGCGCAATTGGGCCGGCTGATGTCAAAACGCCGGCTGGTGCGTCGGTAATCATAGGTTCACAGCATCCCGCGAGCGGATGAAGCACCTAAGAAAAAGTTGAGAACGCCGGAGCCCGCGTTCGCCTCAGTTCGTAACACCGCCGATCCACAATCGCCGTATGACGACCGCAAGTGCAGGTCCCGGACTCCGCTATGTCCGGACATTCGAACAGATCGGTGCGGACGATGTAGCCTCCGTGGGCGGCAAGAATGCCTCCTTGGGCGAGATGTACCGCGAACTTCGCCCGCGCGGTATTCCGGTTCCGGACGGTTTCGCCGTAACGGCGAATGCTTACCGCGACATCCTGACCGCCTCCAGGGCGTGGGATGCTCTGCACGAGCAGCTCGATGCAATCGATCCGCGGGAAATGGAAGACTTCGCGCGCCGCGCGCGCCGCGCGCACGAAATCGTTCTGAATGCTCCGCTGCCGCAAGAACTCCAAGAAGAGATCCTGCGATCGTATCGCATGCTGCAGGCGGAATACGGGCAAGACGTCTCTCTGGCGGTTCGCAGTTCGGCCACTGCGGAAGATCTCCCGACGGCCAGCTTCGCGGGCCAGCACGAGTCCTTCCTGAACGTGCGCGGCGAAGATCAGCTGATCGCCGCCTACCGGCGCTGCATCGCGAGTCTGTTCCTGGAACGCGCGATCCACTATCGCATCGATAAAGGCTTCGATCACTTCAAAATCGCGCTTTCGGTAGGCGTGATGAAGATGGTTCGCTCCGATCTGTCGGCCGCGGGCGTCGCATTCACACTCGACACCGAAAGCGGTTTCCGCGACGTCGTGTTCATCAACGGATCGTACGGCCTGGCTGAGAACGTCGTGCAAGGCAGCGTCGACCCCGATGAATTCTACATCCACAAACCGACGTACGAGCACGGTTATCGCGCGGTCATCCGGCGCCGTATCGGCTCGAAGAGCGTGAAGCTGATCTTCGCGCAGACCGGCACGGTAAACGTCAACACGCCGCCGCAAGACCAGCGCCGGGCATGCATCAGCGACGAGGACGCGCTTACGATTGCAGGCTATGCGATGGAGATCGAGCGTCATTACAGCGATTTGGCCAGGCACCCGGTTCCGATGGACGTAGAGTGGGCGAAAGATGGAATCGATGGACGAATCTATGCGGTGCAGGCTCGGCCGGAAACGGTAGCCTCTCAAAAGCCGGCGCAGCTCAGCGTGTTCGAAAACTATCGGCTTACCGCGCCGGCCCCAAAAGCGATCGTCACCGGCCGCTCCGTCGGCTCGCGCATTGCCTCGGGCAAGGCGCGCGTGGTCAAAAACGTATCGGAACTCGCGCAAGTGCAGCCGGGCGATGTGCTCATCGCCGCGACAACCTCGCCGGACTGGGAGCCGGCTATGAAAATCGCTTCGGCCATCGTGACCGATCGCGGCGGCCGTACGTGTCACGCGGCAATCGTCGCGCGCGAACTGGGCATTCCGGCCGTCGTTGGAGCGAAGAACGCGACGTGGCTCTTGGAAAGCGGCTCCGTGATAACGGTGGACTGCGCGCAGGGCGAGGCGGGCTACGTTTATGCCGATCGCGTGCCCTTCGAAGTGCAGCGCATCGAGGTAGGCGCGCTTGCGCAGGCGCCGGTCAAATTGATGCTCACGCTGGGTATGCCGGACAACGCCTTTGCGCTGAGCGCACTGCCGAACGACGGCGTGGGCCTGGCGCGCATGGAATTCATCATCTCAGACGACATCAAGGTGCACCCGATGGCGCTCGCTCATCCGGAACGCGTGACCGATCCGGCGGCGCGCGCCCACATCGTCGAGTTGACCGGCGGATACGGCAGTTCTCGCGAGTACTTCATTCGCAAACTCTCGGAGGGAGCGGCGACCATCGCCGCGGCGTTCTATCCCAAGCCCGTCATCGTGCGCATGTCCGATTTCAAAACGAATGAATACGCCGCGCTGCTGGGCGGCGCGGTCTTCGAGCCGGCGGAAGCGAACCCCATGCTCGGCTTCCGGGGCGCCTCGCGGTACGCGCATCCCGCATACATCGACGGTTTCGCGCTCGAGTGCGCCGCCATGCGCAGGGTGCGCGACGACATGGGATTCTCGAACGTCGTGCTGATGATTCCGTTTTGCCGGCGGGTCGCCGAAGCAAGGCTCGTGCTGCAGACGATGGCTCGCTTCGGGCTGGATCGCGGGCGGAACGGCCTGCAGATCTACATGATGTGCGAGATTCCGAACAACGTGCTGCAAATCGACGCGTTTGCCGGACTGTTCGACGGCTTTTCCATCGGCTCGAACGATCTCGCGCAACTCGTACTCGGCGTCGATCGTGATTCCGAACTCGTCGCCTTTGACTTCGACGAACGCGACGAAGGCGTCGTGGAAATGCTTCGCTTGACGATCGAAGGAGCCAAGCGCAACGGGCGGCACGTCGGAATCTGCGGACAAGCGCCGTCGGATTATCCCGAACTCGCGCGCAAGCTCGTAGCCTTCGGTATCGAATCGCTGAGTCTGAACCCCGACAGCTTGCTCAAGACCCGTAGCGAGCTCTTCTAATCCACAGCCGTGGAACTTCTTTGGATTTTCGCGGCTCGTTCATCCCTAACCGATGGAGACGCCGTAGCATGAGAAGCGGAGGCTCATTTCGATGATCGAGACCGGTGGCGAAACGCTTCGGGACGAGGTGCTCGCCGAGTTGGAGTCGGATCCGCGTGTGAATCCGGAACGAATCGGCGTTATCGCCGAAGACGGTTTGGTCACTTTGACGGGCACGGTGCCTGCCTTCGCGCAAAAGTGGGCGGCCGAAGAGGCAGTCAAGCGGGTGAAAGGCGTGCGCGCGGTCGTCGAAGACTTGAAAGTCGATTTGCCGGCAACCCACGTGCGCGACGATGCCGACGTCGCGCGAACTGCGTCGGCGGCGCTCTATTGGGACACGCTGCTCCCCGCATCGATCCAAATCGTGGTGAACGACGGCTACGTTTCGCTCGACGGCCAAGTCGAATGGAATTACCAGCGCGAGGAAGCGGAAGAAGTGGTCCGGCGCATCGCGGGCGTGCGCGGGATCAGCAATCTCATCCATATCCGGCAGGCGGTTTCGGCGAAAAATATCCGTGACGAAATCGACGAGGCGTTCAAACGCGATGCGCACGTCAACGCCGGCGCCATATCCGTAACGGTAAACGGCAGCAAAGTCACGCTGACCGGGAAGGTGCACAGTTGGTACGAACGCAACGAAGCCTCGCGCGCCGCGTGGTCGATCGCAGGCGTGACCGCCGTCGACAACCAGCTCGCCATTCTGTAAACGCCCTCGGCATTCAGTTTCTCGGCACGCGCGGCTACATCGAGGAATCCAATCCACTGCACCGCATGCATTCCGCAGTGCTGCTGACGTGCGCAGGAAAACGCTTGCTGCTCGACGCGGGAAGCACGTGGACCGGGCGCCTACACGCGCTGCGTCCGGATTGGGTTGCGATTACGCACGCGCACCCGGATCATGCCTTCGCGCTGGCAGAGGGCACGGACGTTCCCGTGTACGTCAGCGCAGAATCCTACGAACTGCTCAAACAGTATCCGGTCAAGCGTTTTCGCGTCTTTGCCGCCGGCGAAGAACTTCGTTTGGGACCGTTTCGCGTACGGCCGTATGCCGTCGTGCATTCGATTCGCGCTCCGGCGGTCGGCTTTCGCGTGCGGGCCGGATCGACGAACGTCGTCTACAATCCGGACATCATCTCGATCGTGCACGAGCGCAGCGTGCTGACCGGCGTTGACGTGTACATCGGCGACGGCGCATCGCTCACGCGACCGATTATTCGCCGCCGCGGCCAGGCGCTGTTCGGCCACACGACCGTGCGCGCGCAACTGAACTGGTGCAAACGTTACGGCATACGGCGCGCGTATATCGTCCACTGCGGAAAGGAACTCGTGCAGATGCCTGCGGCGCTTCTGCAAGAGCGCGTCGATGAACTCGCCGGGCCGGCCCTGCAGGCCGCGGTCGCTCACGACGGCATGCGCGTGCGCTTTGCAACCAAAACCGCAATGAGGAAGGCATGTTAGGCGAACTCACCCATAGCGAAGTCGAGGATCTGCTGCACGAAGGCCTCATCGGGCGCGTCGGCTGCCATGCGTACGGAAAGACCTATGTCGTTCCGATAACCTACGCGTACGACGGCGACTATGTCTACGCGCACAGCGCCGAAGGAATGAAGCTGCACATGATGCGCGCCAATCCGCACGTGTGCTTCGAAGTCGATCTCATGGACGACCTGGCGAACTGGCGCAGCGTCGTCGCATGGGGAACGTTCGAGGAACTCCACGGCGACCGCGCCCGCACGGCAATGGACATCCTTCTGCGCGACGTCGCGCCGCGCATCGACGGTCCGCCGGGCGCCTCGGCGCATCCGACCAGCGCCACAATCCCCGCGGTACTGTACCGCATTCGTCTCGAGGAAAAGACCGGCCGCTACGAGCGGCGCTTGTGATTTCATGCTGACGAAAACACCGAACGGAAGAACCGCCACGGGCAGCGCGCCGTTCGCTCCCCCGAAAAAGCGCCGGCGCCGGCTCGGGCCGTGGATCGCCGTACTGATTCTCGTTATCCTCGCCGCGGCCGCGGCGACGGTGTTCCTTTTGCGTCCTCGTGCGAAGGAAACGTACGTTACGAATCCGGTCACGGTGCAAGACCTCACCCAAACCGTGACCGCTTCGGGCACGGTCAACGCGCAAAACACGGTTCTGGTGGGTACGCAAGTCTCCGGGACCATTCAGTCGATCTATGTCGACTACAACAGCCGCGTACGCGAGGGACAAGTGCTGGCGCGCCTGGATCCGAGTCAGTTCCAAGCGCAACTCGCGCAGAACCAAAGCGGGCTGATGCAAACGCGTGCGCAAGCCGGTGCGGCTTGGCAGAACGCCGTCGCCGCCCGTTTTTCGACGAACGCATCGAGTGCCGCCGTTCTTTCCGCCGGCGCGAATGTCGCCAAGGCGCGCAGCACCCTGTTGCTCGCGCAGCAGACTCTTGCGCGTGACAAAACGCTGCTTGCCCAAGGTTTCATTCCGCAGAGCCAATACGACGCAGACTATGCCAATTTCGTCGCGGAGCAGACCGGACTGCGAGCCGCCGCCGCGGCGGTGACGCAGAGCACGGCGCAGACGCTCCAGAGCAGCTCGAGCGCGCTCGGCTCGGCGAGTTCCGCCGATGCGGCCGCCGCCGCAGTGGAAGCATCGAAGGCTGCCGTGGAGCAAGCGCAGTTGAATCTGTCTCGCACCGTGATAACCTCGCCGGTCGACGGCACCGTCGTCGCGCGCAACGTTTCGGTCGGTCAAACCGTTGCCGCGAGTTTTCAAACCCCTACGCTGTTTACCATCGCGCAAGATCTCAAGAAGATGGAAGTCGACATCTCCGTCGGTGAAAGCGATATCGGAAACATCCGGCGCGGCGACGGCGTCACATTCTCCGTTCTTGCCTATCCTACGCAAATATTCGACGGAATAGTCTCGCAAGTGCGCGTGAACCCGACGACCGTATCGAACGTCGTGACGTATACCGTGATCGTGCTCGTCGATAATGCCGGGGGAAAATTACTGCCCGGCATGACCGCGAATGCGAATATCGCGGTCGCGCGCGCATCGCATGCGCTCGTCGTGCCTGCGCAGGCGCTTTCATACCGGCCGAAGGCCGGCGCGAACGGCGCCCGGCCGGCGCTCCGGAACGGCCTCTCGCCTTGGGGACAAGTCGCGAGCGGTACTGCAGGCGCGGTTGTAGCCGGCACCCGGCGCTCCGTATTCGTGCTGCGCGACGGCAAACCGCAAGCGATCTCCGTGAAAGTCGACCTCGTCAGCGGGATGCAGGCTGCGGTGACGCCGCTTCGCGGTTCCCTGAAAGCGGGCGATGAAGTGATTGTCGGCGATTCCTCGACCCGCTCGCAGCGCAGCGCCGCGAATTCCTCGCCCGCGGGTCTGGGCAGGGTGATTCACTGATGGCCGCCGTCGTGGACGTCCGAGACCTGAAGAAATACTACCAACTCGACACGCAGGCGACGGTCGGGCTTGACGGCGTGACGCTGACGATCGATCCCGGCGAATTCGTAACGGTCATGGGGCCTTCCGGGTCCGGTAAATCGACCTTCATGCACATCATCGGGCTGCTCGACGAGCCGACTTCCGGAACGTACGTCTTCGACGGGCAAGACGTCTCTTCGCTCACCGACGACGAGCGCGCGGACATCCGCAGCCGCAGGCTCGGATTCATTTTCCAATCATACAATCTGCTGCCGCGCACCACGGCGCTGGAGAACGTCGAACTGCCGATGCTGTACGCCGGGGTTCCGGAGCCGCAGCGGCGGCGCATCGCGCTCGATAAGCTCGAGATCGTGGGCATCCGAGAGCGCTCCGCACATTTCCCGAATCAGATGTCCGGCGGTCAGCAGCAGCGCGTCGCGATCGCGCGCTCGCTCGTCAACGATCCGGCCTTGATCCTTGCCGATGAACCGACCGGCGCGCTCGACACGAAAACGTCCGGCGAAGTAATGCAGCTCTTCAAACGCTTGAACGAAGAGCAGGGGATTACGATTCTCGTCGTGACGCACGAAACCGAAGTCGCCACGTACGGCAAGCGCGTGATCACGTTCCGCGACGGCAAGGTGATTTCAGACAAAGCGCCGGAGGCCGTTCCCGCATGAACCTTCGCGCGACGCTTCGCCTCTCGCTCGACGCGCTGCTGCGCAACCGCGTTCGTTCGCTGCTCACGATGCTCGGCGTCATCATCGGCGTTGCCGCCGTAATCGTGACCGTTGCAATCGGGGCGGGCGCGCAAGCGTCGATACAGCAGCAAATCAATAGTCTGGGCAGCAACCTCATCGTCGTGATGCCGGGCAGCGTCACGGTGCAGGGCGGCGCGCGAACCGGCTTCGGCGGAGCTTCGACGCTTACGCCGGACGACGGCATTGCAATCGCCGCGCTGCCGGGCGTTGCCGCCGTCTCGCCGATGGTCGGCGTGCGCTCGCAGCTCGTCTCCGGCGGCTACAATTGGCAGACGCAAGTCCAGGGCGTCGCGCCGACCTACACGTACATTCGCAGCTGGCCGATGGATTCGGGCGCGTTCTTTTCACAAAACGACGTCGCGTCGGCGGCCAAAGTGTGCGTGCTCGGACAGACGGTCGTGCAAAATCTTTTTCCGGACGGCTCTTCGCCCATCGGCAAGGTCGTGATGATTCGCGGCGTGCCGTTCACGGTTATCGGCACGCTTACGTCCCTCGGACGCACCGGCATGGGACAAGATCAGGACGATACCGCGCTGGTTCCGTACACGTCGGCGATGCAGCGGCTTACGGGCCAGACGACGTACGTGGGAACCCTTATGGTCTCGGCGCAGGATCAGCAGCAGATCCAGAACGTGCAAGACGAGATCGTCACGCTGCTCGAACAGCGCCATCGCATCGTTCCGCCCAACCCGGACGATTTCTCGGTGCGCAATCTGGCCGACATCGCGTCTGCCGCGGCATCGACGGCGACGGTCATGGCGGTATTGCTTGCGAGCGTCGCGGCGGTCTCACTCATCGTCGGCGGCATCGGCATCATGAACATCATGCTGGTGTCCGTAACCGAGCGCACGCGCGAGATCGGCCTGCGGCGCGCGGTCGGCGCGCGAGCCGGCTCGATTCTGCGTCAGTTTTTGATTGAATCCGTCGTACTTTCAACCGTAGGCGGCCTCATCGGCGTGGTGGTCGGCTTTCTCGGCATGCAAGGGGTCGCGCTGATCGCAAAATGGCCGGTCGCCATTCCGTTGCAGTGGGTGCTCATCGCCGTGCTCTTTTCCGGCGTCGTCGGGGTGTTCTTCGGCTACTATCCCGCGCGCAAAGCCTCACTGCTGCATCCCATCGAAGCGCTTCGCTTCGAATAAAGTCCCCGGGCGCACGTCACCAATAATGACAGGCGTCTGGCACCCGCGCGCGCAATGCTGGTGCTATGGCCGTAGCCCCGGATCGTGTCGTGGTCAGCGCGCTGCCGCCGCCTCTTAAATGGGCGGGCGGTAAACGCTGGCTCGTCCCGCATCTGCTCGAATACTGGAACGGGCACGAAGATCGCCGGCTGGTCGAGCCTTTCGCCGGCGGACTCGCCGTCACGCTCGGCCTGCTGCCCGCGCGTGCGCTGCTCAACGATGCGAATCCGCATCTGGTCGCGTTCTACCGCTGGCTGCAGCGCGGGCTCGACGTGCGCGAGACCGGCATCACGTTCGCCAACGATCGCGCGGTTTACGCGCACAACCGCACGCGTTTCAACGAACTCATCCGTGAGGGCCGTGCGCAAAGCGCGGAAGCCGCGGCGTTGTTCTATTATCTCAACCGCACCGGATACAACGGCTTATGCCGCTTCAACGCGCGCGGCTTTTTCAACGTGCCCTTCGGCCGCTACAAACAGCCGCCGTATCGCGAAGATTTCGAGCCGTACCGCCGTCTATTGGAGAACTACGAATTCACGCACGGCGACTTTGAGGCGATGCGCCTGCGCCGCGGCGATTTTCTGTACGCCGATCCGCCGTACGACGTCGAATTCACCTCGTATTCGGCGGGCGGTTTCACCTGGGACGATCAAAAGCGGCTTGCGCAGTGGTTAGCCGCGCATCGCGGCCCCGTCGTCGCGTCGAATCAAGCGACGCCGCGCGTTTTGCGCCTGTACCGCAAACTGGGGTTCGCGATCCGCGTCGTCGGCGCGCCGCGGCGGATCAGCTGCGACGGCAATCGCGATGACGCCAAAGAAATGATTGCGGTGAGGAATCTCTGATGGGCATGCTCTTTCCCGGCAGCATGGGGACGAAAACCGGCTCGACGCTGGAGGTCAGCGTCGAAGCGGTTCTGCTGAACAACAGCTACGCGGTGCGCAAGCAGCAAATCGTCGGCACCAAACCCGGAGGCGGGCGCCACAAGGCCGACATCGTCGGCATGCGGCCGAACGGCTCGCAGTTCTTGGTTTCGCTGAAGTGGCAGCAAACCACGGGAAGCGCGGAAGAGAAGATACCGTTCGAAGTCATCAAACTGCTTCACACGCTGCGAGAGAATACCGGCGTGTACGACAAAGCGTATATCGTGGTGGGCGGTGACGGCTTTAGCGCGGGCTTGGTTGATTTCTATCTCTCCGAAGAATTTCGCTCGTACATCCGCGACGCGGAGAAAATCGAGATCCTTACGCTCAACGACATCATCACGCGGGCGAATCGGGGCGCGCTCTAGGGTACGATCTCCGCATGCTTCTCGCCGCACTGCTCGCGGCCGCCTCGGCCTGGCCGATGTACCAGTATCGCGCCGGCCACAACGCCGTGTTTGCCTCAACGAGCGTGCCCGTTTCTTGGACGCGAAGGCTGGGCGGCAAAATCAACGGCGGCCTCGCGTTCGACGGCGGCGCGATTTTCGTCGAATCCTTCAATCGCCGCGTCAGCGCGCTCGACCAGCGCAGCGGGCGCGTGCTCTGGTCGACGCCCGTATCCGGCGTCGTGATGACGACGCCGATCGTCGCGGATCGTCTGGTTATCGTGGGCACCGGCACCAGTCACGTGCGCACGCAAACGGCCGCGAAGCTCATTTGGGGCCGCCCGCAGGGCGATGAGATCATCGCGCTCGACGAGGGAACGGGCCGCATCCGCTGGCGCCGCGCGACCGTGGGTGAAGATATGCCTAGTCCCGCGCTCGTGAGGGCTCGCGGCACCGATGCAATCGTGTTCGCGAACGGCGACGATCATCTGCGCGCATGGGCCGTGCGCGACGGCCATGCGATCTGGGAGCGCGGCGTAGACGGTATCGCTTCCATGAGCTCCGCCGCAGTGGACGGCTCCCGTGTATTCGTCGTGATCGGCGACGGTTCGCATTCCGGAACGCGGGATCGCCTGATCGCGATCGACCCGGCTGACGGTCACATTATTTGGGGAGCGCCGTTTGGGAACGCGGATTGCTCACCCGCGCTCGCCGGCGGCGCGGTGTTCGTAGAAGGGTCGAACTCGGACGCGCATCGCGCGCAGCCAAACGCGTTCAACGACGTGGAAGCCGTCGACGAACGAACGGGCCGCGTGCGGTGGCGCTGGTATTCCGGTTACGGCACGTTCACAGACGTTGGATCCAATGAGGAAGCCGTCGCCGGACTTGCGGCGGACGGCGCATTCTACGAAGCGATTCCCGCGACGAGCCAATTCATCGCCTTCGATGCGCGCAGCGGCGCCGCTCGCTGGAGGTTGCATACGGACGCGGCGGTAAAGATGAGCGCGGTCGAAAAAGACGGGCGCTTGTATTTCGGCGACACCGGCGGCACGTTCTACGTGGTCGACGCGCGGAGCGGCCGTGTGCGCTCGCGCCGCACGTTTCCGGCGTTTTTCAGCGTGTCCTCGCCCGTAATTGCGGGCAGCACGCTGTACGTCGCGAACGATGAAACCGTGCGCGCCATGCCGCTTCCGCAGACGCGTGCTATGATGAACCGATGAAAGAGCCGGTCAACCCTTGGCCGCACTCCATTGCCTTCATCCTGGCGCTGGTCGGCGCCGCCTACCTGGCCGTGCGCTTTCACGAGCACCCGCAGATTCTCGCGGTCATGGCCGTATACGGCTTCGGTTTGCTTTTCTCGTTCGGAGCCAGCGCGCTCTATCATTGGATGGGCGGGGCGGGACCTCGCCGCAACGCCGTGTTCCGGCGTATGGATCATGCGGCGATTTACGCGCTGATCGCCTGCACCTACACGCCGGTGCTGTACGTTGGGCTCGACGGGAACTGGCGCATCGCAACCATGGCGTCGGTGTGGCTGCTCGCGGTGCTCGGAATCGTTCAAAGCATGTGGTTTCTCAACGCTCCGCGCGCTCTATCGACTGCGCTCTACGTGGCACTCGGGTGGGCGGCGGTGGTTCCGTTCGTGAAATTGGCCTCCACGCTCTCGCATCCCGCAATAGCGCTGATCGTCGCGGGCGGCCTACTCTATTCGCTCGGCGCCCTTATCTACGCGAAGCGATTGTTCGACTTCGCGCCCGGGCGTTTTGGATTTCACGAAGTCTTCCACGTATTGGTCGTTGCGGGCGCGGCCGCGCAATTCGCCGCTATCGCGTTCCAGCTTGGAACGTGAGCGCCAGCCCGTCGATGCAGTAACGCAAACCCGTCGGCGGCGGTCCGTCGTCGAAGATGTGTCCCAAATGACCGCCGCACTGACGGCAATGCACTTCCGTGCGCGGTACGCCGATGTCATAGTCCGGGCGCGTGAGCACCGCATTTGCCAGCGGGCGGTAAAAACTCGGCCAGCCGTCGCCGCTGTCGTATTTCGTTTCGGACGAGAACAGGGGCAGCGCGCATCCCGCGCATCGATAGACTCCCGCGCGGTGCTCGCGCAGCAGCGGACTGCTGTTGGGCTGCTCGGTCCCGTTTTGGCGCAGGATGTAATACCGGTCCGGACCCAGGATTCTGCGCCATTCCTCGTCGGAGTGCGTGACGGCATAGTTTGCGCCGTCTTTTGCGCGAACTTTCGTGCCCGCGAGTACGGCGGCGCCGAAAAGCGCCGCGCCCCGCAGCCAAGCCCCGCGGGTTACCGCTTCACGTGACATACGGCACCGTGCTTTTCGAAATACCGCTGATGATAGTCTTCCGCCGGATAGAATACCGGCGCATCGACGATTTGCGTGACGATCGGGCGCGAATATTTCTGCTGTTCGCGGCGCAGTGAGGCCTTTGCCCGCTCGCGTTGATCCTCGCCGTGCACGAAGATTGCCGAGCGGTACTGCGATCCGACGTCAGGGCCTTGGCGGTCCGGCGTCGTGGGATCGTGCATCTCCCAAAACAGCGCGAGCAACTCGTCATACGAAACGCGATCCGCATCGTACGTGACCTGAACCGCTTCCGCGTGCCCGGTGGTGTCGCTGCAGACTTCACGATACGCCGGCTTCTCGGTGTGGCCGCCGGTATAGCCGCTGATTGCGTCGATGACGCCGGGGACTTGCCGGAAGGCCGCTTCGACGCCCCAGAAGCATCCGGCCGCGAATGTGGCCGTTTCTATCCTACTCATACGATCTTGGAACGCCGCCCGAAAGCGGTCAGATTCATTTACGCTCCCAAAATTGCAGACCCATGGGGAGCGCCGCGGGCGCCAGCGGGTCGAGATCGTAGCCGGTGAGGTTGCGCGGGACGACGGCGCCCAGGCGGTTGGAGTAGAGGTAGATGACCGGTAAATCTTGGCTGGCAAGCTGTTGATACCGGTTCAGGGCCGCGCGCGATAGCGCTGCCGAGGGCGCGGTGCGGGCGTCGACGATCGCTCTATCGATCTGCGGGTTGCTGTAGAACCCGATGTTATAGCCGCCGTTCGCGCGCGTCATCTTCGAGTAATAGAATTCGTAGTCGTCGGGATATGGCGGTAAAATAACGCCGCGCAATGCGAGCTGGAACCGGCTGTTGTGCAAGTCGACGAAGAAGGTCTGAATCTCTTCGTTGTCCAGCGTGCAGCCGATACCCACGGCTTTGAATTCGGCTTGGATGAGTTCGGCGATATTGCTGGCAACGGCATCGGTCGCGCCGCCGGTCTTGAGCGTCACCCGCATAGGGACGCCGTCCTTCGTGCGCACGCCGCCATGCATGTGCCAGCCCGCCGCGTCGAGCAGTTGCCGCGCCTTTTCGGGGTCGTACGCATACGTGCGGATCGAGCGATCGTAATACGGCGAAAAAGAGGGAATCGGCCCGTTTAAAATGTCCGCTTGGCCGCTCATGATGCCTTGCGTGATGAAGCGGCGGTCGATCGCATACATCATCGCCTGTTTGACTCGCGGATCGTGAATCCACGGTATAGCCGGATCGTGATAGTTCGGCAGCAGCAAAAAGGTGACGTTCCACGGCCAGTTGATGAACTTGTGATCGCCGCGCAGCCGTGTATGCACGCGCCAGAGATTCGGCGGGATGTCCGTCGCGTCGACCTCGCCGGCGTCGACGGCCGCGTAGAGCGAATCTTGCTGCGGATAGACTCGAAACGCGACTTCGTTCAGATGCGGCATGGGGCCCCAGTACGCCGGATTGCGTTTCAGAATCAGATAGGAATCCGAAACGTTGCGCTCGATGTTCCACGCGCCGCCCGTGATGGGGTGCTGGGAAAAGTCCGTATCGGCGTTCACGAACTTCGCTTCGGCTTCGGAACCCGGCGGATATTTGCCGAGTACGTGCTCGGGCAGAATGAGCGTGGCATTGCGCGAGAGCGCGTTCTCCAGAAACGGCGGCGAGGGCTGCGAGAGCCGGATCTCAACCGTGTACGGATCGAGCGCGCGGATGGAGCGCATGAGCGTGAACTGGCTGGTTTGCCCGGCGACGACGTGCGGATTACTTTCCAGCAAGATCGTGAACACGACGTCTTTTGCGGTCATGGGCGCGCCGTCCGTCCAGCGTGCGTTGCGCCGCAGGTGCAGCACGTAGCGCTTTCCGCCGTCCGTGATATCGACCGCATACGCCAGACTCGTCGACCATCGCGGCCGCATGTCCGGGCCGAGGTCGACCAGCGGCGTGTAGATGAGATCCTCGATCATGGTCGCCGCGGAACCGATGGTGACGTAGGGGTTGAATCCGTCGGGCCCGGCGATCCACCCGAGAATCATGATGTTCGGATTGCGCGTCTCCGCGCTGCGTGCCCCGCAACCGCCAAGCAGCAGCGTCAGCGCCAAAAGCGTCACGCCCAGGTATCGAAGCACGCTAGCTCCCCACAATCGAGCGTTCTTCACGCTCGCGCATCCAGTCGCCGATGAAGTTGAACGCGCACACGCTGAACAAAATCGCGAAACCCGGCGGCAGAATCAGCCACCAGGCGCCCGCGAAGATGTCGCTTTGAGCACTGGAGAGCAAATTGCCCCACGACGGGGTGGGCGCGCGTACGCCGATGCCCAAATACGAGAGCGCGGTTTCCGCGAGCATGGCGCTGGCGATCATGAACGTGGTCGTCGTGATGATGGTGCCGACCGCGTTGGGCACGACGTGGCGGAAGATGATGCGCCTGTCACCCGCGCCGATGGAACGGGCCGCTTCCACGAAAAGGCGCTCCTTGAGCGTGAGCACGTCGCCGCGCACCAAACGCGCCGGACCAAGCCACGACGTGGCGCCGATGACGACCATGAGCGCGATGAGGCTGCCGTGAAACATGGCCGCGAGGAACAGCAGCAGGAACAAGGTTGGGATGCTGAGCAGCACGTCGACGAGACGCATGAGCAGCGTGTCGATCCAGCCGCCGTAATAGCCGGAGATCGCGCCGTACACCGTTCCAATCACCATCGCGACGAATGCAGCGACGATGCCGACGGTCAGCGTGATGCGGCCGCCCTCGAATAAACGCGCGAGCTCGTCGCGCCCGAGCCCGTCTGTTCCAAGCAGGTGGATTGCGCTCGGCGCGTCGTACGCGTGCGCGACATCGGTGGCGTAGGCGCTCAAATGCAGCACAGCCGGCCCGACGGCGCAGGCGATCGCCACCAGGGCAATCCAAATCAAACTCACCGCCGCAACGGGTGTGACGCGTGCGCCGCGCCTGCGCGGCGGTTCCGCGGCTTCGTCGACGGGAAGAACGATTGCTGCTTCAGTCATAACGCACCCGCGGATCCACCACCCCGTACAGCACGTCGGCCAGCAGATTGCCGAGAATCACGAGCACGGCGGTCAACACCGTCATGCCGAGCAGCGTGGCATAATCGCGATCGGTCGCCGACTGCCAAAACAATTGCCCCATCCCGGGATAGGCAAAGATTTGTTCGGTGATGACGGCGCCGCCGAACAGCGCCGGCACCGTGCCGCCGAGCAGCGTAATGAACGGGATGAGCGCGTTGCGCAGCGTGTGGCGAAAGAGCACGCGGCTTTGCGGCAGCCCTTTCGCCACCGCGGTCCGCGCGTAGTCCTCACGCAGCTGCTCCACCATGCTGCCGCGAATGTACCGGCTCCATCCGGCCATCGAGACGATGGCGAGCGTCGCCGCCGGCAGCACCAAGTGCGCGATGCGTGAAGGCCAGTCGAACGCCGTCGTATCAATGGTTTGCAGTCCCCCGACCGGGAGCCAGCGCAGCGTAACCGCGAACACCGCTATTAAAATCGTTCCGAACCAGAACGTCGGCATCGACCACGCCATGAAGACGGCAACGCTCGCCGTCCGATCGAAAACGGAGTTCCGGCGATACGCCTGATACACGCCGAGCGGAACGGCGCAAATCACGGAGACGAGCAGCGCGCAGCCCATCAGCAGCATGGTTTGCGGCAAGCGCTGCCCGATGAGCGCGATCACCGGCTGCTGCCGGATGTACGAAAAACCGAGATCGCCGTGCAGTAACGCGCCCAGCCAAATCGCGTACTGCAGCGGCCACGGTTTGTCCAGCCCCAACTCATGCGTGATGGCCGCAACCTGCGCCGGCGTGGCCTTTTCGCCCGCCAGCGCAAGCGCCGGCCCGCCGGGCGCGAGATGAATCAGCAAAAACGTGATGATGGTCACGCCGATCAGCGTCGGAATCGCGAGCAGCAGCCGCCGAAGAACGAAGTTCGTCATTTACCAGCGATAACGCGCGATCGCATCCCATTGATACGGCTGCGTGCCGTCCCAGGCGAAAAAGCACTCGCCGATCGCGCCGAGCGACTTGCTGATCTCCAGCGACGCGGTGATTTCGTCCGCGGGCGGATACCCGTTGCGGCCTTCCGCATCGGTTTGTCCGCCGATGCTGATCGGCATCTTACGGCCCGATAAATAGTTCACGCGATCGTACGAGCCTTTGAGCAGCACCCGTACTTGAGCGGGAGTGGTGGGCTTACGCCGCATCATGCGCCAATAGGACATCGGCTGCAGGACGTCGCTGAAGCGGGCTATTTGCGGATACGGATACATGCGGTTGTTCAAGTGCTCCAAATACGGGTCTTCGATCGTCGCGACCAGGAGATAACGCGGTCCCATTGCTTGCCGCAGACGCTGCATGTACAGCCACAGGACGTTCAAGGCTTCGGGAGCGCCGCCCATGAATTCGTCCCCGCGCTCCAGGTCGACGGCCAGCCCCGTTAGCGGCGTTCCCTTCGCGGTTCGATAGTATGCAGTGCGAACGCTCGCTTGCAGATCTTCGAACGTCCCATCCCGCGGAACCGTCCAGCCGATGGTGCCGATGCCGTGCGCCGCGAGCCCGTCGATGATCGCATCGATTGTGGGCTTTGCTTCGGGCGTGATCTCCCAATATGCGCCGTATGCCGTGCGCAGTTCGACGTAATGCAGACCGGCCCGAACCGCTTGGTCGACGATCGCCCGCGGATTGAGTTTCTTGAAATAAATATCGTCCAGCGGGTTGCTGGTGAAATAGAGCCACATCGCCTTGCCGGATGCATTGGAGATCGCCGTTGCCGGGGGAGCGGAGAGCGGGAGAACAGGACCTAGTGCGACCGGCGCTCGCTGCGCGCGATAAAGCACGTACCGGTAATGCTTGCCGGGGAACACGGCTGTGTCGCGGTACGTGGAACTCGGCCCCGCGATGACCGCGAGCGTCTTTCGCGCTCCGGTTCCATCGACGCGAACGATCCGCGCCGTTTTATTCTCTTGCGGAAACCAGCCGACTTGGATCGTGCGCGGTCCCAGCGCTCTCGCGACGACGCGCGGACCGCGCCACGTGCGCGTATCCGTATGCACGGTCACCGCCGGGAAAGCGGGCACCGTCGAATGTACCGTCATGCTGACCTCGCCGCTGCGATGCGTTTTCAGAATCGCGGACGGCTGGCCGTAGCGCAATCGCGTCTGCCACTGCACGTACCCGTCGCGCGAGGTCCAATCGACGTTTCCGCCTGCCATAACGCGCGTGGGTTTGTTGTCCGCATCCCAATAACGCGCGACGAGCAGCCAGCGCGCGTTTCCATCCGCATCGAAACCGAGCGGCCGCGAATCGACCGTCATTCGAACCGCGGGTTTTCCCCAGTACACCGGCCCCGCCGGCGTCGGCGTCGGAAGCGGCGCCGGCGACGGACTGGCTTGTGCCAGGAAAGTGGCCAGCAGAAATGCGGCAAAAAGTTTCATACGGACCATGTTCTACAAAAAGATAGGGCGATGCTGTTGCATCGCCCTATTGCCCGGTCGAGAGTTATCTACATCTTTACGCCGAGGAAGAAGTAGAACGTCCGCGGCCCTTGCGAGTAATTTTGGTAGATTTGCGCGCCCGGGGCGGTGACCACGCCGGACTGCGGCCCGTTGAATGGGAAGCAACCGGTACCATCGCTCGTGCACGGCGTCACGTCGTTCGTGTTGTCGAGCAGATTGTCGACTCGCAGCCCGAGAATGTAGTTCTTGCCGGGGCCGAGTTCTTCATACGCGACGAGCTTCGTCCACCAATTCGCGCCCGCGATGTTCTCATTTGCGCAAATGTACGCGGGAACCGGATTGCCCGCCGCGTCCGTGTTGCACGTAACGCCCGTGTTGTAGAAGTAGTCGGCCGAGTACACCACCATCGGGTCCAGATGGAACCGCCCGCTGTGGAAGTCCATGAGCAGCGTTCCCTGCAAAAGCGGGTTGCCGAACGCCCGCACGTAGATTCCCTCGTCGATGATGTTCTGGGGAAGCGGGAAGTTTATGAACGCTCCGGACAAGCTCGACGTCGTCGCCCAATAGTTGTCGTATGTTCCGGAGAGCCAGTATGACAGACCCATGGGACGATTGTCCACGTGATTGAGCGCGAGCTCGAAACCGAACGCGCGGTGTTTCTGTCCGTTGCTGAGTACCGATTTACCGTTGACCGGCACGCCGTTTACGATATTAATTGGCGTGAACGATTGGAAATAGTTGTCGGTGCTGTTGTAGAAAGGACCGAACCGCAGCGTCGTGCCGTCATTGAACTCATGCTCGAACATCATGTCCGCGCTGTGATTGATTTGCGGATCGTAGCTGAATCCCGGCGTGTTTGGGTTGTAGGTCCCGCTGCCTTCCCGGTAGACGTACACCGCGCCGATAAAACTCGAGGTGTTGCCGTATGAGAAACGCAGAACGTCGCGCGGATCGAACGTGTAGGTGCCGTTGAACGTCGGATTTATCGCACGCTGCGTCTTACAACCCGCAACGGGACAGCCGTAGTGCTCGGTTGCGTATGCGAGCCCCGGGGAGAGCAGCCACTTCCCAACGTGAATGTCCGCTTCGCCCCATAGCGTGTTCTCTATGGTCGGATATGCGCTATGGAGGTAGTTGTCGGGCCATTGGGCCGGCGTTCCGTCTGCGCCGCCGTTGAAGAAGTTCGTTACGTAGTAGCGTTCCAGGTTGTTGTCGTACTCGTGGAGCAGTCCGGCTTTCACCGTGAGGTTCGCGCTCATTTCATTCGTGTAGTCCAGATTGCCGAAGTACATGTTCGAACGGCGATCGCCGTAGAAGGACTCCGCGAATCCGTCCAGCCACGTGCAAATGTCGCCGGTATCCGTCACGGTCGCCGGCTGTCCCGGCGGCGGCGCCGGATTGTAGAATACCGGAGAAGTGACCGGAGTACCGGCCTGGAGGGGATACGACGGACATCCCGTCGTTTGTCCCGGCGGGGGCAAGCCGTAGCTGCACTGCGCCGTCGTGAAACCGGCCTTCGTGCACGCGGACGGAACGAACGGCGCTATGTCGCTCCACCAGTTGTAGCCGCCGCCCGGATTTTCCCACGCGGGAACGTTCGGGTCAGTCCACGGCTGATCGAAGATGTACTGATTGAAATTTTCCGCGATGCGCAAGTTGAAGAACGAGTGCTCGTTGATGTTGTGATTCCACTGAATCTTCCCGAGGCCGCCGTAGTGGTGCCACATGTTGCCGCCGCCGTTGGGAATGTTCGTGTAGTACAGCCCTTCCGGACACGGCTGTCCGTTCGGAGCCGTACCGCCCGAACCGCCGGTGAACGTCGTCGAGTCGTTGAGCGCGCCGGGGCACGGATTCATCGCCACGGCCGGCGCCTCGCCGGGGTTTCGCTTGAGCAAGTAGTTGAAGTCGAACTCTCCCAAGCTGTTCGTCAACAAGAACTGGACGGCGTCTTTTTGATTCGGACGATAAATGAAATTGCCGACCCAATCCCGGGTTTTCACCGGCCCCGGCCCGTTGAAGCCTTGCATCAGCACGTTGGGATACGTGTGCTCGCCGTAGTCATACTGATTCGTCGAGTTTACGCCGTCGAATCCGATGTAGCCGGAGAACCGGTGATCCGGGGTCGCCCACCCGTGCTCGAGGGTTACGTATTGGTTTGCTTCCGGAGAGGTGGCTTGCAGCGAAAGCTGCGTGTAGGCCGGGTACGTACCGGTCTTTACGACCGAGTTGAAGAATCCCGTACCGTTCGTTGATCCCGACGCGGGCAATCCGCCGGTATAAACCTCGATGTTTCCGATTCCGATGTTCGCAAGGTTCGAGGTGAAGAAGCCCGTCATTCGATCTTGAATCGGAATACCGTCGAACTCGTATCCGAGGTCGGTCACCTGACCGCCGCGCACGCGCGGCTGGCTGGGGAATCCCGTCCCGGTAACACCGGGCGTCACCGCCAGATATTGGTACAGCGTTTCATGCGTATCGACCGGATTGGTCGCCGCGCTGAGTTGCTGTCCGCTGACGTTATAGACATCGCTGCCTTCGTTCGGTTTAACCAAGTTCGACGCACCCGCCGCACGCACCGATGCGATCGTCTTAAGTGCCGTTTCAAGCCGTTGATTGACGTTCGCCGTCTGGTCTTGGAACACGGACACGCCTGGTACGGATATCGGCTGGTAACCTTGTTTCTGGAAGGAGACGGTGTACGTGTCCGGCGTCAGATCCACGATGGAGAAGAATCCGCGTGCATCTGTCGTGGCATGGCCCGTCTGCGACGCCGCTGCGGCGGTGACGGACACGTCGGCGACCGGTTTGCCCGATGCATCGGTTACCGTGCCGTTGATGTTGCCGGTAGTACCGGCGTATGCGGTTTGCGGAACGACAAAGCTTGCGAGAAGCAGTGCTGCGAATATCCCTGCCGCTACGCGAGGTTCGCGTAAAATCTGCGACATATGGTCCGCTCCGTCGGGCGGCTGCGGCGCTGCTGCCGAATGCATCCCGCCTCAGCAACCCAAGATAAAAGAAAAAGCGACCGGCGTGGTCCCACGCGCGTTCGCTCCCTTATTTCCCAAAAAGCCGCGTATACTCATGCGCGTTTACGAAGCGTGCTGGCGCATGGCTGCAAGCAAAAAATAGAAGAGACGGTGCATGCGCACCGCCTCTTCTATTTGAGCGAGTCCGAGTTACATCTTGTAGTTCAAGAAGAACTCGTAAGCACGCGGATTTTGAGTAAGGGGTTGATAGACGTAGGTGTTCGCCGGTCCGCTGAATCCGGAGCTGTTACCCGGCGTGGAGTTGCTGAAACCGAAGCAACCGGTTCCGACGCCGGGAGCGGCGTTCGGATCCTGCGGGTTGTAGCACGGAATCGTCGAGCCGGTCCAGTCGTGCTCGTTGTTGGTCGCGTTGATGACGCGAATGCCTGCGATCCAACTCTTGCCGATGTCCTTGGCGAGCGTCACGTTGAGCTTCCAGTATCCCATGCCTTGCAGCTCGGGAAGCATGACCGGCGCTGAACCGCACGCTCCGCCTTGCGTTGATTGTCCGATCGTCACACCGGCCGGCGCACATGCTCCGGTACGGTAGAAGTTGCCGAACGTGTAGTAGGCGTTTGGAATGAGATGGAAGCCGTTATCGTGCAGATCGGCCGTAAGCGTTGCCGCGAACGGCGGAACGTAGGGGCTGCGAACCAGGATGTTGTGCGCCGTGAAGTAGCTGTTGATCGGGAAGTTCACGAACGCCACCTGGCCGTAGAACGATACCTGCGTCCAGTAGTTGTTGAGTGAGGCGCTGAGCCAGTAGGATGCGCCGACCGGGCGATTGTCCTCGTGCGAGAGACCGGCTTCGATACCGAACGACCGGATCTTCAGGTTGTTCGACAGCTCGGGAGGTCCATATTTCGGCGGAGCGCCCGGCGGGCTGATGAGCGGCGAGAACGAGGCCAAGTAGTTATTCGAGAAGCGGTAGTACGGACCAATCTTCAGCGAGGTGCTGTTGTTGAATTGGTGCTCCCACTGCATATCGAAGCTCGTGTTGACCTGCGGTTTGATCGAGCTCGTGTAGGGATTGCCGAACGCGTCCTTGTGGATGTAGAACGGATTGTACGTCGGCGATCCGAGCCGGTAGACGAACTCCGTGCCGATGAACTGTCCGGTCGTCGAGTACGAGTACCGGAGTACGTCGTTCAGGCCGAAGCGGTACGTGCCCAAGAACGAAGGCGCAAGGAATCCCACCGAAGCCGTGCCTCCCGGAATGCCGTTCGGCTGGAACGGGCCCGTGAGCGTGGGCTGCGCGGGAATTCCATAGAGTGCGCGCGAGTAGCGCAAACCCGGCTGGAAGGTGAACTTGTGCACGTTCACCGATGCTTGCGCGTAGACGTACGGCACGTGCATCGGGATGTCCGTGAACGAGTTCTGACAGGAGTACGAGAACGTCGCACCGCCGCAGGGCTGGAACGGGTTGCCCGGACTGTTGAAGTGGTTCAGGTAGCGGACGTCGCGCACCATGTTGTCATACTCTTGACCCGCGCCGGCTTTGAACGTCGTGTTCTCGTTCGGCGTGTACGTGTAATCCAGCTGGGCGTAGTAATCATTGCCGTAACGGTTCTGATAGTAGTCGCCCAGGTCCATGGTGCATTCGCTGCCCTTCGTGCCCGCCATCAGCGGCGAGCCGGGAGCATACGGGTAGGCCGGACAGCCGGCGGGGCCGGGTGATCCGTAGAGCGGGTTATTCGGGTCCGTGAGTTTTTGATCGAAAATGTACTGGTTGAAGTTTTCAGCCAAGCGCAGAGCGACGCTCGAGGTTGAGCTGAGAACGTGGTTCCACTGCACCTTGCCGATGCCCGAGTAGTGCCCGAGGAAATTGCCTTCGCCGTTGTTGAGCGGTGCGAAGTACAGACCCAGGGGGCAGTTCTGGCCGTCCGGCGCGGTGCCGCCGGTCGCGCCGGAGCGCGTTGTGGGGCTTGCCGCCGCACCCGGACAGGGCTGAAGCATGAGCAGCGGCGCCGCCGCAGTTCCTGAGTACAGCCCGTAGTTGACCGCGTCGTTGAAGAGACTGTTCTGATACAGGAGTTGGATGTCGTCTTTCTGACCCGGACGATAGTGGAAATTGCCGACGAAGTCGCGCGTTTCGATGTAGCCCGGATTACCGGACGAGATGCCGGTCGTCGTCAGGCCGAAGCTGACCTGACCGTTGTTGAAGTCGTTCTGCGAATTGGCGGCGTCGAGGCCGAAGTACCACGACATGCGGTGATCCGGGGTTGCGCCGCCGTATTCGGCGCGGGCGAAGTGGTTGAACTCCGGAGTGGTCAGACCCACGCTGAAGTTTCCGAATCCGGGATACGTGCCGTTCTTCATCACGGAGTTGATGACGCCGACGCCGTTACCCGCGTTCTGAGCGGACAAGCCGCCGGTGAATACTTCGACGTTCCCGATGCCGAGATCGGTCAGGTTCGTCGTGAAGTAGCCGGTCATGCGCTCGGTGATCGGAATGCCGTCGAGTTCATATCCGTTGTCTACGTCGTAGCCGCCGCGAATCGACGGCTCGGAGGGGAAGCCGCCGCCAATCGGCGTCACTCCAGGCACGGTGTCGAGATACTCGTAAATCGTGTGGTGGAGCTTATCGCCGCCGGTCGCCGCATTGAGCTGCTGGCCGCTGACGTTGTATACGTCGGTGCCCTCGTACGGCTTGACCAGATTTCCGGCCGCACGCGAGTGGACGATGGCGATCGTCTTGAGCTCCTTGGTGAGTTTGCCGTCGAGCTTAAAGACGAAGTCTTGCTGAACCGTGATGCCCGGCTGATCCAGGGGCGTATAACCCTGCAGCTGGAACGACACAGTGTACGTATCCGGCGAGAGCGCCTGAAGCGAGTAGAAGCCGGAAGCATTGGTAGTCGTGCTTTCCGTCTGGCTTCCCGAGACGGCGGTAACACGAACGTTGGCGATTGGCGCTCCGGACTGCGCGTCGGTGACGACGCCGGCGATTGTACCGGTTGTACCGGCCAATGCCGCTCCAGGCACGAGCGCCGAAAGCGTGAACGCAGTCACGAGCGTTGCCGCCGCGACACGCCACCAGCGTTGGAGATTTTTCATATAAGCGTTTTTGCTCCGTTAAGGGCCCTGACGACGTTGTTCCATGTGCATCCCGCCGGTAGGAACCCCAGACAAAAGAAAAGCGACCGGCGTGGTCCCACGCGCGTTCGCTGTGCTTGAAATATGCGGTTAATCGGCCGTTAATCCTGCGAAAAGTCGCAGTAGTTTGTGTTAAGGCGGCCGTGCCGGAAAGCAGGCAGGCGCCTGGCCGGTTCTTTTAGAGCATCGTCTTGGCTAGTCCCCGCGGCGCATCGCTCTCGACATACCGCGCGCGGCCGACGTAGAGCGCCAGCACCTGGGCGGCGACCAGCCACGCGAGGGTGTTGAAGGCCTCGCCGACGACCGGCCCGAGCAGCGGAATGTCGCCGATGCGGCCGCCTATCGTGTAGCGCAGGCTCTCGGCTTGCAGCGCCTCGACCAGCGGCCGGTTGACGACGTTGCGCGAGACTTCATCGACGATGCCCACGATGGCGCACGACGGGTCGAGCATGGCCGCGCTGCCGTGGCGGAATTCGCCGGCGGAGAAACCCTCGGCGTGAATATAGCTCGCTTCTTTCAATTTAAGCGCGCATTCGTTGGCGACGGGAACGCCGTAGCCGGCTGCGACGATGATCACGCTGCGGCGGCGCGCGATGCGCTGCGCCGCCTCCTTTACCGCTTCGACTTCACGGCCGTCCAGCCAGCCGCGTACGTCCTCCGCGGTTTCGATGAGCGTCTTCGCGCTGCGCGAATGCGAACCGGACATCAGACCCGCGGCCCATAGCAGAATGGCCGCGGTCGACGTGACGCTTTTGGTTGCCGGCACGGCGATTTCCGGAGCGGCACCGAGATCGATGGTGAGATTCGCCCGAGCGCCCAGCATCGAGTCCGGCGTGTTCGTGAGCGCTATCAATTCTTTGGGCGAAAGAATGTCGAGCGCTTCCAACAAATCCGTCGAGCGCCCGCTCTGGGAACAGGCAATGACGACGGCATTACGATACGCCGCGTTGTCGAGCGGCGCTTCCGTGGCTGCAAGCGCATGCGCGCGAATACCGCGGCGGCGAAGCGCCAGCGCGCCGAGCTGCGCCATGAAGAGTGAACTGCCGCTGCCGAGCAGCACGACGTCCCGGCCTTTGATGGCGCTGGCGAGCATTTCCGCCTTGTTTGATTCCGCAATCGAGCGCCAGACGTCAGGCTGCTCGCGAATCTCGCGTTCGAAATGTGCTCCGAGCATTACTGGAGGGCAAGGTGCGCGAACAAGTCCCCGCGCACCTTCGCGAGCGCCGCCGGGCCGCCGGGCTGTTGGCCGCCCATCCACTGGTTGATGAGCAGCGAAAAGGTTATGGGCCCGTGCGTGCGCGTTTGCACGAAGCCGGAAATCGTGCGCACATGACTGATGCTGCCGGTCTTCGCGAAAACCGCGCGCTCCGCCGCCGTTCCGACGTACGCATGTTCGAGTGTCCCGCGTACGCCCGAAACCGGCAGCGCATTCAGAACGACTTGCCGATTGGGCCCGTTCCAATCCGCTTGCAGAATCGTCACCAAATCGCGCGGCGTGATGCGATCGTACTGCGAGAGTCCCGAACCGTCGGAAATGGTAACGGTATCGGGATTGATGCCGAGCGAGCGTAAGAAGTTCTGTTCCAGTGCGATGCCGTGCTCGTCGTTACCGGGCTCGCCGGCTTGCGCGACGCCGAGTTCTTTGAGAAACAATTCCCCCATCAGGTTGTCGCTGGGATACCAAAAATCCGCGAGCAGTTTGGGCATCGGCTCGGAATCGTGCGACCAGAGGAGGGTCGCGGTACCGGGCATTTTCCCGTCGTGCACGCCGCCGGCAACCGTGATACCGTGCGCGGCGAGCGCCCGCGCAAACACGTCTCCCGCGTAGCTCTGCGGATCGGGAACGGCGGGGTTCACGTCTCCGGACTCTTTCGCACCGAACGGATAGCTGCCGGTAATCTCTATCGTGTCGGGCTTGTTCCATATCCGTACGATGTCCGAGGTGTCTTTCGATCCGGCCGGCCCCGTAACGAGCTGATTGTCGATCGTATACGCATTCGACTGCGGCCAGACGCGCAGTACCGCGAGCGCGCCCGGGCTCGGCCCCGGCGAAAACGTCATGTGCACGGTGCCCTCTTCGAGTTCGAGGGCGGTCACGACGGGAGCGTAATAATACGGCAGATCGTCCCAGGACCATCCGTAGCCGTAGCGCTGCGAGTCGTAGCGAGTGGGATCGGTGACGAGCGCGCCGTCCACGCGCTTGATGCCCTGCGCCGCAAGTGCCGCGGCCGCGTCGTCCAGATCTTTCGCGGTCAAATGCGCGTCGCCGCCGCCGTGCAAATACAGATTGCCGCCGACGACGCCGGCCTGCGCCGGCGCGTCACTCGCAACGTTGGTGACGAATGCGAAATTCGTGCCTAGGCGCTGCAGCGACGCCGAGCCGACGAGGAGCTTGAAGTTCGAGGCCGGCATGAATTCCTGATCGGCGTTCTGCGAATACAGAACCGTGCCGCGCACGGTGTCTTGAACGAGCAAGCCGACCTGCGCGCCGCGCAGTGCCGGCGCCGAAAGAATACGGGCGAGGTCGCGACGCAGTTGCGCAATCTGGTGCGCATTCCAAGCGGATCCGCCCGGCGCGGGATTTTGCAGGGGCGGCGCGGCTCCGAGCAGCGCGCAGGCACAAACCAGAGCGAGCACCGTTCTATACATCGCAGTCGCTCCGCAGGACGTCGTCGATGGATTCGCGCCGGGCGATGAGCCGGTGGGTTCCTTCGCGGACGGCCGCGACCGCCGGCCGGGTGAAACGATTGTAGTTGCTCGCCATGCTGTAGGTGTATGCTCCTGTGGTGCACATTGCTATGAGTTCGTCCGCACGCAAATCGTCCGGAAGCTGCGCGCTGCCCAAACGATCGTTCTCGCAAGTCCGCCCGCATAGGACGGTCTGCGCGAGCCGCGCGCTTTCGCGTGAGGCCGAGACCGCGTGATGATACGCGTCGTAAAGCGCAGGGCGCGGGTTTTCGTACACGCCGCCGTCCACAATTGCGTACGGCTTGCCGAATTCTGATTTTACCGCCATGACCGTATAGAGCGTGGTCCCGGCATGCGCAATCACGGCGCGGCCGGGCTCGATGCCGATGCCGGGCCGCGAAAGACGCAGACGTTGCGCTTGCGCGGAAATCGTGTCCGCGATCGCTTCCAACGTCGCCGGCAAATCGAGCAGCAAGGGCTCTTCGGGATGCATCTGCACGCCGAAGCCGCCGCCCACCACGATGTGCTCGGACGCAAAGCCGGCCTGCGCGCAGTAGGCGGCTTGCTCCATCAGCGCTTGCGCATTGGCGGTGAACGCTTGCTGCTCGTAAATTTGCGAGCCGATATGCGCATGGAGCCCCAGAAAACGTAGATTGGGATGCGATCGCAGCACCGATAGCGCGACCGGCAGCGCATCCGGATCGAAGCCGAACTTCGTCTTATCGCCGCTCGTCCGTATGAACTCATGGGTGTGCGCTTCGATGCCGGTATTTAAACGAAGCAGCAGCGGGATGGGACGATCGGCGCTTCCCCGCCGGGCTAGGCGGCGCAGCTCGTCGAGATTGTCCACGATGATCCGGGCCACGCGTCCTTGAGCCGCCGCATCGAGCTCCTCGTCCGTCTTGCCGCAGCCGTGCATGCTGATGCGCTCCGGCGGGAATGCGGCACGTTCGGCCGCGGCGAGTTCACCGAGCGAACACACGTCGAGGTGCAGCGGCGTATGCTTCATGTGCCGCGCCAGCGCGACGAGCAGCAAGGCTTTTCCGGCGTATGCCACCTCGATGCCGTGCGGCGTGCCCGCATCGGCGAATGCCGCGATTGCGGCATCGAGCACGCCGTAATCCAGAACCAGCAGCGGCGTGCCGTATTGCTGCGCGAGTTCGCTCACGCGCGTACCGCCTATTCGCAACTCGCCGTTTTCGCGGGTGTGTCCGGGCGCAAGCTTGCCCTGCCAATGCATAGAAAACTTGATTTTGTAGCTACGGGAGCCCGAAGCCTGCCGTCAAACAGAGATGGCGTGATGAGTGAACGCGCGATGGAAAACGAGATTGAAACATATCCGCACTGGAAACTGCGCGGCTGGACGCCCGCTTTGCCCGAGGGAAGAATCGAGCGAATCTACACGCACTGGTCCGCTCATGATTATCATTCCGTGTTTCCCGCCTATCATTTCTGTATTACGGCGGACGAAACCGGCGAGATTCTCGTGGTCAACACGCACGACGTTCGCGAAAACATGCGCGACGTGTACAAAGCGCCGGACGAACCCTACGCGGCGCACACGCGCGGGCGCAATTCCTATGCGCTCGGCATTTCAATCATGGCGATGGAGGGAGCGAAGCCGGAGAACTTCGGCCGCTATCCTTTAACGGAGCCGCTCATCGGCGGCCTGTGCCTGCTCGGCGCGAAGCTCGCAAAGTACTACGGCGTGCCGATAGACGCCGAACACATCATGTCGCACGCCGAAGCGGCGCTGCATGACGGCTACTTCGGAACAGAGCCGGAAGAACGCTGGGACATCGCGCGGTTGCGCGCGGAAGACCGGCCGCTGGTGCCGCAAGACGGAATCGACGTCGGCGAAGAATTGCGCGCACGCATGCGCCGCTTCTTCACGCAGTTGTCAGGGGTTTAGGGCGCGCAGTTCCTCGATGCGGGCGAATGCGCGCCGCAGATGCGGGATGACGATCGATCCGCCTACGACCAGGCCGACGTTCATCGCGTCGTGCAGCTCGTCATCGCTGATGCCGAGCTCGACGCATTGCCCGAGGTGATACGTCACCACATCGTCGCAGCGCAGCACGAGCGATGCGACCAGGCCAATCAGTTCTTTCGTGTGCCGCGCAAGCGCGCCGTCCTCATACGCGCGCGTGTCCAGGTTGAAGAAGCGCTTGATCCCCAGATGCCCGGAGTCGAGGATCTGTTCGTTCATCCGCTTGCGGAAGTCGTTGAACTCATGAATGCCGCCGTGCGTCTCTTCGGACATGCTTCTACCGCGCGGGCGTGAGCGGAGCGAATTGCGCCAGAAAGCGATCGATCAGCGTTGATGCAACGCCCGCGTCGGTGAAGCGCTTATGGAGCGACTCGGGCGTTGGAGAGGGCAGCACGCACATGAACGGCGCGGAACCGTTCGTGCTGCGAATCTCGACGTGCGAGGCGGCGGCGGGAACGAGCGCGGTTTCGTATGGCGCCAGCAACGCCGCTCCGCCCTCACACTGCAGCTCCAGGCCTTCGCTCAAGGCGGTGATGATGAGCGGGCGTCCTCGCGTGCTCATCGACGCGGGCGTTTCGGTGGCATTGACGCGTTCGACCAGGAAGTGCGCGTCGGCAATGAGCGCCGTGCGCGTGAAGCCTTCCGCGGCATAGGTCAGTTCTTCCAGCGAACCTGCGGCGCCGCAGGCGCGGTAGTCGAGCACGTCCGCCGCTTTCTCGATGTGCAGCTGCCGCGGCTTGCCGTCGGCTCCCACGCGGTTCCAATCGTACATGCGATAGGTGAGATCGCTGGCTTGCTGCGTTTCGTACAGCGTGACCCCGGCGCCGATCGCGTGAACGCGACCCGCGGGAATGTAGAACGCGTCCCCGGCTCGTACTTGCACGCGCTGCAGGATGTCGCCGAGCGTTCCGTCCGCCACTCGGCGCTCATACTCTTCGCGGCTCGTGTCGCGCGCCCAGCCCATGACCAGCTCCGAGCCGGGCTGCGCCTCCATCACATACCAGCACTCGGTCTTGCCGTTGGGCTGATGTTCGGCCCGCTGCGCGTACGCATCGTCAGGATGGACTTGCACGGAAAGCCAATCCCGCGCCGTGATGATCTTGGTGAGAATGGGAAACATGCGCGCCGGATCGATGCCGCCGAGAAACTGCTCGCCGAGCCGTACGCGCAGCTGCGCGACGCTCTCGCCCGCCAGCGGCCCGTTCAATACCACGTTCGCGTCCCAGCATTCCCACGATTCGCCCCACGTCTTCGACGAATCGCCGTACTTGCCGAAACGCTCGACGAGATCGCTGCCGCCCCAAATGGCGGCGGCGAGTTTGGGTTGCAGTACGTAGGGATAAAGCATCATATCAGGCATCTTGCACGAGCTCCGCTTGCAGCAGTCCTCTGGCGGAATTACCCACGTAGAGCGCGTCGGCCCTCACCAGATCGCCGGGAAAAAGTACGCGCTCGACGGCGCGTGCTTGGGATACGAGGCGCGAACGCAGGATTCCCGGCAGCACGCCGCTGGAGAGCGGCGGCGTGTAGAGTGTGCCCCCGCTTCGCACGAACAGCGTCGTGCGGGCGCCTTCGGTCATCTCACCTCGTTCGTTGCGCAGCAGCGCGTCGAAACAGCCGAGCTCTCGTGCCTCGCGTGCCGCCGCGTCATGGAGCAGGCGCCATGCGGTCTTGTGCGCCAGAAGCGGGTCGTCCGATCGCACCGGACGCGAGGCAAAACAAACGCGCACCGGTTCGCTCGTTTGCGTCAGCGGGCCGGCGTGGATTCGCGTCTGCTTTTCACCCGCGCGCACGCGAACGAGCTGCGGCGCGCCGGCGCCATCGAAGGCCCGCAGACGCGAGAGCAGCAGATCGCGCTCGATGGTCCAGCCGAACTTGGCCGCCGAAGCGGCGAGGCGTTCGACGTGCGCGCCGGCGTCGCTCGGATCCGGGCCGCCGCGCAGCGTTTCCCAGATCGTGAAACCGTCGTGCGCGGGTGAGAGCACGCGCGTTTTCAGAAAAATTTCAGCCCATTCGTCCGGCGCGCCCGAGTCGCTGACGATTCCGCCGCCGGCATCGAACCGCGCGGCAGCCGCGCCGCGTTCGAATTGCAGCGTGCGAATCGGAACGTTCCACCAGCCGCGTCGCCCAGGCGACAAAAATCCCATGGATCCGGTGTAGAAGCCGCGGGGCTGCGTTTCCACTTGGGCAATGTGCCGCATGGCGGCCAGTTTCGGCGCACCGGTCACGCTGCCGCACGGGAATACCGCGCGCACGACCTGCGCGAACGAATTCGTCGCAAGCTTCCCGGTAACCGTCGACGTCATTGTCGCGAATGTCGGATAGCGTTCGATCTCGAAAAGGCGCGGCACGCAAACGTCAGTGCAGACGCGATGGAGATCGTTGCGAAGCAAGTCCACGATCATCACGTGCTCGGCGCGATTCTTTTCGTTCGCGAGATCCTCGATGCGCGAGAGCGGGGCGGTGCCTTTCATCGGTTTGGTGCTCAGGCGCGTTCCGTCGAACCGCAAAAATAACTCGGGCGAGAGCGAGACGAGTGAAACGTCTTCGTGCTCGAGGAACGCGGCATACCGTGCCCGCGCGCGGCGCGCGAGGAAGCGGTAGAGATCGAACGGATCGCCGGAGAACCCCGCGTCGAATGGGACGGTGTAGTTTACTTGGTAGACCTCGCCGTCCCGAATCCGCGAGAGCAGACGGTGGACGTTCGTTTCATATTCTCGGCGGTCGACGCGGCACAGCGGCGCGGTCATCGCAAACCGACGTCCGTCGCGCGCCAAATTGCGCTTGCCGGGCGCATGGAATGCGCCGAGCAGCAGCAGGGGCAGCCGCGAGGCGTGCGTGTTTACGCCGTGCAGCATGGCGCCGAGTTCGTACGACAGCGCGCCCGCGATAAAATATCCCGCATCGAGCGCCTGGTCCGCATCGGTAAGCGCGCTAAGCGCCCCGTCCAACGTCCGGGGCGCCCAAAGCTGCAGCGGATTTTCGAAGATGAGCGCGGGCTCCCAGCCCGCGATGACGCGCAAAGTCATGCGCGCGAGTCATTATTGGAGGTTGGCGTGCTCCCCTCGCTCGACGATCGCTTTGAAGCGGCGCAGGTCTTCCGCGACGGCACGCTGCGGGTCCTCACCCAGGATGCGAGCCATTGACGCGCCGATGTAGCGCACCGGCGGCGCGTATTCCAAAACGACGCGTACTTCGGTGACGCCGTCCCGGCGATCGAAGTGCACGGAGCCCGCGTGGTGGATTGCCGAACCCGGCAGCGATCGCCAGGCAATCAGTTGTCCCGGCACGTCGTTGATGATCTCGGCTTCCCACGTCACGCGGCTCCCGACCGGCGCGCGCACACGCCAGCGCGAGCGGCGGTCGGTGAGCATGGTCACTTCCTCGACGTGCTCCATGAACTGCGCGAGCGTGTCGAGCCGCCGCCAAAAAGCATAGAGTTCTCGCGCCGGGCGCGCGACCGCGATGGAAGATTCCACGCGCACGCCCGTCCCGTACGGAACGCTTGCCGAGGGGTTGTAGTATTGCTCGGTGTCCTGCGCCGTGTCGATGCCGATCGCTCCGTACGCCGGGCAGTAGCCGGTAACGCCGCGATAGA
>DASSZL010000209.1:0-9197 GCA_035713505.1 Vulcanimicrobiaceae bacterium | reverse complement strand
ATTGCTCTTCGTGTTTGCGGTCATACCGGTGACCACGCCGTCGACGCGGTAGGTTTCACCGCTCGCCAACCGCAGGCTGTGCATCGTGATCCGCAACTGCGCGGGGCGGCCTTGTCCGGCCCGAACCACCTTCGTGACGGTTCCGTACATTGTTCCGTTGTGAATATTCGCACCCGGCGCGACGACGTTCGTCACGGTGACGGCGTCGCCGACGTTAGCGCTGGCGGTGCTGATGTTCTGCTGAATCTGTCCGCTCAGGTGTGTCCCGGGCGGTGGCGTCGCCAAGGCCGGTGCCGCGAGAAGCAGCATCGCGACGAGCACTGCGGGAATCGTAGAAATACGCATAAACCAAGCATACCCACATTTGCCCGGTTCGAGCGCTTTTCCGCAACAATGCGGTGATGTTACAACTGCCCGCTCGGCAGGTATGCCTTTACAGCGCTCGCCCCGGCAAGAGCGCCGGTGGGCTGCGAGTATACTACGCGGATGGGACTAACGCCGGCCGAGAAGATGCACAGTCTGCGCGAGCGCCGCAGGGCGGCCGGGCTCTGCGTTACCTGCGGGCAGCGAAAATCGCGCGAGGGGCGCGTAACGTGCCAACCGTGCGCCGAGCGAGCGAAGAAAATCGTCCGGGCCTCGCGAGCGCGATCAAAAGAAAGCTAGATCGCCCAGTGCGCGGCGTGCGAAAACGCGAAGCATGCGTTTGCGATATAACAGCGAGGTTGCCGCATTCTCCATGGGCTTACCCGCGGCAAAAGCGCTCTCCGCGGCGTTCGCGAGTGCATCCGGTTCGAGCCGTGTGCCGATGAGCGCGGCCCGCGCGCCTAGGATTTCGATGGGACGCGGGCCTACGGCGTTCAGCACGACGCGGGCTTCGGAACAGATCCCATCCCCGTCGAGCTGAACGACCGCGGCGACGCCGGCCAGCGGAAAGTCGAACGAATCGCGCAGGCGCAGTTTGCGATAAGCGCTTCGGGTCTGCACGGGCGGCGCCGGGATTGTAAAAGCCGTGACGATTTCTCCGGGTTCCAGCGTGGCAGCGTGCCGTCCGTCGTCACGATAGAAGTCCGCGATTTTCACCAGCCGCTCTCCGCCGGGGCTCGCGATATGCACGGTCGCGTCGAACGCCTGGAGCGCCGGAGCGAGATCCGACGAATTGACGGCCAAGCAGCGCGTGCTGCTTGTCGCGACGCGGCAAATCTCGCCGTCCTTCTTTAAGCAGTATCCGAGCGCTTCACGCCAGTCCGCATTCTGGTTGTAGTAAAAACAGCGCGTATCCAGGCAGATGTTTCCGCCCGCCGTGCCCATGCTGCGCAATTGCGGTGTGGATATCGATGCGGCGGCAAGCGCCAAGGCGCGGTAGCGCGTGCGAACCGTCTCGTGCCCGGCAAGCTCGGCCAGCGTCGTGAGCGCGCCGATACGCAAACCGTGCGCGGCGTCGTAGCGAATGAAACGCAGATCGGCGATGCGGCCTAGCGCCACGACGACTTTCGGCGTGAAAAGTCCTTGCTTCATGTTGGCGTACAGATCGGTTCCCCCGGATACCGGAAGCGCGTCCTGCCCGTAGCGCGCCAGCAGCGCAACGGCGTGGCCCGTTTCGCGCGGCGTCTCATACTGAAATCGCGGCAAACGCAGCACTACGGTTTCGCCTGCGCGTGAAGGCGTAACGCCCGGTCGTTGTTTGCAACCGCTTTCAAAATGCGCTCGGGGGTGAACGGCGTGGCGTTCAAGCGCACGCCGATAGCGTCGGCAATCGCGTTGGCGATCGCGGGTACAATGGGCACGAGCGGACCCTGCCCGACCTCCTTGGCGCCGAACGGGCCTTCCGGATCATCGGTTTCGACGATGATGGTATCGACGTCGGGAGTATCGAGACTCGTCGGCGTTTTATATTCGAGCAAGTTCGGCGTGAGGTGCAAAACGTCGCGGAATGTAGACGCTTCGAAGAACGCCTCGCCGACGCCCATGTAGACGCCGCCCTCAATTTGACCCTCGACCATTGCGGGATTCAAGCTTCGTCCGATGTCGTGCGCAAGCGTGATCTTCTCGATGTCGACTCGTCCGGTTTCCAAATCGACGGATACTTCGGCTACGCATGCGCTGTACGAGTACGCGGGTGAAGGGCCCACCCCCGAGCCCTTGTAATCGCCGCTCAAATCTTTGGGCGGCGTGTACGAGCCGACGCCGACCAGCGGGCCGAAGCGGGCCTCCGCCAGCGCGACGGCCTGCGGAAACGGCATCGTGCGCTCCGGGTCGACCGCGTCGATTTGCGCACGCACCGAATCCGCCGCTTGGCGCGCCGCATTCCCCGCCATGAACGTTACGCGGCTTGAATAGGAGCCCAGGTCCACCGGCGCCAGGTCGGTATCGCCGGCGCACACGCTGACGTCCTTCGTGTCGATGCCCAGCGTTTCCGCGACGATCACGGCCAGCATGTTCTGCGAGCCCTGTCCGCATTCGCTCACGCCGCAGTACACCGTGACGCCGCCGCCGCGGTCCGCTTTGACGATGGCCGCGGAATGCGGCATCGCGTTCCAATAAATCGGCAGGCCCGCGCCGCACATATACGTGCTCGCCGCCAGGCCAATGCCGCGTCCGAGCGGCAACGCGGCGTGTTTGCGCTGATAGTGCGTGCGATCGCTTACCGCGTCGATGCACTCGCGCAGACCGCAGCTGGTAATGCGCAGGCCGTTCACGCTGCGCGAATGCGGTTCGACGGCGATGCGCTTGCGATACTCGGCTGCGTCCAAACCCAGGGCGTCCGCAATCTTGTCGAGCTGCGCTTCGACGGCGAAGCGCGGCTGCGGCGTGCCGTGTCCGCGCTTGGGTCCGCAGGGCGGCTTGTTCGTATACACGCGGCAGCCGTCGAAGGCGTACGCGGGGATCTCGTACGTGACGGGCGTCAGCGCACCGGTGTAGTACGTCGAGGCGATGCCGTACGATCCGTACGCGCCGCCGTCCAGCCACGTCTGGAGGTGACACGCCGTAATCGTGCCGTCGTTCTTCACACCGGTTTTTATTTTCATCTTTACCGGATGCCGCCCGCGATGCGCGTAAAAGACTTCTTCGCGCGTGAGGGTGAACTTCACCGGCCGGCCGGTCTTGCGCGCGAGATGCGCGGCGGCGAGCTCGTGGTGAAACGGCTCGGTTTTGCCGCCGAAGCCGCCGCCGATGAATGGCGCGACGATCCGCAGGCGCGCCGCCGGCACGTCAAGCACGGATGCCGCGATGCGATGCAGATAATGCGGCGTTTGCGAGGAGGTCCAGATGGTGATCTTGCCGTCGCTGCACTGCGCGAGCGCTGAGTGCTCCTCCATCGCGGCGTGCGTATTGCCCTCGTAGAAATAGTCGTCTTCAAAAACGTGATCCGCAGCGGCGAATCCGGCCTCGAGATCGCCGAATACCAGATGTGCTTCCTTATGCACGTTGCCGGCTTTACGGGAGTCTTCGTGAATCTTTGGAAGGTCGTCGCGCAAGGCGTCCTCAATGGTCATGACCGAGGGCAGCGGCGCGTACTCGACGCGAATGCGGCTCAGTGCCTGCTGCGCCAGGAGTTCATCCTCGGCAACGACCGCGGCGATTGGTTCACCGACATAGCGCACCTTGCCGATCGCGAAGACCGTCTCGTCCTGACTGGACGGCAGAATACCGTACCGGACCGGAAGCTCGCTTCCATCGGCGATCGCGACGACGCCTGGGCACCTGAGCGCATCGCTGCAGTCTATCCGCACGATTTGCGCATGCGCTCGCGTGCTGCGCAACAGCTTGCCGAAAAGCATGCGCGGCAGCGCCATGTCGTCGGCATAAACGGCCTGACCGGTTGCTTTCGCGTACGCGTCGATGCGCGGAAGGCGCTTACCGATCATGCCGCATCGCTTCCGCCGCAAGCATCACCGCCTCGATGATCTTCGCATAACCGGTGCAGCGGCAGAGATTTCCCGAGAGCGCGGCCTTGGCGTCCTCTTTGGTGGGATTCGGGTTTGCGCTCAGCAGCGCCGCGCCGCTGAGAATCATGCCCGGCGTGCAATATCCGCATTGCGTTGCGCCGGTGTCGATAAACGCTTTTTGCAGTGGATGCAGCCGGCCGTGCTTTGCGAGGCCTTCGATCGTCAGGATCTCGCGATCTTCGCAGTCCACGGCAAGTAGGAGACATGCAAGTTGTGGTTCACCGTCGATCAGCACGGTGCAGGCGCCGCACTGACCCAGTTCGCAGCCGTGTTTGGTTCCGGTCAGCCCCAGATCTTCGCGCAAGACCTCGAGGAGCGTTTTATTGGGCGAGAAGGCGCACTCGACCGACGCGCCGTTCAAGCGCAAGCGCCGGAGCACTTTGGAAGCGGTCGGGACCATGCGCTAAGCGTGGTCCCATGCCGTGAAGAACTTGGGAAGGCCTCCGGGGCCCCGGGCTGCCGGTTTAGCGCACCTCGAAGAGCGCGATGGCAACGACGACGCCTATTGCGACGATTACGCCCGCGCCCACGAACGCCGCCCATACCGGCATTGGCCGTTCCGCGCGTGATTGAATCGCCGCATTGGTGTTCGCGTATCGCAGCGCGCCATACACGCCCAGCGCAATGCCGGCGATCGCCATGCCGACCCCGAACTCCGAAGACGCGTGCGTATTCGGAATTCGGATGTGCGCGATTACGGAGATCTCACGCGTGAACAAGGAAAAGCGCGCGATGACGAAGCCGAATGCGATAAATGCCAGCGAAGCACGAATATAGGACAGGAACGTGCGTTCGTTGGCAAGATAATCGCGAGTTCGGTTTTCCATACGTGCCTGACGCGGACGTTAATGCGCCGCCATGATTTTTGCGAGCATGTCCGGCGTACCCGGAATGCGTACGAGGTGCGGATAGCGCTGCCCGCCGTGATAGTTGATGGTATAGGTGCCCACCGCGCCGTCGTTGTCCGCGATGAAAACGACGTTCGTCGAACCGTGCTGCGCGGTTTTCACCGCGTACTCCAGCGCGTCGGGATCCCACTCCTGTCCGTTGACGGCCAGCACTTTGATTCCGGGCGCGAGCCCCGCTTTCCAGGCCGGCGAATTTTCGCGGACGTCTTCGATCTCGCCCTTGCCGCTGAGGTTCAGTCCAAGCGAATACCAGTACGTCAGGCCGTGCGATAACGCGTCGCGCGCCTGGATGAACTTGTTCGGCTTGTCGTTGTAGACCAGACGCCAGCCCGCACGCGCCAAATCATCGCTGGGCGGATGCGGCGAGACGTCGTAGACGTAACGTTGAAAGAAGTCGTGCCAATCGTACGGTACGACGGACGAAAGCGTTTGCTCCACCTGCGCACGCGTGTACGTCTTGGTGATCGGCCCGGTCACTGCCGGCGCGGTGAACGCATGCAGGAAGGTGTCGAGCGATTTCTGTCCATGCGTTTGCTGCCGGATAATCGTGTCCGCGTCCAGCCAAATCAGCTCGCCCTCGGAGTAAAAGTCCCCGGCCGTCCGGCGCAGTGACGAATATTCTCCGCGCGCCTCGTACAGGTACGGCGCCGCGGTCGTCGTGTCGATGAGCGGTTCGGTTTGGCGCCCCGGCTCCGTGTCCATGCGCGCCCAGTCGCTCGCGAGGTATTCGGGGTAGTCTTTCGGATCGCGAATGCCGGCGCGGAACGAGAGCAGATCGCCCAAATATTGATTCATGCCCTCGTAGACCCACAGCAGATCCGTGCGCTCCGGTATCTGGAAGTTGAGCGTCGTCAAATCCCAAGGACGGCGGTATTTGCCGTTCCACGAATGCGAAAGTTCATGCGTTACCAGATCGCCGCCCTCGGTTTGCTCCTGGGGATTGGTCAGGAAGTCGTCGGGCGCGCGGTCGTCACTGCTCTGGTGGTGTTCGATGCCTTGGAAGCCGATGGCGTCGCTGAGCGCGAGCAGCGAGTGGTACCACGTCCAGTGACGCGAGCCGTACAGAGCGAACGCCTGAGCCGGCATGTGTTTGTACGCAGTCAGAACCTTGGGAGAAAAGTCCAAGTCCTGCGGTTTATCGGCGAAAATATCCAGCCATTGTGTGGCGTTGCCGTTCTTCCAGAGCAGGATGTGCTTGTAGTAGCGCCCCATGTCCAGCGGCGAGTCGATCAGGCGATTGAGCGGCGTGACGTCGAAATCGACGCGATCGCCGGTTTGGCGTGCGCCGTAGAGCGCGGTCGCGTAGCTCCAGCCGGCCGGCAGCAGAATGCTCGGCTTGACGTAGTAGTCGTGCGAGTTCACGGCGCCCTGATAAAACAGATCGCGGTTCCAGTTGATCACCGCGACGTTTTTGCCCGACATGGTGTCGCCGCGTGCGTTGGTGATGACCGTGAAATCTACGTCGATCCGCGACACGCCTTGCGGCACGTCGACATGAAATGCGTACATATCCACCACGTCGCGCCGCCACTCCAACGCGTGTCCGCCCCCGCGCACGCGTATCTCCGAGATGTTGGCGAGCGGGCCGGTGGGCCCGTGCTCGCCCGGAATCCATTTCGGATACACGAACGTGAAGGCGCCCGGCTTCACGGGGATGCTCATATGCGAGTACATCAGCCCGCGCGAGGCTGTGCGCGCATCGAGAACCAGCGTCATGGGATCGGTTTGCGTCGCGTAGGCGCTCGCGGTCGGTTGTTCCGGGGCAAACGCGCCGGTGTCGCTCGTCTGCGCCATCGCAATGGCACTGCCGCAGATGAGCGCCCCCGCAAGAGCGAGAGAAATGTATGCGTGCTTCATGTTGCCGGTTTCTTGTCGGCAAACGTGCGGCTTTCCTAGCCGGGCGGCTTATTCATGTGCATCTGCAACATGCGTTCCAGCTCGTAGGCGTTTTCAACATACCGGGATACGTCGTTCAAAAACGCATGGAGCCGCTCTCGAACGATGAGGCGCCCGGCCAGCGCGTCGATGACCCGGCCAAAGAGCCCAAAACGCGGGACATAGGTTGCCTCCAGCCGCATTTGCGTCGTGCGCCCATTTGGCCGCACGGTGATGAGGCCATGCACTATGGGGGGCAGCAGCGGAAGGCGGCTCGTCCAGCGCAAGAGCAATGCTTCGTGCACCCGGGTTTCGTCCGTGACGTCCCGAATCTCCGAAGCCGCGCATTGCACGTGGCGCACGACGTGCGCGTACGGCAGCACGTCGGCGCCGGACCGCTCCTTGTGATAAATTTCGACGTATTCGATCGCCGCGCTGAACGGGCAGCGCAGATCGACCGTTACCGCGACTGAATTCATGAGATGGCCGCCTGCGCTTGCTCGAAATTTTCCATGGTGCGGGTACCGCGGTACAGCAGATCGACGGCGCGCGAAACTATCTTGCGATGCAGATCGTGATCGTGCGGCGGTCCGCAGGGCGCGTCTCGATAGGGCGTGATCAGGCTTCGCGGTGCCGGCAGCAGCGGATGATGCAAGGTGCCGATAACGGCCGTGGCAATTCCTGAGGATTCCAATGCATTGGCGGCCAGACTGGCCGTCTTGTGGCACATGCCTCATATCGGGACCAAAAGCGCGGCGTTGGCGCCGTCCGCATGAACCCGCGCGACGATCTGCGGAATCGTGGCCTCGATGAACGTGGGCCAATCGAGCAGAAAGCCGCTCCAGCTCACGACGTTGCGCGTGACCTCGATGCCCAGCGCGCGCAGCGTGCGCCGGGGAAGCACCGATTCGCGATCTTGCAATGCCGCACTGTGGTCATAGTGCTCGTGCGCGAACTTGATTGCCTCGTCGGGAGTCTGCAGATCAAATGTGCGGTGCGTGGCATCTCCGACAATCGCCGAGGCCGCGAACGCGGCCTGCGAGCGCGCATCATAGGCTCCCGATGTCGTGAGCAGCGCAACCTTCAGCGGTCCGGCGATTTTTGCGGCCGCCGGGTCCACGCGAGCGGGGAGCGGCATATCGGGCATTACGGCGGAGTAATCAGGCGGATCTTGCGAGAGCGCATCCAGGGCTCGTGGAAGCCAGCCGGACCATTCCTTGCGATAGTGATTGAGTTTCATGAAACCTTTCCCGAGTGCAGATCCAGTAGGTACTCGCGTAACACTGGGTTTCTACATGTCAATTGAACCATGTGAGCGTTGTAATGCAAACAGGTAACTTCGGAGAGAAGCACTGACGAGAGTCACTATCCGGAGCGCGTTTCTGTCGCACGCTTCGCGGATTCAAACGTTCATGACGCTCGAATGCCGTCTACCGGCGGCCGCACAGCAGCGCGGGACGGCACATTAGCCGCAGTCCGTCTTCCTAATAGCTTCCCGAGAGATCGCTGTAGTAACAGTAGTCATCTCTCGGGAGGTTCCTTTGCCATGTCCCTCGGCCGCTGGAAAATGTTGCGCACGGCATTCGCTGTATGCGCCGCGCTAACGCTGATCTCCGTAGTGTATGCCGCTGCGCAGCCGCCCGCATGGAGCGGCGTGGTCGTCACGGCGAACGAGGGAGGACACAGCATCAGCCTGGTGGACGCAGCGAGTTGGAAAGTGCGCAAAACGCTGCACGTTTCCGTCGCCCCGCATAATGTGCAGTCCTCCGCGGACCGGCGCTTTTTGTACGCAACGGGCAACATGGAAACGGACATGTCGCACATGGATATGCCCCATATGAGCGACATGGACATGGAGATGATGGAGCCCGGATACTTGCTCGCGTTCGACATGCAGCATCTTGATGCCGGGCCGATTTTCTCGCTCAAGGTCGGCATGCACGCCGCGCACGTGGTGGTCGACGGCGCCGACCGCTTCGCTTACGTGACCGTCGCGGGCGAGAACGCCGTGAAAGTGATCGATCTGCAAGGCAAATCGATTGCGGCAACGATTCCGGTCGGAAAAATGCCGCACGGCCTGCGCATGTCCGCCGATGAAAAACGGCTGTACGTTTCGGACATGGACGAGGGCGCCGTATCGTTCATCGACGTGGCGCAGCGCAAAGAAATCGCGCGTGTGCCGGTCGGCAAGACGCCGGTGCAGGTTGCGGTCGCGCCTGATGGACGAACGGTCTACGCAACGCTGAGCGGCGATAACGCGGTCGCGGTCGTGGACGTCGCTTCGAAAAGATTGGTCGCGGCGATACCCGTCGGCCCGAACCCCGCTCAGCTCTACATGTCCCCCGACGGTAAGCGCGTGTACGTCGCCAATCAAGGCACGAAGGGGGCTCCGGGACACACCGTTTCAATCATCGACACGGCATCGCGTACGGTGACCTCGACCGTTGAAGTGCCGAACGGTGCGCAC
>DASSZL010000208.1:0-4282 GCA_035713505.1 Vulcanimicrobiaceae bacterium | reverse complement strand
ATCGAGCGGTGCGCGATACGGTTGCCATACGTTGGCCGTATATTCCCCGAAATCGGGGAGGGGCCCGCTTAACCCGACGCTTACACTTGCGGGCGTCTCGGCTGCAGTATATACTTTGGCTATACATATGCGGACACGAGTAGACCGCTGGGGCAACAGCCTCGGAGTGCGCTTGCCGAAGAGCGTTGCCGAACGCATCGGACTGCGTGAGGGAGACCCGGTGGAGATGGAGATCGACGGCAACGCCGTTATAGTACGCCGCGCCGGGCCTCGCTACACGCTGGACCAATTGCTCGAAAATCTCGCGCCGGAGACCCGCCACGAGGATTACTTTGCGGACAGCGGATTCGTCGGGCGCGAACGCTTCCTGGAAGGCGAAGAACACGCTTGAAGCATTACGTTCCCGATCGCGGTGATATTGCGTGGGTCGACTTCTCGCCCAACGCTGGCCATGAGCAGGGTAAGCGCCGACCGGCGCTAGTGCTTACCGCGAAGCGCTACAATGCGGCGTCCGGCTTCGCCGTCGTATGCCCGATCACGAGCCAGACCAAAAACTATGTGTTTGAAGTCGCGCTAGACCAAACGCGCACGGCCGGCGTCGTGATAGCCGATCAATTCCGGTCCTTTGATTGGCGAGCGCGCGGCATAGAATTTCGGGAACGCGTTCCCGAGGACGTACTCGACGACGTCCTTGCCAAAATCATCGCGCTGCTGCAAGGGTGAGCGCGGGCGCTTAGGCGGCGGACATCGGCGGGCCGCCGATGGGCGGGCGTGCCGTTCCCGCTGCCGCCGGGCCCATGAATGCTGTCTCGCGCACGAAGGCGAGGATTGCAGCGCCCAGGCCGACGAGCCAGACCAAACCCATGACCAGCGGTCCGAGCACCGGCACGATGCCGGCCGCGCTCACGACCAGCAAGCCGAGAATCAGCGCGGCAAGCGGCGAGGGCGTGGTGTGCGGCAGAATCAGTTCGTACAAGCGGCGCCCGATGAGCATGCTCAGTGCGGCGTGGCCGATGAGTATCGCGGCAAAGACGGCCAGGAATTCGACCGGAATGAGCGGCCATCCGATGAAACTGATGAAGAGCAGCACCGCAATCGGGAACACCGCGACCAGGGCGATGACGCCCACGGCCGCCGAGAGTCCCGGATGGTGTTCGACGCGATCGAGCGCCGCGCGAACGCGCACCGGAAAGATGAGAAACGCGACGAGCACGATGACGCTGTACGCGAGCCAGAGCATGAGCCGATGATTCTGCCGTTCGATGCGCGATGCGGTCATCGCCGGCACGAACGGAACGTAGGCCGCAAGTCCGTTGCCGATTTCGTTCACGCTGCCGGTGATTTGCGCGCCGGGCTCTTTGGTGAGCGTGCCGCCGATAACCGTGACGTCGCCGTCGACGCGCCCGGCGATGTCGGCGTCGCCGCCGACCACGGTGACGTCACCGCGCACTTCCTCGTTCGCCGGCACGGTGACGCTCGTTCCCACGTACGTTCCGCTGTGATCGATGGTTTTCGCCGATGCGAGCGCCGTTGTTCCCAGCAGTACGGCGGCGAGAAAACTGAACGCAAGCGCGATTCGATAGTTCATGACGACGACTCCGGGAATGAAGCGAGCCGCGCGGCCAGGCGCGGGCGGATGACGAAATAGAGCAGCGCGAACGCACCCGCAATCGCGAAATCGATGAGGAGCACACCGGCGCCGAACGCCGCAAGCGCCGGCGCGATGTGCGTGAGGCCGTGTGAAACGTTCGACGACACGGAAGCGGAGAATAGGCCCAGGCGCGCGAGCCCGGAAGAAACCGCGGCTAGAACTGACGTAGGATGTGTGCCGGTGAGCGCCATGGCGAGCACGACCGCGACCCACGCGGCCGCCGAGTACAGCGCGAGAAAACTCCAAACCGGATGCTGGCGCGCGCGCGGTGCCGGAAGGGTGCGCACTTCGGCCATGATGGCGAAGGTGAAATTCTCGGGCAGCGCGCTCACGTCGGTGGTCGCGAGCAGACCGTCGACGGCTTTGAGTTCCTCGAGCAGTTCGCGGCACGGCGCGCACTGCCGCAGATGCGCCGAAATCGCAATCATCTCTCGCGGTTTGAGCGTGCCCTCGATGTAGCGGTCGAGCAGCGGCTCACAGGACGAGCATCGCATCGTTTCGTCCTTTCTGCGCCTGACGGCGACTCGTGTCTTTCTCGCGCATCTTCTGCGCGAGCGCGATCTTGCCGCGATGAATCAGCGTTTTCACGTTGCCTAGAGATAGTCCGAGCGTGCTCGCGATCGTGTGATATTCCATGTTGTTGTAATAACGCAGCGTCAGCACGGTGCGCGTCCGCTCCGGAAGTTCGGCGAGCGCTTCACGCAGCTCGCGCTCCGCTTCCTGGCGAAGGAGCCCGCCCGATGGATCGGCATCACGCGAGCAATCGGGGAGCGCGTTCTCGAGCGTTTGATCTTCAGGCAGTTCCTGCGTGGGGACCCGGCGCTGCGACTTGCCCAGATGCGTGCGCACGACGTTGCGCGCGATTTGGTAGATCCACGTGGAGAACTTGCCGAGCGCGGGATTGAACGTGTCCAAGTGCGCGTACGCCCGCAGGAACGTTTCCTGCGAGAGGTCGGCGACGTCCGAGGGGCTACGCACTCCGGCGCTGATGAAACTGGCAATTCCACGTTTGTAACGGTCCACCAAGACGGAGAACAGCTCGCCATCGCCGTTACGAACCTGCCGCACCAGAGCTTCGTCGCTCTGCTCTCCGATCTCCATGCTCCTTAAAGTTCGGGTTCTTGGGGGGTTCTACCGCTGGGGAGGGCGTTTGTTACAGCACGCGGATCGGCACGAACGCGCCCGAGGCGATGCCCGCGCGGCCGGTGGCGATGACCTCGGCCTGATAGGTGCGGCCGCGATAGATTGCGGGAATCGCCGGCACGGTGTAGTCCCGCTCGAAGAGCACGTAGCGGTGCCCCGGGTAGTCGCGGTCGCTTGCGGGCAGTCGGAACGCGCCCGCCGGCGGCACGCCGACTTCCCAGATGACGAACCGCAGATAGACCCCTTGGATTCCGCCGCCCCAGGCGAGCACGCGGATGTGCATCACCGACCTCTGGTGCACGACGCCGGGAGTGATCTCGACGCGAAGAATATGCGGGGCGCGGCTCGGGGCGCCGTTTCCTTGCTTTGCCGCCAGCACGACGATCTGCTCGTCGGCCGGCGTGAGCCGCACTTTTTTCAGCATGCTGCGATCCAAGTGCGACCAAAGCGGCGTAGGCGTCGGGGCGGGCGTGGGCGGCGGCGGTGCTTTGAACTTCGTGATGTTCGAATGCCGCAGCGTGACGGTTTCCGTAACGTCCGGCATTTCAAAGCCGACGCGCCGCGCTTGTGAAACAAGCACGGCGTGCACCGCGATCGAAAGGAGCAGCGCTATGAAAAGACGCCGCCGCAAGTTGTCGGCCATGAGCAGGAAGAGTTCCAACTACGCGGGAGAGTAGCATTGTGCCTTTACTGCAGCGCGTGTTGATTTTTGGCGGCTCGGGTCAGCTCGGCGGCGAGATTCGAAAAAACTGGACCGGCGTCAGGATTTCGAGCCCTTCACACGCCGACGTCGATATTACGGATGCAGCCGCGGTGGAGCGGGCAATCGAGCAGCACGCGCCGGATGCCGTGGTCAATTGCGCAGCGTTTCACAACGTCGAGCGCTGCGAGAGCGAACCCTCGAACGCGTTCGAGGCAAACGCGCTCGCGGTAAACGCCATGGCGCAGGCCTGCGCGAATCGCAGCACCGTTTTCGTCACGATCAGCACCGACTACGTCTTTGACGGCGAAGCGGGGCGTCCGTACACCGAGGCGGACCCGCCGCGCCCGCTCAGCGCGTACGGCGTCTCGAAGTATGCGGGAGAGCTGCTCACGCTGCGTCTGCAGTCCCCCGCGTATGTCGTACGCACGTGCGGCGTGTATGCAACGCGCGCGAGCACGAGCAAAGGACACACGTTCATCGACCGGATTATCGCGCAAGCGCGTGCGGGCGAACCGGTGCGCGTCGTGCGCGATCAAACCGTCTCGCCGACGTACGCGCCGCATCTCGCGCAGGGATTGCTGCAACTGCTTGCGTCCGGTGCGCCGTACGGCGTGTACCACATGGTGAACGAAGGCGCCGTTACGTGGTACGACTACGCGAGGCAGGCGCTGCGCATCGCCGGCATCGACCATCCGGTCGAACCCGCATCGTACAAAGACTGGCCTTCGCGCGTCCGCCGCCCGGCGTTCTCGGCGCTCGAAAACGCGAAGTTGCACGAACTCGGG
>DASSZL010000207.1:0-9406 GCA_035713505.1 Vulcanimicrobiaceae bacterium | reverse complement strand
GCCAGGCGCCCGCGCGCCGCGTCGAATTCCGTTTGCGCGTGATTTGCCTGCGCGCGAGCCGCGGCCAGCGACGGATCGAATTTCTCCGAGAGATAGAACCCGAATTTGCCCGCGCGCCCGTGCTCGAGCAGCTGCGCCACTTCCCGCGCCTCATCGCCGATCCGCACGTGCGGCGCTAAACGCCGCGCCGCATCGAGGAAACGCAGCAGCTCCAGCAGATTCGCGTCTTTCAGCGTGTCGCCCATCGTCGCGCGCGAAAGCGCGGGCAGCGGATCCGGCATTCCGCGCAAGGCATCGCGCATGGCGTCTACCGCGGCCGAGTCAATGCGCTGCGCCATGTCCGCGATCGCCTGCGCGCGCTCGGCGGCCTCACGTTCGGCTCCCGGCGGCAATGGTTCGAGCGAGGCGTACGCGCGGCGTCCGGGCTCGCTCAGCGGCTCGAGCTGCGCGTTCAGCCAAGCGACGTCGAGCGCGCTTGCGGTTGTGGCATCGACGAGCGCGGAGTAGTTCATGCCGCGTTCACCATCGTGCCGGCGTAGACGTCGAACGTCGGCAGCCCGGTTGCCGACGCCACCGCATGCGCGAACGCTCGCGGTTCGAAATAGCGATCGCGCCCGATCGACGCGACGGTCGCCGCGACGACGTGCAGCGGACGCTCGCAGCGCACGTTCAAGCGCGAGAGTACGCCGAGCAGCGCTTTGCCGCTCAGCGCAATCTGCGTGGGATCGCGTACGACGACTTGGCGCTCTTCCCGCTGCGAGACCAGGCGCGCGGCATCCGCAGCGGTGAGCGCGCCCGGCAAACGCAGCAGCGGAGCGCGCTCGTCCACGCCGGAAACTCGCAAGCGCGCCGCAAGCGCGCACGCGTCGTCAACGGATTCTTCCATGGTGCGAGCCGCGGACGCACCGGCGGCAATGACGATCGCGTCCGTTCCCCCGGCGAGCGCCGCCACACGATCGAGCGCCCCGTCCACGATGACTTGATCGCAGTCCAGCTCCGCAAAACGACGCACGCAGGCGCGCACGCCCCTCGCCGTGGAGGGACCGGCGAGTTCGTAGAATGCCGCGTGACGCACGCGCGCGAGCACCACCGGTCCGGACGCGGTCGTCCACGGCGTGAAATCCACAATCTCACCCGCCGGGTGCGCGGGCAGCAGACTGCGCGCGGTCGCGACCAGCGTGCCGGGGCGCAAAAATAAGCGCGGTTTCGCCAGGGCGTCGGCAATGTCGACGGCCTCGCCGTCACGGCCGATGGAAGTGAGGCCGGTGCGCAAACCGCGCGTGAAGGCCGCGTCGGCGATGGCGCGCATCGCGACGGTCTTGCCGACGTTTTTGCCCGTGCCGACGACGAACAGCGAGCTTCGCCCGCCGCCCCGCGCCAAATCCAACAAGCAGTCGCCGATGCGCATGATCGAGCGCTTCTCTATCCGACGTTAAAGACTTTTGCCAGAATGAACGCGACGCCCGTAAGCACCAGAACGATACCGGCCCACAACTCGGCCCCTTCCTCGACGCGCCGTCCCAAGAAGCGCCCGAACGTGAGTCCAAGCACCGTGGCGCAAATCGAGACCACGAAGATGACGCTCAGCGCCAGCCACAGCGGAACGCCGATGTACAGGATCGAGAAGCCGATGCCCAGTGAGTCCAGGCTGATAGAAAGCGCGCCGATGAACAGGCCCCAGCCGCGCGACATGTCGAGCGGCACCTTTTCTTCCGACTCGCGCACCGCCTCGAAAATCATGTAGGCGCCTACCCCGATGAGGGCGGCAAAACCAATATATCCGGCAACGTTGCCCAGGAGCCGGCCGGCCAGATGGCCCAGACCTACGCCGATGAGGTTCATAATGACCTCGGCGCCGGCGAAGGCCGTGCCGATGCGGATCTTGACGGCGCGCGAAGCGCCGCGCATGCCCACGCCGATGCCGACCGCGAACACATCCAGGCCCAGGGAGACCGCGACGACGAAGATCTTTAACAGGTGCAAGACCAGCGCAATGCGAGCCGCCGCACCCGCATCCCTTTCGGGCTTACTACCGCGTGTTTATCGCAGACTGGTTTTCGAGCGGATCGACCTTCGGTTGCGCGAGCAGACTGTTGACTGCGGTTCGCAGCTGCGAAATCGTGAACGGCTTGTTGAGGAACAGGTTCGCGCCGGCGCTCTTGGCGCGGCCGTCCATCGCGTAGTTGGTGTGGCCGGAGATCATCAGGATCGGTACGGCGCGCGTGCGCTCGTCCGCACGCAGGCGCTCGATGAGATCGATGCCCGAGATTCCGGGGAGCATGAAGTCGCAGATGATGATATCGAACGAGCCCTCGCGATCCAGCGCGACCAGCGCGCTCTCCGCGTCGTTGCGTATGATGATCTCGTATGGGCCTTTGCGCAACACCGTTTCAATGAGTGTGCAGATAGCCGGATCGTCGTCGGCAATGAGAACCCGCCACGTGCGCTGCGTCATGCTGCAGGTCCCTTTCGCCCCGGGGGCCACCGCGCCTCGCCCGCGCGTCCGGATTTGGTAAAGTTTTGAGTATGAAGCGGAATGACAGCGGAGCGTTGTTTCATGCGGCCGCCGCAATACTGCTGCTGGTCATGCTGGGGCCCGTTGTTGCGATGCTCGCCGCCGTCCCGCCTGCCGACGTGGTACGTTCGTTCTCCCAACCGGTCGCTCAAGAGGCGGTGCGCGTCTCGCTCATCGCATCCAGCATCGCGGTCGCCGCCGCGTCGATACTGGGTGTGCCGGCCGGATACGCGCTGGCGCACGCACGGCGCGGCCTGCGGGGTCTGGTTCTTTCACTGCTCGCGCTTCCGCTCGCGTTTCCGCCGGTCGCCTCCGGCATCATCCTGCTGCAAACCGTAGGTACCCGTACGCCGCTGGGCGCCGCGCTCGCGCAGCACGGTATCGTCCTGGTCGATTCCCTGTGGGGGGTTGCGCTCGCTGAGTTTTTTGTCGCAGGTTCGTTCGTTGCGATCACCGCCGCTGCGGCGTTCGGATCGCTCGATCCCTCGTATGACGAATCCGCGCAGATTCTCGGTGCCGGTCCGGCGGCACGCTTCTTTCGTATCGCGCTGCCGCTTGCCGCGCCGAACGTCGTAGCCGGTATGGTGCTCGCGTGGATGCGCGCCATCGGCGAATACGGCGCTACGTCGATTCTCGCATACCATCCGACGTCGCTGCCCGTCGAACTGTACGTGGCCCTGTCCGCACAGGGCGTGAGCACCTCGCTCTCGCTGACGTACGGCTTCGTCGTGCTGGCGGCCGTCGTCGTCGCCGTACAATGGGCTTTGCGGCGCCGCGTCGTATAAGACACGCCGTTATGGCCGTTCTCGATCGCATGTTCGCACCGGACTCACTTTTTTCTCGGCGCTTTTTCTTCTTGGCCAAGCGCTTCGTGGCGGGCGAGACCGTCGATTCGGCGATAGCCGCGGTGCGCGAGCTCAATGCGGCGGGCATGACTGCGACGCTCGATTTTCTGGGCGAGGACGTGCTCGAGCGCGATGCCGCGATAAAGACGCGCGAGGCATACTTTCACATGACCGACGCGATCGCGGCCGCAGGCGTGCAGTGCAACGTTTCCGTGAAGCTCACCGCGATGGGCATGCTCATCGACGAGGCCTTCGCGCTCGAGAATCTCACCTCCATTCTCGACTACACGCAGGCGAAGAATCCCGACCCGTTCGTGCGCATCGACATGGAAGGCACGCCGGTCACGCAAACCACGCTTGATATTTTCGAACGCGCCTACCAAACGCACAAGAACGTCGGCCCGGTGCTCCAATCGTACCTGCGGCGCACGCCGCAAGATGTGGAGCGCGCCATCGAACTCGGCGCGCGCGTGCGCATCTGCAAAGGCGCCTACAGCGAGCCGCCGGATCTCGCCTACAAAGAGATGCCGCAAATCCGCAAACAGTATCTGGAGTGCGCGAAGGCGCTGCTCACGCGCGGAAACTATCCGGGTATCGCCACGCACGACGTCGAGATCATCGAAGCCGTCAAGGCCTTCACGCACAACAACGACATCGCGTCCGATAGGTTTGAATTCCAAATGCTCTACGGCATACGTCCGAGCATTCAGAAACAGCTGATCGCGGAAGGCTACCGCCTGCGCATCTACGTGCCGTTCGGCACGCACTGGGCGGGATATTTTTACCGCCGCGTCGCGGAGCGCAAAGAAAACGCGATCTTCGCCTTGTCGGGAATCTTCTCGAAGTAAGATGCCGCGGTGCGGCTAGTCGTGCAGCGCGTCTCCGGAGCGAGCGTGCGCGTCGATGAAAAGACCGTCGGGGAGACAGGCCGAGGACTGCTCGTGCTCGCCGGCGTCGGAGTGGACGACGAAGAGCGCGATGCCGATGCGGCCGCGGAGAAGATCGCGAACCTGCGAATCTTTCCCGACGGCGAAGGCTTGATGAACCGCAGCGTGCTGGATATCGGCGGCGGGGTGCTGCTCATCTCGCAGTTCACGCTGCACGGCGACGCGCGAAAGGGCCGGCGCCCGTCCTTCATTACCGCAGCACGCGAAGACGTCGCGGAACCGCTCTACGAGCGCGTCGGCGCACAGCTCGAGCGGCTTGGCTTACGCGTGGGTTACGGCGTGTTCGGCGCCCACATGGACGTCGAACTCGTAAATGACGGCCCCGTGACGATTCTCATCGATACGAAAAAGACGTTCTAAACTATTGCGAGGGCGGCAAATCCGCCGACGTGCCGTCCATGTAACCGATGTGGGTGACGACGCAGCGCAGGGCCTCGCCGCTTTGCGCGCCGTGCGGCCCGCTGACCTCGAACGTCACCCCGCGTTTTTGTCCCGGGTCGAGTTCTTGCCGCAAGTGCGCGGACGCCGTGTAACTCGAATAGCGGAAATCGCGATAGAAACTGAGCGACAAGCCGAGCGTCGAAATCGGCTTGTCGCCTTTGTTCTCCACCGTAGCGCTCACCGAAAAGCCGCTGCCCTGCGCAACGGCACTGCACAGCGATAATCCGATCGGCAATTGCTGCGGGCTGCCGGCGCAGGAAGCCAACGCCGACGCCAGCGCAAGCGGCAGCCAGCGCAGTTTCATGATTTGGTGTCCGGAATGCGCTCGATGCGAACGATGGTGTCTTTCTCGATCAGGCGTCCGAGCACGTCGTAGCCGCCGATCACTTTGCCGAAGACCGTGAAGTCGCGATCGAGGTGCAGTTGCGGCGAGAGCGTGATGTAGAACTGCGTACCGGCCGAGTCGCGAATCGCGTGCGCGTTCGGCGGATTCGTGTAATTCAAGCCCATCGAGATGACGTAACTGTCTTGTTCGATCGGATTCTCTTCCGCGGGTATCATGTAGCCGGCGTCGCCGTTTCCGGTGTTCGTCGGATCGCCGGTCTGCACGACGAAGTCGGGCACGATGCGAAACCAGCGGTTGTTGTCGTAATAACCGCGATTGGTCAGGTTCAGGAAGTTCTCGACCGTTAGCGGCGCCCATTCGGGATACAGCTCTACGTAAATGTTGCCTTCGGTGGTCACGATCCGCACGCGTGGATGCGGCCCCTTCGCCGGCCCCGTGAAAAGCGCGACGCTCTGGGGATTGAGCCTGGGCTGTGTGATGACGCCGGCGGCTTGCGGCACGCCGGGCTTACCGCTCACCGGCGCGCGCGCGAGCGCCGGCAGATATGCCAGACGATCGGGCTGCGGCGCCGGCGTGTGCACGCCTTGCGGAATCTGCGTGAGATGTTCGGTCATCTTGCCGCCTTGCAGCACGATGATCGATTCCCGGGCTTGCTCTTGCACGCGCCAGGACCGATCCCCAAGCAGCGGACGCAGCAGCGTCACGGCGGATGCATCGCCGCGCTTCCCGAATGCACGAGCGGCTTCGATCCGCACGATTTCATCCGGATCTTTCAAACCGCGGGCGAGCATGCTTTCGGGCGCGGAGTTCGAGTAGCCGCGAAAGAGCGTCCACATGAGATGCCAACGCACAAACGCGTCGCGTTCATGCAAATAGGCATGCGTGAGCGCGCGCACGGCGGCGCGTTCTTCACGCGACCCGTGAAAACTCTCGAGCGTGCTCGCCGCTCGCGCACGCACGACCGGAGCGCGCGAATGAAGCAGCGCGATCACGCGCTGAGCGGCTTTGCCTTCTTGCCGGGGATTGAACGCGTGCGCCGTTTCGAGGCGATCCGCCGCGTCCAATGCCGACACGAGCACCGTGCCGCTCGTATCGTGAAGACCTTCGAGAATGGCGGGGGCGGCCGCGCTCGTTCCAATGAGCCCCACCGCGTACACGGCCATCGCGCGCATCGCAACGTCTCGATCGCGTACGTAACGCCGCAAAGGCGCCAGACCCGCCGTTTGTTTGGTCCGTCCGATTGCAAGCGCCGCGCGCAATGCTACCGAGCGGTCCTTCGAACTCAGGAATACGGCAAGCCGGCCGTTACCTAAAGAGCGCGCTTGTTCCAAACGCACGATTTGCGTGTAAGCGGGCGGCGGCGGAGCCGAGATACCGAGCGCTAGAACGAGCCCGAGAGGCAGCGCCGCGAACCGTACGGTCTTCTTAATCAAATCAATACCAACTTTCTGGACCGAACTTGCGTTCTAGTATATGGAGCATGAGATTGCCGTCCTTCTGGGGCGGCGCAAGAAACTGAGGATAACAGCAGTCAATGAGTACACCGAACGGTCCGGCGCCTAAAAAAGCCGGAGGCATGACGGTCCGCGAAGCCGGCCAAAAAGGCGGCGAGACCGTCAAGAAAAAATACGGCCCGGAATTCTACGAGCAGATTGGGCGCAAGGGCGGCCAAGCGACCAAACAGGCGCACGGCCACGCTTTCTACGAACAGATCGGCAAGAAGGGCGGCAAGAAGGGCGGCGAAGCAACACGCGACCGCTACGGCCCGAACTTCTACGAGCAGATCGGGCAAAAGGGCGGCCAGAAGGTCAAGCAGCTCATCGAAGAAGGCAAACGTGCAGCAGCCGCAGCAGCCCAGGAACAAGAGAAAAAAGCGAGCTAATCGCGCCGGTATTCTGGCGGTCGCGGCGGTCTGCGCCGCCGCGGCAGTAAGCGGGGGCCCGCAAACGGCCCGCGCGATTGTGGTGCCTACACCCGAACCTCGTGCGGCCTCGTCGGCTGCAGCCTCCACGGGCACCACCAACTCCACCACGCTTCCGCTCGATTCGAGTCTGTTTTTCGTTCTCGACGATACGCTGAGTTCGCGCCTGAAGGCCGGCTCGGTGGTGCATGCGCATTTGCGCGACCCGATCGTCTTGGGGGGCAAAACCGTTGCGCGCGCAGGTTCGCCCGTCGAAATCGAGGTCAGCCAAGTCTCGCCCGCTCACATGGGCAACGAGGACGGCTCGGTCGTAATTTATTTCAAGGCGCTCACGCTTGCCGACGGGACGAGCATCCCGCTCTCGACGCCGACCTCTCACATCGACCCGCACGTCAGCGTCGGAGCGTACAACACGCGCGCCGTCACCGACACGGTGGGCGACATCTTCATCCCCGGCCATTATATCTACCATATGCTTCGCAAGGGGCGCGACGTGGTGCTCGGGCCGGGCACGGTCCTTCGGGCGCGTACCGGAGCATCGATTGAAGTAGCGCAGGGCGCGGTTATCGTCGCAACGCCGCGGCCGCTCATCACGGTGAGCGATACGCCGCACCCGGACTTCGTGCCCGCGCCGATGTACACGCCTCCGGGATTCCATTTGCCGACGCCGAAGCCGTCGCCAAGCGTACAGCCAACAAGCACCCCGTAACCGTAAGAAACCGGAGGTTACTCATGAAACGTGCGCTTTTCGCGCTCACGTTTTTGGCGTTTGGCGCGTTTGCGACCGGCGGTTGCAGCGCACTAGCCGCAGCGATGCAGCCCAAACTGCCCGACAAGCCCCTTCCCGCCGAAGTCGCGTTCGTCCAGCAAGTCACTAGAGACCTCAACGCGCGCTTCGCCACGCCGGCCGACGCGGAAAAAGCCGGCTATTTCCGGTACACCAACGAGGATAAGACCGGCGCGATCAGCTACGCGAACCTGAAGTGGAACAGCGCAGCGGACCCGGCGCATCCGCAGCCCAGCCAGCTGTGGTATGACGTCAAAGGCCATCTGCTCGGAGCCGACTTCTCCGTCCCGCTGACTGCGGATAACAGCGCCGCCGCACCCAAACTCTGGGGGTTGGACGCCGGGCGCTGGATGAAGTTCAAACACGCGCACGTGCACTACGTGCTGCAGGGCAAGACGGACGCCGCCTACGGACACGCCGTGAGCGCGGCCGACTTTACCAAGAACGGGGGCAGCCTCGAAAATCCGGCGGCCGCTCCGCTCGTGAAGATGCACAAGGTCAAGAGCGCGAACCAGGTCGTGAAAGTTTTCGACTTTCCCGCTCAGTGGGACGTGGAAGTGTGGGTGACGCCGAATCCCAACGGCGCATTCGCTCAAGCCAATCCGCTGGTCAAGCCGAGCAAAAACGCCGCGATGGGAGACATGTAGAAACGAAAGGCGCCGTAAAGGCGCCTTTTTTATTTGGTTACCGAGCAGCGATTCTCGACCAGCGTAATCGCCGAGTCGGCGGCGGCGTTTTCGGCCTGATTGACGACGTCGCGCTGCCCGTCGAACTTCAGATAGCTCTTGACGTTGCGCATCTCTTCCGGGGTTTGCGCTTCGTTCATCTCTTGCGCGGCGACGTCCAGATCCGCGGGCGGATTGTATTCCATCATCGCGTGAATCACGCCGGTCAAATCGGTCGCGAGCTGCATCTGTTTGTCGTAGGCGAGCTGCAGTTTCTCGGCGATTTGGCGGATGTCGTGCGCGTCTTGCGGATCTTTCGTAAGCGCTTCGCCTTTGCGCAGACCGTTGATCTCCGTCTGAATGAACGGCAGGTTTTTTTGAATCTGGTTCACGTACTGGATGAGTTTGGCGCGCACGCGGCCGTAGCGGATCTGATAATCGGGATGGTTGAAGGCGTCGTTCAAGTCCACGAGCTGCGGATCGATTTGGTCGAGCGCGCGGTCGTTCGCGAGCATGGGGCTGACGGCCGCGTTGAAATGCTGCGCGATCGAGGTGCAGAACGGCGTGGAGCGCACCGTTGCGATGGTCTTGAGCTGGCTGCCTGCCGGCGTCGGGCTGGGGGCGGCCATCGCCGCGGCGGCGATGAGGGCGAGCACGTTATTCGTTGGACCAGTAATCCTTGAGCGCTTTGCCGCGCGAGGGATGGCGCAGTTTTCGCAGCGCCTTGGCTTCGATTTGACGGATGCGCTCGCGCGTGACGCCGAACTCCTGGCCTACCTCTTCCAGCGTGCGCTGGTGCCCGTCTTCCAGGCCGAAGCGCAGCACGAGCACCTTGCGCTCGCGCTCGGTGAGGTTTTGCAGCACGTCCTGCATCTTCTCTTTGAGCAGCATCACCGAGGCGGCCTCGGCCGGCGCGACCGCTTCCTGGTCCTCGATGAA
>DASSZL010000206.1:0-5238 GCA_035713505.1 Vulcanimicrobiaceae bacterium | reverse complement strand
CAAGGCGCTGCTCGATCGCGGCTTCATGGCGCCGACGATCTACTTCCCGCTCATCGTGCCGGAATGTTTGATGATCGAGCCGACGGAAACGGAATCGAAGGAGACCTTGGATACGTTTATCGCCGCGCTTCGCGAGATCGTCGAAACCTCGAAGACCGATGCGCACGCCATCCTTGCGGCGCCGCAAAACACGGTCGTCGGCAGGCTCGATGAAACGCGCGCGGCGCGTCAGCCGGACCTGCGCTGGTATCCGGCCGGAACGGCGTAAGCGCACGTCCCGCGTGCCGCAGGGCGGGGCACTAGCCATCGTGTGCGGCAGCGCGGAACGTCCCTGATCGAACTGGTCATCGTCGTCGCGGTCACCGTGTTGATTGCGGTGGCGCTTTGGGCGTTGCCGCAAGGCGCGCGTTCGTTCGGCATGGCTTCCGCCGCGAGTCAATTCGATTCGGCCATCGCCTATGCGCAAGCGCTCGCCGCGAACAGCGGCAATGGCGCGACGATTGTGTTTGACCAGCGCTTGTCCGAGGCGGGCTCGCCCGCTGGGGGATTCACGCTTACGGTTTATTCCGGGCGTCCCACCGCCGCAGGCGCTTTGGAAAAGGCACCCATGGCGCCGATGACCTCGAGCGGCGACGTGCGCGAAACCCGGCTCGGCAACGTACCGTTCACGATTTTTCTCGACAGCGCCGGCCACGCCAGCGGCATGAGCGGCGCGGTCACGGCCGCGAGCATGCTGGCGAGCGACCCCGGCTGCCCCGCGGGCGAGAGCTCCGTCGTGCTGACGTTCTCCGACCCGCGCACGTCCAGCTCGCGCACAATTGCTTGCAACAGTGCCGTGGCGGGGCAGCCGATCATTGTCGCCACGGTGGCGCCGGATACGCCGGCTTCACCGGTCCTCGTCAGTCCAGTCCCCTCGCCCTCGGTCACGCCGGCCGCGCCAACGCCGGCGGCCACACCTACCCCGCGCGCCACACCAACCCCGGCGCTCACACCCAGCCCCACTCCGGCGGCTAGTCAAATTCCAACGCCGACCCCCACGCCGGCGCCGGCACCAACCCCGAACCCGCTGTGCACTCCGGACGGTCTGGGCTGGTGCGCCGCGCTCGCGTTCAAAGGGGGCAGATCCGTCAGCTGCTACTACTGGAACCAGTCCCACACCAGAAAATACAGAGTCCAGCAATACGAGGCGAGCACGACCTACGACGTGTACGACCGCGGCCTGCTGCTCTACGTCGATAAGGACACCTGGGTTTGGAACGGGGACTGCCCGCCCACCTCGAGGCAGGAGTGGACTCCCGGCGAGCCCCGGGTGCAAAGCGGGGACCCGAACTTACCCTAAGCAAAAAAAAGGGAGCCCCTGCTGCCAGGGTCTTCTTGGTCCCGTCGGCTATAATTGGGGTAATCAGGAGGCGCCGCCAGTGGCGCCTTTGCAGTCCTTCAGGGGCTTGGAAATGCGAATCAAATACGAGGTTTCGGCCGGCGGCCTTGTGCTACGGCGCCGCGAGTCCACGTACGATGCGTTGCTCATCGGACGCGGCACGCCGCGTATTTGGACGTTGCCCAAAGGACACGTCGAAGCGAAAGAATCGCACGAGCAAGCGGCTCTGCGCGAAGTGCGCGAAGAAACCGGCTGCTGGGCCGAGCTCCTGACCAAGCTCAACGAGATTTCGTACTGGTTTTACCTGAACCGCGCCAAGCATAAAAAGTCGGTCACGTTCTATTTGATGCGGTACCTTTCGGGCGATACGGCGAATCACGACCACGAGGTAGACGAGGCACGCTGGTTCGATATCGTACAAGCCAAGAAGGCGCTGAAGTACGTGAACGAAAAGCGCCTCATCGATTTGGGCCTCGACTACGTCATGGCCAACCCCACCGCATTCGGCGACGTCCCAATCGTCGCGAGGACAGCAGAACAGAGAACCAGTTGAGCATCGACGCCGACGTTACGCCCGCGGCCGGACAACAAGAGACCACCGAAAAACTGCGCGTCAGTGTGGAGGTCTTTGACGGGCCGCTCGATTTGCTTTTGAGCCTGGTCAAAGAGCGCCAGCTCGACATTGCGACGGTGCCGCTGGCCACGGTCGCCGAGCAGTATTTGGCCTACGTCTCGATGATGGAAGATCTGAACGTGGAGATCGCCGCCGAATATTTGGTGATCGCGGCGACGCTGGTCTTCCTCAAATCGAAAGCTCTGCTGCCGCCGATTCCCTCCGAGTTTCAAGACGAAGAAGCCGAGACGCCCGAACAAGTCGAGGAGCGCCTGCGCCAGCGCCTCATCGCGTATTCCAAATACCGCGAGGTCGGCGAGGAACTGCGCGCACGCCAGCTGGAGGCTTCATCTTTCTACTATCGCGACACGGGCGATCCGGTCAGCGAACTGCGCCAGCGGTATCGCGTCGACCCGGACAAGCTCACCCGCGCCTTTATCGCCATGCTTCGCAGCGCGCGTCCGGAAAAACGCACGATCGCGCGCGAGCGTCTCTCTCTGATGGCGTCGATGGATTACATCATGCGCAAGGTTCGCGAAAACGGTGAGGTGCTGTTCTCGTCCCTGTGCAAGGAACTCGGTATGACGCGCGATTCCATCATCGTGACGTTCCTGGCCGTTCTCGAACTCATTCGACGCCATCGCGTAACGGTCGATCAGCCCGAGCCTTTCGACGACATTCGCGTTCTGCCCATCGCCGCACCGGTAAGCAACTAAGTGGAAATTACAGAAGAAGTTCAGGACGTCCAAGAAGTCCAAGAAGTCCAAGAAGCTCACGAACGGCCGCAAGACCCGCAGGCCATCGATGAGGCCGTGGAGCGGCTTCGCTGTCCCATTGAGGCGCTGCTTTTCGTTGCGAGCGAGTCGCTGACGATAAAGCAAGTCGCCAAACTCACGCATGCGAGCGAGATGGAAGTGGCCGCGACGCTGCAGCGGATCGAAGCCGACTTCGCCGATCACGGAATCGTTCTGCGCGAGATCGCCGGCGGTTACCGGTTTGCGAGCGCGCCGGCTGCCCGCGAGGTCGTCGAGGCGTATCTGCTGCCGCCCAAGTCGAGCTTGTCGACGCCGGCGCTGGAAACGCTGGCCATCGTCGCCTATATGCAGCCGGTGACCAAGAGCGAAATCGAAGCAATTCGCGGCGTCGCATCCGATAGCGTCGTATCGACGCTGCTCGACCGCACGCTCATTGCGGAAGCCGGACGTAAGGACGTAGTGGGGCGCCCGATGCTCTACAAAACCACACCGGAATTCTTGGAATCGTTCGGCCTGCGGTCACTCGACGACTTGCCGCCGATGGAATTGGAGGCCGGGCAGCCGCTCGAACTCGATCTCCTCACGGCGAACATTACGGCCAATGCTCCTGCGGGGCCGGCGAGTGAAGCACCGGCGGCGCAAGAAGAGGAACCACAGACGCAGGCATGACGGACGAATGGGCCAGCTTGGCGCAGGATTACGCCCTCTACCGCAGCGGCTATTCGAACGAACTGTATGACTTCATCGCGCAGTTCGGTTTGCGCCGCGGCGCGAGCATTCTCGACGTCGGCTGCGGAAGCGGCATTGCCAGCGAGCCGTTCGCGATGAACGGCTTTCCCGTCACGGGCGTGGATCCGTCGCAAGCAATGCTCGCGGCGGCCGCTGCGCGCCTCCCCAACGCGACGTTCGTGAAGGGTGAGGCCGAAGCGCTGCCGTTTCCCAACGAACGTTTTGACGTCGTCATCAGCGCGCAGACGTTTCACTGGGTCGAGCGTGCCCGCGCGCTTACCGAAGCGTACCGCGTTCTTCGCCCGGGCGGCATCATTGCGATTTGGTGGAAGCATCTGATGTCCACCGATGCCGTGAAGGAGCTTCGCGACCAAGTCCTTCGTTCGCTCGGTAAAGACCCCATCGACAGCGGGCTGACCGGCGGATTCAAAGAGTTTTACGCCTCGCAGTTCACGCAGCAGACGCTGCGCGTTGTGCCGTGGCGCGCGACGATGCCGCTCGAACAGTATTTCGGTTACGAGCGTTCGCGCTGCTCCGTGCGCAAAGCGCTCGGTGTGCAGGCGGACGAGTATTTCCGGCTGCTGGAATACGCGCTACGCGAGCGATTGGGAAGCGGTAATCCGCGGCTCCCCCTCGCATACATTCAATACCTCTACATGGCGAAGAAACCGTAGGGCTTCGTGCGCCTGGGAATCCACGTTCGCGTGAGCGCGGGGTACGCAGCGGCAATCGACTATGCCAAACGCGTGAAATGCACCGCGATTCAGATCTTTTCGAGCAACCCGCGCAGCTATCGCACAAGCCCGATTAACAAACCGGCGTTGGCGGCGTTCAAAACGGCGCGCACGCAGGCCGGGATCGACCCGTGCGTCATTCACACGCCGTATTTGATCAATCTCGCGAGCGACGATCCGAAGATCAGCACCGGCTCCGTGGGCCTGCTGAGAAACGACTTGGCCGCCGCAGCGGCCGGCGGCATCCGGTACGTCAACACGCACTTGGGTTCATACGGTAAGCGCGACCGCAACGAGGGTTTCGTTTCCGCGTGCCGCTTGCTCGAGCAGGTGCTCGAGGATATCGCTTCCGACGTCTATTTGGTGATGGAGAATTCCGCAGGCGCGGGCGCACTCTGCGGCGGAACGCTCGAAGAACTCGGCCGCTTCATTAAAACGCTGGACCATCCTCGGCTCGGCGTATGCCTGGATACGGCGCACGCTTGGGCCGCCGGGTACGAAATCAATACGCAGCGCGGCGTCGACGACTTCCTGTATCAAGCCGCCGAACAGATAGGTCTCGATCGCGTGCACGTGTTCCACTTCAACGACACGGAAGTGCCGCTCGGCGGAAACCGCGATCGCCATCACCACATCGGTGAGGGCAACATCGGTTTCGAAGGATTTCGCGCGCTGGCCGCGCGTCCGGAGCTTCGGGAGAAGACCGCGATTTTGGAAACGCCGGGCGAGGAAGCCGACGATCTGCGCAATATGGAGACGATTCGCGCCATTTTCAAGGGTGCGGGCCACGAGATAGACTAAAGCATCCACATGATCGCCCACTTTGACGTCGATGCGTTCTACGCGAGCGTCGAGATTCGAGACGATCCGTCGCTCGAGGGGAAGGCCGTTGCGGTTGCCGGTTCCAGCCGGCGTGCCGTCGTGCTGACAGCCTCGTATGAAGCGCGTCCGTTCGGCGTGAAATCGGCCGTGCCGCTGTGGAAGGCCCTCGAAGCATGTCCGCATCTCGTCGTCGTGCGGCCGAACATG
>DASSZL010000205.1:0-8815 GCA_035713505.1 Vulcanimicrobiaceae bacterium | reverse complement strand
TGACGAATACCAAAAATCCCGCCGCCATCAGCAGCGTCATGCCCCGTTGAAACGAAACGAAGTTCACTCTTCAAGTAGGAGATCGGCAATGCGTATGAGATCGGTCTCATCCGCATATTTAATCTCGATGCTGCCGCCGGTTGCGCCGCGGCGCAGCCGCACCGCCGCGCCGAGTTTGGTGCGCAGGCGCGCTTCGAACTCGCGGTCTTCGGGCGCCCCGCGCGCGGGGGGTTTTGCCGGCGCGGGCGGCTGATTCATCGCGTTGACGATGCGCTCGAGCGCGCGGACGGACAGGCCCAGCTGCGCGGCGCGCTTGGCGAGCTCCGTACGCTGCGCTTCGGGGGCGCCGAGCAAGGCTTTGGCATGCCCCGCGCTCAGCGAGCCGTCGGCGATGAGCGCTTTGATCGCCTCCGGCAACCCAAGCAAGCGGAGCGCGTTGGTGACCGAGGGCCGGCTCTTGCCCAACCGCTGCGCCACCTGCTCCTGCGTGAAATCGTGGGAATCGATGAGCTCCGCGATACCGGCGGCCTCTTCGAGCGGATTGAGATTCTCGCGCTGGAGGTTCTCGATAATTGCGACTTCCAGCGATTCGCGGTCGTCGCTGGTGCGAACGATGGCCGGGACCGTCGGCCGCTGCAGCGCCGCACAGGCGCGCCAGCGGCGCTCCCCCGCGATCAGTTCATAGCCGTCGCCTCGCTCGCGCACGAGGATTGGGACGAGCACGCCGTGCTCGGTGATGGAAGCCTGGAGTTCGTCGAGCGCCGCGGCATCGAACGTCTTGCGCGGCTGGTGCGGGTTCGGCCGCACCCGCTCGACCGGGATGTGACGGATGGCCTCGCCCGCGGGGACCGCCGGCGCCGTGGGCACGGGCGCATCGCCCAGGAGCGCACCGAGCCCGCGCCCCAGGCCACGCTTGGGAGCCGTACTCACTGCGCGGCCGCCCGGGCGGGCTGCTGCGCGTCCAGCATTTCTTTGGCCAAGGACATGTACGCTTGCGCGCCGCGCGACTTGAGATCGAACAGAATGACCGGCTTGCCGAATGAGGGCGCCTCCGAGAGACGCACGTTGCGCGGAATCTGCGTCTTGAACATCTGCCGCGGAAAATAGGCGTTGAGCTCGTCGAGCACTTCCATCGCGAGCTTGGTGCGGCCGTCGAACATCGTAACCAAAACGCCGCTTACGTGCAGCTGCGGATTGAGCGCGTCTTGCACGCGCCGCACCACGTTGGTGAGTTGCGAGAGCCCTTCGAGCGCATAATACTCGGCTTGCACCGGAATGATGATCTCTTGAGTTGCGGTGAGCGCGTTGATCGTCAGCAAACCTAGCGAGGGCGGGCAATCGATCAGCACAAAATCGTAATTCGCGGCGATCGTTCCGAGCACGCCTTTCAAGCGGTTTTCGCGCGATAACGCCGATACCAATTCGATTTCCGCGCCGGCGAGATTGATCGTCGCGGGGATGATGTCGAGCGACTCGATCTCGGTGCGGCGCAGCACTTCGTCGATCGACGCATGATGCATCAGGAGATCGTACACGTCGCGTTTGAGCTCGGATTTGTTGATGCCCAGGCCCGTCGACGTGTTGCCTTGCGGATCCAAGTCAACGACGAGCACGCGCGCGCCGAGCACGGCCAGTGCCGCACCCAGATTCACGGCCGTCGTGCTTTTGCCGACTCCGCCTTTCTGATTGACGAGCGCGATGATACGCGAGATTGGACGAGCCCCCTAGGAAAATTCGCGGCGCTGCTGCGTTAGATACTGATCCAAAAGCGCGCGTAGCGTCGCTGGCTCATTGCGCTCCGGCTGCTCCGTGACCTGCTCGAATAAGTACTGCAGCGCATCGCCCACGCGCTTGTCGCCGCGAAAATTACGCTGCGCAAGGCCCCCTGCGACCATCGCTTCGATGACGGCGGCGCCGTCAATGCGCAGATCCGTAACCGAGAACGCGGGTTTGCGAGCGACTTCGGCGTAGACGCGCGTCTGAAAACGCTCGTTCGAATCGTCGCGTTTGGGCAAACCGCTGCCGGCGATATCGGCTGCCCGCAGAGCGAATTGGCGATCGAGGTGCGCGACGCCGATTCGCCGGATGAAGCGGCGGATCGCCGCATCGCTCAACTCGGGATCGGCCACATACATATGCTGGCGCACCAAATGCTCGGCGGTCTGTACGACCTCGTTCGAAAAGCGTAAGCGGCCAAGCATTTCCCGCGCCAGGTCCGCGCCGACTTGCTCGTGGCGGTAAAAATGCGGGCCTTCTTTGGTCCGCGGCTTGCCCACATCGTGCAGCAGCGCGGCAAGGCGCAGCACGAGGTCACCGGCCGGCACGGAATCGAGCGTTTCGAGATTGTGGCGGTAGACTTCGTAGGCGTGCCACTCGTTCTGCTCGACGCCCACGCCCTCGAGCAATTCCGGCCACACGTGCGGCAGAACGCCGGTGTCGCGCAGCAACTCGAAGCCCATGGAGGGCTTGGGCGCCTGCACGAGCAGCTTGGTGAACTCGTCGGCGATGCGCTCGGCCGACACGCTTCGCACGAGCGGAGCCGCGGCCCGCATCGCGGCGCGGGTCTTTTCCGTGAGCGTGTAGCCGAAGCGCGCGGCAAATTGCGCCGCGCGCAGCATGCGCAGCGGATCTTCTTCGAACGTGCGGTGCGTCAGAATGTCGACGCGGCGAGCGCGGATGTCCTGCGCGCCGCCGTACGGATCGACCAGTTCGCCGGAAGGCAGTGCCCGCGCGATCATGTTCATGCGGAAGTCGCGCCGCGCGAGATCGTCTTCGAGCGGAATTTCCGGACCGCTCTCCACGGCGAAGTCGCGATGGCCCGCACCGGTGGAACGCTCGCGCCGGGGCAGCGCCACGTCCACCGTACGGCCGTCGAAGGTTACTTTGAAGACCGCGAACGAGGCGCCGACGAGATCCACCCGCCCCACGCGGCGCAAACGCCGTTCGAGATCGTCCGCGGCCACGCCGGTCACGATGTAGTCGAGGTCTTTGAGCGCGACGGCGGCGCCTTCGAAGTCCCGGCGCAACTCGTCGCGGACGCGGCCGCCCACAGCAAACAGCGCGCCGGGCGGCACGACGTCGGCGATGGCGCGGTCGGCGGGAAGTACCTCGTACATGCGTTGTGTACGCGCGGTTCGCGCGGCAGCGTGCCGCGGCCTCGCGCGGTTCGCGCCCATAACCGCCAAACGCGTGGAGGCGGTTACTTTAGAACTTTAGATTGGCGGCCGCGACGGTTGCGGCCAGTACGGCCAGCATGGCGGCGGAAAACAGCAGATGGCGAAGGGCGTCTGTCATGGCTCTCCTCAAGAGTAGTGGCTCTTCGCAGGGCCGCGCTACGACTTTTTGGGGCATTATATACTTGACTCACACGCTCGCTTGGGCTAAGATGGAGTCATGGATAAGCCCGTTCGCTTTCCGACCACCCTCCTTGAAGCGGTCCGGTATTTCTCGGACCCCGAGACGGCTCATCGCTTCGCCACCATGATTCGGTGGCCGAACGGTATTGCTTGCCCCCGGATGGGCTGCGGATCGGCGGACGTGCATTATATCTCCACCCGCCGTATGTGGCGGTGTAACGAATGCAAACGGCAGTTCTCGACCAAGGTCGGGACCATCTTCGAAGATTCCCCGATTGGCTACGACAAGTGGCTCCCCGCGATGTGGCTGCTGGCCAGCAACCGTAACGGTATCTCGTCCTGCGAACTTGCACGGTCCCTGGGCGTCACGCAAAAGACGGCCTGGTTCATGCTGCACCGTATCCGCCACGCGATGAAAAGCGGGACCTTTCAAAAACTGCATGGGGAAGTAGAGGCGGACGAAACGTTCATCGGTGGCCGGATTCAGCGCGCCAACAATGCGGCGAAAAAACGCATGCAGGCGCGCAATCCCGAAGCGACGATGAAGGGCGGCCAAAACCATATGACTGCCGTTCTTGGCCTGCGTCAACGCGGCGGCCAAGTCCGCGCGATGGTCGTGCCGAGCACCCGTACTCTCACGCTAAATTTGCGGCTGCGGGACCATGTAGCAAAGGGCTCTACGCTCTATACGGATGCCTACGACTCGTACAATGCGGCGCGCTATCGCTACGTCCATAAAGTAATCAATCACTCTGAGGAATACGTGCGCGGCGAGATTCACACGAACTCTATCGAGTCGTTCTGGTCCGTGCTGAAGCGCACGATCAAAGGCACGTACATTTGCCCGCGCCCGAAGCACTTGGACCGCTATTTGGACGAGCAGGTCTGGCGCTTCAATAACCGCGAGGACAAGGATGGTGAGCGCCTTCCAAAAGTGCTGAAGCTCGCTGATGGCGCGCGGTTGACCTACAAGGCTCTAACCGGCAATTAAAAAAGGAGCATCGTTCAGATGCTCCTTTTCAATTCGGCGAACTGGTCGCGCTAGACCGCGACGACGCGCTTTTTGCTCTTGATGACGAGCGAACGGCCAGCACGACGCTCCGCTGCGGCCAGTGACCGCGCGCTCTTCTTAATCATAAAGCGAGGCGGCACACCCCGCTGCGTCAGTTGCTCATTCACTTTCATAGTATTCCCTCGTCCCTTAGGAACTCTATAGTACCCTCATCGTCAAGATTGAGGACCATCTTGAGGCCCCCGGAGTCCTTCGCTCCGGCATGAACCATGCCAATGACCTCTATTCCTATCTCGAAGCCCTCATCCCCTATCAGGTTCGCGAGCTCGGTCGCGCTTTTTGGATAGAACTCCGGTGGGCAGCCGTAGTGTGACTGATGGACCAAGTCTAGCGCCCGCATGAGAAGGTCCCAATCCGGTTCCGTGAATTCGAATCCGAAATCGCCCCAGACCGACGGACCCAAGAAATCGGCCTTCATGTAGACCTGATCCGCATGCAGCGTCCCGTAGTAGAAACGAATGGCGCGCGTATAGTGTTCCCGCGCTATGCCACGCCTCCAGTAACGTGGGTCAATCTCAATCACGCTATGATGGACGCGAAAACGCTTGTCCACCATCTCGATTTTTCGCACAAATTTCCCGACCCACTCGCTCGCCCTGCGATCCTTGAACACGCCGGAAATCTCAATCACCCTGTTATGGGGATCGGGCTCTACGGTTACATCCGCAGAAACAAGCTCGTGGTCAGACTCAAAAGCTATTCGTATATCGTCAAGCGTACAAACACCCGACAGTGCCTTAACGACGTTTGCCACGGCAGGTTCCATTTGCGGCCGGCCGGCCGCATTACTTCTTCGCCCTAGTCGGCCCTTCGTGGCCGTCCGCGCCGCTTCTCGTGCGGCAGCTCGGCCTTTTCACGTTCCTCGGCGGCCACGGCCTCGGCCAGCTCCTCTTTGCTTACTTGCATGAGGGCCTGGCCAAAACGCTTAAACTGCTCTTCGGTTACCGGCTTCTCGCCTTCGGGTGCCATACGAGAGGAGTCTATCATATATGCCCCGCCCATGGAAAAGCGATGGAAACAGCGGCGTCTATGGCGCCTCTCTGGTTGAAGAGCGCCCTACCTGCGCGGCGTTCTTGGGCGAAATCGTCGCTCAATGGTCGCATGCCGAAAGCCTTTTGGCGCACATGTACGCTGAACTTGTGGTGGGAAGTCTGCTAATTGGCGTGCCGCAACATCCTGGAAACTGGATCGCCATGGAAACATTCGACCTAATCACGAACTTTGGGCAGCGCATAGAAATGCTTGTAAAAGCCGCAAAAAGTCGGCGTTTTGACGCCGCTACCGTCGATGAGTATCGCACGCTTCTCCAGAAACTCCAAAAGGCCAATGGAGCGCGAATACATGCCGCTCATGGGCGATGGATGATCGACAAACGCTACCCGACTGCATTGGTATGGCTGAAGAACGCAGGCGGCATCAGTGAGGCCCTGATCTACGAAACTTCCGACTTTCAAGAGGCTTTACACCGCGTCGTAGATCGTGTTGCCCGACTAGACCACTTCTGGCAAATGCGTATCAAGCCAACCCTGGAACGAGCGACGAAGTTCCACATCAAGTACTTGCGAGCCATGGAGGATTTCGAGGAGCCCGTCTAAGGCTTCCGTGGCCTCACCTCGCCCGACCTCAAAGCGAGGATCGGGCGTGAAGTAGAACCTCAGGAACTCGATGGCTTTTTCTCGCGCCCCAGGCGCTACGTCAATTTGAGGAGGTTGGTTCATAAGTTGGCTCCTTGTGCGTCAAGTATATAAAGCCCACTTTTTGAACCTCGCCGTTATGCGGATCGGCCTAAGCTATCACGGCGGCGACCATGATTACGACCTGTATCCCCAAGCGCTCCATCGGCGAGCGGGGATACTGGGCATCACGATTGAGACGGCATGGCTCGCAGGGTCGGGGCGGGAGACGCGCCTAGATCTGCTCGCCGAGGTCGATGCAGTCGTATTTACGGGCGGCGCCGACGTCGAGCCGCACCGGTACGGCTTTGCCGATCCGCACGGCCTCTGCAAAAGCAAGCCGGAGCGCGATGCCGTTGAATGGGAGATGCTCGAAGGCCTGCGGGGGCGGCCGCTGCCGATGCTCGCCATCTGCCGAGGCGCACAGATACTCAATGTCTTTCACGGCGGAACCCTGGTCGCGGATCTCGCGGACAAGAACGCGGTGCATCGGCGGGACGCAGACCAGCCGCGCCACCACGGCGTTCTTGTTTCCGAGGGGAGCCTGCTCCGCCGGCTCGCCGGCACCGCAGCCGGAACGGTAAACAGCTCGCACCACCAGGCGATCGAACGGCTGGCCGACGGATTCCGCGTCAGCGCGGTCAGTACGGACGGCGTTATCGAGGCTTTTGAGCCGGCCGGTGCCGGTGGGCCCTTTCTTCTGGCGGTGCAGTGGCACCCGGAAGCGATGGCGCCCGGAGAGCCGCTTGCGGATCGAGTGCTCGACGCGCTGCTACGCGCACCTTAATGTTCCACGGGGAACCGCTGAAGCAAAACGTTCCACGTGGAACATCGCTAAAGGCAGAGCGGCCGCTTCTCCGGCACCCCCGTGCGGCGCGGAAAGCGCTGCGGGGTGCGCTCGACCTTCCTGACGAGCAGCACGCGTCGCTCTCCGTCGAGCGGAATCTCGTGCGCCAGCTCCGCTCCGAGCATCGGCGCCGCGTCCACGACCGCGTTTCGTTCGCGATCCTGCATCTGTCCCCGCTGCAGCACCGCCACCCCGCCCACCCGGAGAAACGGCGCCGCCAGTTCCAGCACGGTCGGGGCACTCGAAACGGCGCGGGCCGTCGCGCAGGCGAACCGTTCGCGCAAGGCCGGATCGCGCCCGGCGAGTTCCGCCCGCTGCGGGATGACGCGCCCCTCCAGCCCCAGCATCCCGAGCGCGGCCTCCAAGAATGCGGCCTTTTTGGTCGTCGACTCGACCATGGTGATCTGAATCCCGGCCGCAAGCGCGAGCGGAATGGCCGGTAGTCCCCCGCCCGAGCCGATATCGATTAGCGGCCCCTGCACGTACGGAACGATGCTCAAACTATCGAGCAGGTGCGGCAGCAATTCCTCGGGCGTGTCCGCGCCGCTGATGTTGAAGCGGCGATTGGTCTCCAGGAGCATCGCGCCGAAGCGCGCGAGCGGCTCAACGAGCCGGATCTCAACCCCGCTGCTCGCGAGGCGCTCGGCTAGGGCGGTCTGCTCCTCCATCAGCCGGCCGCGACGGCCGGGCGGTGCACGTACAGACTCAGAATCGCGACATCCGAGGGGGTCACGCCCGGAATCCGGCTGGCGGCACCGAGCGTACGCGGCCGCTGGCGGCCCAGTTTCTCGCGCGCCTCGCGCGAAAGTGCCGTGATGTGCTCGTAAACGAAGCCCTCGGGAATGCGCGAATGCTCGCTTTTCGCCGCTTTCTCAATCGCGAGCTGCTGGCGCCGCACGTAGCCTTCATACTTCACTTCGATCGCAACGCGCTCGCCGGTGCGCGCACCGAGGCCCGGCATGAAGCCGGCGACATCGTCAAACCCCAGGTTTGGCCGCCGTAACGCGTCGGCCACACTGGCGCCGCCGTCGAAGCGCTCCTCGCGGATCTGCCGAACGCCAATACGCGTGGTCTTCACCGACTCGATACCCGCCCGCAATTGCGCCTGACGCTGCTCGAACGCGACCCAATCGGCGTCATGCACCAGTCCCACGGCGCGTCCCACCGGCGTAAGCCGCGTGTCCGCGTTGTCGTGGCGCAGGATCATGCGATGCTCCGCGCGCGAGGTCAGCATGCGGTACGGCTCGTCGACGCCCTTGGTGACCAGATCGTCGATCAGCACGCCGACATACGCCTGGCTGCGCTCCAGACGCAGCGGCTCGTTTCCTTGTGCCGCACGCGCCGCGTTGACGCCGGCGATGAGTCCCTGTGCGGCCGCTTCTTCGTACCCGGACGTGCCGTTGATCTGTCCGCAGTGATAGAGTCCCGCGATGCGCTGCGTTTCGAGCGTGTCGCGCAGCTGCGTCGGCGGCACCATGTCGTATTCGACGGCGTAACCGGCGCGCAGCATGCGCACCTCTTCCAAACCGGGCAGCGTGCGCAGCATTTCGATTTGCACTTCGCCGGGCAGCGAGGTCGAGAAGCCGCCGACGTACCACGTCGGTTCATCCCAGCCTTCGGGTTCGATGAAGATCTGATGCGACGGATTGTGCGCGTATTTGACGACCTTGTCTTCGATCGACGGACAGTAGCGCGGCCCGATGCCTTCGATCAAGTCGAGCCCGTACAGCGGCGAGCGATGCAAGTTTTCGCGCACGAGCGCATGCGTGCGTGCATTCGTATCGGTGATATAGCACGGCAGCTGCGGTCCCGCAAAAACCGCTTCGCCGTTGTATGAAAACGGCAGCGGCTGCGCGCTGGGCGGCTG
>DASSZL010000204.1:0-5495 GCA_035713505.1 Vulcanimicrobiaceae bacterium | reverse complement strand
GGCTCGCGCATTCTGCAGCATCCGTTCGACGTGCTGCGCATCGCGCTTCCGCTCGTCATCTATTTCGTCGTGATGTTCTTCGTGTCGTTTTGGATGGGCAAGCGGCTTGGCGCATCCTACGGCGCCTCAACGGCGCTCTCGCTGACGGCCGCGAGCAATAACTTCGAACTTGCCATCGCCGTAGCGGTTGCGGTGTTCGGAATAAATTCCGGCCAAGCGTTCGCGGCCGTTATCGGGCCGCTCGTCGAGGTGCCGGTAATGCTCGCGCTGGTAAACGTGGCACGGCGATTCCAGCACACCTATCAAGCCAGAGCAGGCGCGTATGAGTAAGCCTTTCATTCTCTTCGTTTGCAGACATAATACCGGACGCAGCCAGATGGCCGAAGCGTATCTGCGGCACTTCGCGGGCGACGACATCGAGGTCGCTTCCGCCGGAACGATTCCGGCGGAAAAACCCGCGGAGGCCGTGGTGCAAGCCATGGCCGAGGACGGGATCGACATCTCGCGCGCACGCCCGAAACTGATCGATCCCTCGGCGGCGCAGCGGGCGGATCTCATCATCACGATGGGCTGCGACGTTGAAGACGTCCCGCGCGTCGACGCCGATTGGGGATTGCCCGATCCGAAAGGACAGCCCATCGAACGCGTTCGCGAAATTCGCGATCACGTGAAGTCGAAAACGCGCGACCTTCTGCATTCGCTCCGCGCGGACAAGGTCGCGCAAGACGGCTAGGCGTATGCCCGCCCCATGACGCTGCACGTCACGGGCGCGCAAGAGCTGGCTGCCCTTGCCGGAACCCATCTCCCGCCGACGGCGTGGCTGCAGGTCGATCAAGCGATGGTGAACGCGTTCGCGCGCATAACCGGCGACGAGCAGTGGATCCACATCGATGCGCAGCGGGCCAAATCGGGACCGTTCGGGGCCACCGTGGCGCACGGTTTTCTGACGCTCTCGCTTCTTCCGCGCTTCTGGCACGAGGCCGTGGCCGTCGGCGGTTTTGGAGCGGCGGTGAACTATGGGCTCAACCGCGTCCGCTTTCCGGCGCCCCTTTTGGTCCCTTCGCGGGTGCGCGCACGCCTGCGCGTCGAAGAGGTGCGTGAGACGGGCACCGCAATGCAAGTGGCGCTCCATTCCTCAATTGAGCGCGAGAGCGGCGACAAAGCGGTGTGCGTCGCGGAGGCCGTCTTTCGCTACTATTTCTAGAGGCTGCCATGCCGGTTCGACTCGGTTCCAGCACTGAAGCCACGTTTGCCGTGAACAATCGCGGCGTCATCGTCGCATGGAACGCGGCAGCGCAGCGGCTATTGGGCTACACGCCGCAGCAGGCTATCGGCGCGCAATGCCACGATCTCATGCATGGGTTCAAACCGTCCGGCGCGCCGATGTGCACCGCGGACTGCCCGGTGGTCCAATCGTGCAAGTACGGCACCTCCGCACGCCGGTTCGAAATGACCGTTCCGCGTCCGGACGGACTCGAAGTCTCCGTGGACGTCGTCACCGTCACCGTCTACGAAGACGAAGAGCCGATTGCGATCCACGTGTTAAATGAAACGCCGTCCGCACGGCACTTGGAGACGATGACGCAGCACGTGCTCGAACGTCTGGGGGCACGCGGCCTGCCCGCAGCGCAGGCGCAGGCCCCGTCCGAGGCCCTGACCGCGCGAGAACTGACCGTCCTGCGCCTGCTCGCGGAAGGCGTGCGCACCGAAGACATCGCGCAGCACTTGGCACTCTCCCGCTCCACCGTGCGCAACCACGTTCAGAACCTCATCGTGAAGCTGGGCGTGCATTCGCGCGTCGAAGCCGTCGTCGCCGCGATTCAGCGCGGCCTGGTTCAAACGCCCTAAAGCATTTGCATTAGAAAGCCCGAGCAAATGCTTCTGGCGCGGGCGTCTTCAGCAAGCGTAGCCTGATTCTAACGAACGTTCGAACGGAACGCTCGAACCGGAGACAGGCTCGTGACCACAGCCTTCGATGTACGCCTGACCGACGCGGTGCACGCCGCGGAACGCGTTTTCGCCGAATACGGGTATGCCGCGGCAACGATGCGCGACGTGGCGGAAGCCGCAGGGCTGAGCATCGCCGGCCTCTACTATTATCTGCCGAGCAAAGAGCACGCGCTCTTCCTGGTCTGCCGCCGGGCGTTTCTGGAACTTTCCAAGGCGCTCGACGCCGCCATGAACGCTTCCGGTTCGCACGAGGAGCGTCTGCACGCATTCGTGCGTGGTCACATCGAGTTTCTTGCCCGCGAGCCGCACGCCTATCGCGTGCTCTTATACGATCTCGATGCGCTAAAAGGCGAGCATCGCACACAAATCCGCGAGCTGCGCCGCACGTATTTCACGCGCGCCGCCGATTTGGTCATCGCCGTCCAGCAAGAACGGCATTCCACGATTCCCACCCACGTCGCCACGGCCGCCCTCTTCGGCATGATGAATTGGATGCCCATGTGGCATCGTGACGGTACCGACGGCGCCCGGCACATCGCCGGCGACATGTCACGGCTTTTTATTCAAGGAGTAGCAGCGTGAGCAGCCACATTCAGTTCGAACGGCGCGACCGGTCCGGCACGATTACACTGAACGCCGCTCCGCTCAACGTCCTGGGCACCGCGGAGGTTCGGGAGTTGACCGATGCGTTCGAGGCGCTGCGAGACTGCGCGGTCATTATGCTGCAAGCGACGGGCGAGCGCGCCTTCTGCGCGGGCATGCAGATTGCCGATCATACGCCGGACCGCGCGCCCGCAATGCTAGACGCGTTCGCGCAGCTCGCTCACGCGATGCATGCATCCAACGCAGCGTTGATCGCAAAAATCGATGCGCCGGCAATCGGCGGCGGGTTCGAGCTCGCGCTGCTCTGCGACTTCATCGTCGCCTCCGAACGAGCTTCGTTCTCTCTGCCGGAGATTACGCTGGCGGCTCTGCCGCCGGTCGCGTGCGAGCTGCTGCCGCGCGTGGTCGGAAAGCAGCGCGCGGCGGACCTGATTCTCACCGGCCGCGTGCTGGACGCGCAGAGCGCCGAACGCTGGGGCATCGTCTCGTATCTCGTGCCGCAGGACCAGCTCGACGACACGGCGCGCAGCCTTCGCGATCGGCTGCTCGCGTACTCGGACGACGCACTGCGCTGCGGTAAACACGCGATTCGCCTGCGCAGCATGCGCGAGGCCTTCCACATCTACACGAGCGATCTGCTGCAAACTCGCGACGCCGCCGAAGGCATCGCCGCGTTTCTGCAGCGCCGCGCACCTCAATGGACCTGGTCGCTGCAAACGGAGGAATTTTCTCGATGACCACTGCGGTACTCGCGCCCGACGTACTTTACGAGCTCAACGATCGCGTCGCCACGATCACGCTCAACCGCCCGGAAGCCTACAACGCTTACCGTACGGAAACGCTGGAGCGCTTCCACGAGGCGCTGCGCCGCGCGATGTGGGAGGATGAGGCCGGCGTGGTCGTGATTACAGGCGCCGGACGCGAAGCGTTCTGCACCGGCGGCGACGTCAAAGAGTACGAAGAGCGCTACGTTGCCAGGCCGCACGATTTCTGGAAATACATGGTCCTCTTCCAAGATTGCATCGATGCCATCCGCACCATGGGCAAACCGACGATCGCACGTCTGAACGGTATGGCGGTCGGAGGCGGCAACGAGATCAATATGGCATGCGATCTCGCGGTCGCGGCCGATCACGCGAAGATCCGCCAGGTCGGAACGCGCGTCGGGAGCGTGGCCGCGGGCGGTGCCACGCAGTGGCTCCCCATCATGGTCGGCGACCGCCGCGCGCGCGAAATGCTGTATCTCTGCGAACCCATCTCCGCCCGGCAAGCGCTGGAATGGGGCCTAGTCAACCGGGTCGTGCCGTACGATGAGCTCGACGCATGCGTGCGCGAGCTTTGCGATAAACTGCTCGACAAATTCCCCGGGTGCCTGAGCTACACGCAGTGTCAGGTCAACTACTGGAAAGACGCGGCGTGGTACGCGACCATTGGGCACGCGCGCGAATGGCTGGCTCTGCACTTCGCCGATGCCGAGACCGTCGAGGGCATGCGCGCCTTTGTCGAAAAGCGGCCGCCGGACTACGCGCAGATCCGCGAACGGAGAACGCGATGAGAGCGGCGATCTTCTACGGTCCGCACCAGCTGCTCGCCGTTGAGGACATCCCGATCCCGGAGCCGCAGCCGGGCGAGATCCTCGTCAAAGTCGCCGCGTGCGGTCTCTGCCACACCGATCTGCACTACATCGACCATGACGTGCCCACGTTCCACAAGCCGCCGCTGGTGCTCGGCCACGAAGCATCGGGCTGGATTGAAGCGGTCGGCGCAAACGTGGATCGCTGGAAACAGGGGGATCGCGTGCTGATCCCCGCGCTGCTCACCTGCGGCGCGTGCGAGGCATGCCGGCACGGCCGCGAAAATATCTGCGAACGCGGCATCATGCCCGGAAACCATATCAACGGCGCATACGCCGAGTACCTGTGCGTTCCGGAAAAAGACGCGCTCGCGCTGCCCGACGATCTGCCGTTGCAGGAAGCATGCCTGATTGCGGATGCCGTATCTACCCCGTATCACGCGGTAGTGAACCGCGGCGAAGTTCGGCCGGGCGATTGCGTCGTGGTGTTCGGCTGCGGCGGCGTGGGCATCAACGTCGTGCAAGTCGCCGTCGCGTGCGGCGCGCAGGTAATCGCGGTCGACATGCACGCGTCACGGTTGGCTTTGGCCGTAACGTTCGGCGCGCAGACCGTCGTCAACGCATCGGAAACGCCCGAGGTTGCAAAAACACTGCGCAAGATGACCGGCGGCGGAGCCGACGTCGCGTTCGAGGCGATCGGCAATCCCGCGACGATGCGTCAGGCATTCGACAGTCTGCACCGCGGCGGCCGCCTGGTCGTCATCGGCTACTCGGAACACGACGTGACGTTGTCGGCCGCCAAACTGATGTTCAATGAAATGGAGGTTCGCGGCTCGCTCGGCTGCCGTCCCGTGGATTATCCGAAAATCATCGCGATGGCGCAGCGCGGCTCGATCGCCGTTGAACCGCTCGTAACCGGGCGCTTTACGCTAGAAAACATCAATGCGGGCCTAGACGCGCTGCGCGAGGGCACGGGCCTGCGCAACATCGTGATACCGGCATGATCGGTACCGCACTCCCGCTCGAGGAGATCATCGAGCATTGCACCGAGGCGATCGAATCGCTCGAATTCGCGCAGGCGCTTGCATGGAAGCGCGCGCAGCCAGGCCGCACCATTATCGGCTCTTTTCCGGTCTATTCGCCCATTGAAGTTTTTCACGCGGCGGGCGCGCTGCCGGTGGGCCTGACCGGCGGCGGAAACCGTTTGGAGATCTCGCACGCCGACGCGCGATTCCAGTCCTTCGTTTGCTCCATCGTCAAGAGCACGCTGGAACTATCGCTCACCGGAAAGCTCGACGAATTCGACGGTTTCGTCTTCCACTCGATCTGCGATCCGGCGCGAAACCTCGCAAGCGTCTTTGCGAGAAAT
>DASSZL010000203.1:0-4431 GCA_035713505.1 Vulcanimicrobiaceae bacterium | reverse complement strand
GTGGCGGCCGACGTGGCGGCGGCCGTGGCATCCGCATTTTCACGCGCTCAAACTGCGCGGGTTGGCGCAGTTCCTTCGCCGCCGTTAGGTCCACCGTCCTAAAGAGCCGGGACCTCATTCACTGTTGTAGCGCGCGCGCAGACGCTTCAATGTGCGAGTGCGACAGTTACCTGTTCTGTTCGCATGCGCCCTGGCGTTCGCACTCGCAGCGTGCGGCGGCGGGGGAAGTACGGCTCCGGAGAACGGTGTATTGCCTGTTGCCTCCGCCGATCCGCATGCGCCTGTTCCGGCACCGACGGCTACCGCGACGCCCATGCCGGTGCCCACGTCCACTTCCGGTACCGGAACCGCATCCACGCGCATTCCGAACACGGCGGGACGAATCGGCCTGCTTCAAGTGTTCGATTATCACAACGGCTATATGCCTGCGGCGACGATCGATCAGCACGCCGGAAAAATCGACGCGGTTTGGGCTTCGCTGGAAGCGGGATCGTGGCGAGCGGCGCATCCGGGCATGCTGGTCTCGCAATATTTCATCATGGGACTCGACCAACACAGCCTCACGCATCACAATCTTACGTGGTGGCAGCAGAATCATCCGGATTGGATTTTGTATGCCTGCACTTCGAGTGGAGCGCCCACGCACGACGTCGCGTACATGGGCGGCATCGGCGTACCGGACGTTCCGCTCGATATTCACAATGCCGGGGCCGTAGCGTATCAGGTCGGCGGCATGGCGAAAGCCGCGAAAAGCGGCGGCTATAATGCGCTGGCGATCGATCAAGTCGTCTTTTGGAATATTTACGAAGGCGGCAATCCGAATTTCGGGCAGAGCGTGAAATCGGGCGAATACGGCTGCGGCGTATGGAAGGGGAGCACGTTCGATCGCCTGTACGCCAGTCCCGCTGATCCGCAATACGCGGCGGATGTGGTCAACTACGTCGCGCAGGCGCGCTCGATCGCGCACTCCTACGGATTGACGCTGATGGTGAACCATCCCGCGGGTTCGGTAAGCAGCGCGCAGGAGCAGCAACTGCTGCGCAACACGGACATCGATTTGGACGAAACCGGCTTTAGCGACTATGGGCGCTACGTCGCCGGAGACGGCAGTATCTTCAAGCGAGAGTTATCGTACATACGCTACGCGCAGCAGCACGGCACCGGGATGATGATCATCGACAAATTCTCGAACGAACAGCACGTCGACCCGATCGGCCTAGAGTACTCGCTCGCAACCTATCTGCTCGGAAACCAAGGCGGCTTGCTGCTTTTCGTCGGGGGCGCGAACGATTACGGGACGATGCAGTATCATTCCGAATACGATGCGCCGATCGGGCGGCCGTGCGGCGCCGTGAGCGGCGGTCCCGCGGTCTACAGCAGGCGTTTCAGCGGCGGCCTTGCCGCCGTGAACGCGAGCGCCGCTTCGCAAACCTTGAGTTTGCCGTCGAGCGGTTATCACGATATCGAAGGCCGCGCGGTGAGCGGTTCCACGCTCACCATCGCTCCAAACGGCGCTTACGTGTTACTCGGCGGCCCCGGCTGCTGACGGGTGTTGTGAAAGAGCACGATCTCCCAATCGGCGCCATGAACTCGGCGAAGCACGAGTGAGGCGATAGTGCGCAGCGTTCCGCGCAGGGGACCATGCGGGACCTCGACCGCGGACGAAATCTGCGCGAGAAGAACGTCCGGACCGAGACGGCGCGCATCGAGGATTTGCAGCACATTGGTGCTCTCGCGAAACATCTCGGCGAAAACGGCGGCGTGCCGATCGCGGATCTCATCGCGGCCGATCAACCGTGTGCCGAAAATGTTCACCTGCTGCGCGTCGGCGGCGAACGGCGCGGCAAATCCGCCAGCGTCGCCGCTGTTCCATGCTTGCGCCAATCGATCGGCAATCGATTCCAGCGCGGCGCGATCGGAGTCGTCCCAATCCCTCATAGCGCGGCTTTCAGAATATCGCGCGCGGATGCGCACAGCATCGCGGCCGCCTGCGTTCGTTCGACGTGCGCGATGTCGATGAGCCAAATGAGCGGCTCGATGCCCAGCGTCGCGGCGATCCGAATCACGAGATCGTGAAAGCGCTCCGGCTCCAGGCGCGAGCGCAGCGGCGCGAGCGCGTCCTCCACCCAGCGGATGCGCCGGCCGGTTCGAAGCGCGAGCGGCGGCCGTTCGGCGCTTTGCTCCAGCGAAATTCGCAGCATCGCGCGCAGCGCGGTCTCGTGATCGAGCAGTGACTGCACGAGCGCGCGTGAAACGGCCTCCAAGCGTTCGAGCGGATCCTCGGACGGGTGCTCGGGAAGCAGCGATTCCACCCCCAACGCCGGGTGCGCCGCGAAGAGCAGCGCTTCTTGATTCGGAAAATACCGGTACGCGGTCGGCCTTGAAACCGATGCGTTTGCCGCCGCTTGCTCGACGCTCGGCGTCGTGCCCCGCGCCAGCAAGTCGCGAGCCGCATCGATCAACGCTTGACGCGTCCGCTGTTTTTGATTGACGCGCCCGGTCTGTTCGTAAGCGCTTGACATCCACATGATGATACTCTAGTATCACGAATATCCCTTTATGAGACAATTGTCTCGCGAAGGGCTTCCCGGGGTTTCTGGCCGGCCCGTAACTCCAGCACGATTCTGGAGGGACATCATGAAGTTCGTAGGGCTCATTTTTCTGTTCGCGCTCGCCGCCTGCGGCTCAGGCGGCACGGCCGGCGCCCCGCCCGCCGATCCACCGCAGACCTGGAGCGTTACTACCGGCGGCTCGCAGTCGGCGCAGGCGATTCAGGCGCTCGATTTTTATCCGGACACCATTACGATCCACAGCGGCGACACCGTCACGTGGAGCAACACCACCAGCATTCCGCACACGGTTTCGATTCCGCAGGCGGGGCAAACGCCGCCGCCCGGGCCGCCGAATCCCGCGCAAGTAGGCGGCAACGTGTTCGACAACAGTGCCTATATCAGCTCGGGATTCATCACCAACGGCAAGACGTATTCGGTGCGGTTCACCAAACCGGGCACGTACGCGTATTACTGCATCGTGCATCCGCCCGAGATGACCGGCACTATCGTCGTCGTTCCGGCCGGTGCGCCGCTGCCGATGTCGGCGGCGCAATACGCCGCTGCGGCAAGCGCCGATCTCGCGGTCGATCTGCAAGCCGGCGTGGATTCGATCCAACTCTTTCCGTACACGGCGGGCGGCACGCATTTGGCCGCCGGCATCGCACCCGGATTACCCGCAAGCAAGCCGTCACAATCGACCGTCATGCGCTTTCTGGACGCAACGAATATGACGTCGAACAACGTGACGATCCCCGCCGGCACGACGATTACGTGGACGAACGAATCGAACAACGTACCGCACACCGTGACGTTCCCGGTCGCCGGCCAGCAGCCGCCGGCCGGATCGCCCGATCAAGTTCCGCCCTCGGGCGGCTCGACGTACGACGGAACCGTGCTGACGAATTCGGGCGCCATGCCGCCGGGCAAGAGTTACAGTCTAACGTTCACCGCGCCGGGGACGTTCACGTACTATTGCTTGTTCCACGACGGCCCGACCGGCATGATCGGCACGGTTACGGTGCAGTAACGAGCGCGGAGCAGCCGATGCCGGCAGCAGCAGCGCGGAGGCCGCCGCGCTGCTCGCCAGCACGAGGAGCAGATCATTGGGCGCGATCGCTCCGAAATGGAAGAGCTCGCGCAGTTGCGGTACGCCCAGGGCAAGCGCCAGTGCACAGAGGGCGCCCAGCAACAGCGCCGGCGCGACGGTATTGCGCGAACGCTCGTGCGGCGAGAACCAGCGTCTAAAGTTCATGCTCGTCAGAATGAGCGCGACGTTCATGAGCATCACCGCCGCGAACACCAGGCTGCGCATGAGGTCGCCGCTTGTATTGTGGACTATGCAGTAAGCGAGCACGGCAAGCGGCGCGGCCAGCGCGATCAGTCCGCGCAGCACGCTGCGCCAAACCGCGCGGCGCCCGAGCAGCGGAGCGTCGGGACTTCGCGGGGGCTGCTGCATCGCGTGCGCGGATTCCGGCTCGGCTTCGAAGGCGAGCGCGCAGGCGGGATCGATTACCAGTTCCAGCAGCACGATGTGAATCGGCATGATGATGAGCGGCAGCAGCAAGACGGCGGGAATCAACACGATGCCGGCGATGAGCAGATGAACCGCCACGATGTATGCGGTCGCGCTGCGCACGTTCGCGAAAATGCGTCTTCCCAGTCGAACCGCCGCGACGATCGACGTGAAATCGTCGTCGACCAGCACCAAACTCGCTGCCTCGCGCGCGACGTCGGTACCTCGCGCGCCCATCGCGATGCCGATGTCGGCGGCTTTGAGCGCGGGCGCGTCGTTTACTCCGTCGCCGGTCATCGCCACGACTGCGCCCGTGGCTTTGAGCGCCGTGACGAGCCGTAGTTTTTGTTCCGGCTGCACGCGCGC
>DASSZL010000202.1:0-17540 GCA_035713505.1 Vulcanimicrobiaceae bacterium | reverse complement strand
CAGTTCGGCGAATGGCGGCTCGCCAACGATCCCGGCGCCGCGCCGCAAGTGACCGACGCAACGGCGAGCGCTCCCGCGAGCAGCGCCGACGGCGCTGCTTCAAATACGTCGCAAGACGTTCCGATGTGGGGCACGCCCTCGAATACGCCGGCGTCCCCCGCGCCCGCTCCGGCCGCTACGCCTTAACGGTTCTTCCGGCGTACGTGCGCGTGAGCCATCGCTCGTACGTGCGCTCTTTGCCGCGCACCACGCGTTCGTAGAATTCGCCCAGGCGCTTGGTGATCGGTCCGATGGAGCCCTCGCCGATAACGCGATGATCGACGGATTGAATGTATAAAACGCCCGCGGCCGTTCCGGTGAAGAACAGTTCGTCCGCGCCGTAGAGCTCGCTGCGATCGATCGAGCGCTCGACGATCGGCAGATTGAATTCATTGCGCGCGATCTCCAGAATCGATCGCCGCGTGCAGCCTTCCAGCACGTTTTGCGAGGGGTCCGGCGTATACAGCACGCCGCGCTTGATCATGAAGATGTTTTCCGCCGAGCCTTCGGAGACGTGGCCGTCGTGCGAGAGCATGATCGCTTCGTCGAATCCGTTGGCAACGGCTTCGCTCTTGGCGAGCGCGCTGTTGACGTAGAGGCCCGTGATCTTGGCTCGCGGCGGAGCCGCCGAGTCATCGGCGCGTCGCCAGGAGCTCACGCCCGCCTTGAGGCCTTCGGCCGCGTCCAGATAGCGCGTGAACGGAATCGGAATAATCGCGAACGCATCCGGAACGTTGTGCAGGCGCACGCCGACGTCTTCGGCGGCTTTAAAAATGCAGGGCCGGATGTAGATGTCCGTTTCGAAGCGGTTGCGGGCAACCAAGTCCGCCGTAACCTCGATGAGTTCATCGATGCTCAGCGGCAGCTTCATCATGAGGATTTTCGCCGAGATCGCCAGCCGCTCGTAGTGCTCGCGCAGCTGCACCAGCAGGAGCTCGCGGTCCTCGGGAATCCAGTAGCCGCGAATGCCTTCGAAGCACCCGGTCCCGTACTGCAGTCCGTGCGTGAGCAGGCCGACTTTCGCATCGTCATACGCACGGAACGAGCCGCCGGCGTAAACGGTAATCTTTGAAAGGTCCACGATTTTCTTCAATTCCTCCGCGCGCTGGCTTTCCGGGGTTCCCCGCCCCATCCTCCGGCCAGGCGGCCAAACGAGCGGCCATCGAACCGCGTGACGGTGCGAGGGATGGTGAAGGCGAATCGCCCCCCTCATGCTCAGACGCGCCCTCGCGCCGCTTACCGCCGCGGCCATCCTGTGCTGCGCCGGCCTCGCCGGAGCCGCAGCCCTTGTCATCCTTCCCAGCGGATGGAGGCTTTCACCGCCGGCGGGCCCGCTCGCGCACACCGGAACGATGCCGCAGGGCATCGCGCTCTCTCCCGACGGCGCGATGCTCGCCGTGCTCGAATCCGGAGATCAGCCTGCGGCGCTGCGGATCCTGCAGACTCCCGGCCTGCGTGTGCGCAGCGTGATTCCCCTCAAGGGCGCGTTCGGCAAACCGGTGTGGGCCGGGAACCGCTACGTCCTTGTCGCGGGAGCCAACCTCGACGCCGTGCTCACCATCGACTTGCACGATCCGCAAGCCGCTCGAGCGATTCCAACCGGCAAGGGAACGTGGCCGGCGGCGGTCGCCTACGAAGCAAATGCCGGCGCGGCGGGCCGTATCGCCGCAGTTAATGACGGCGCCGCAACGGCCAGCATCGACGGCAAGAGCGTGCACGTCGGCGATCATCCGGACGACGCCGTCTTTTCCCGCGACGGCAAGACACTGTACGTAAGCGTGCGCGGAACCAGTGAAGTCGCAGTCATCGACGTTGCGAGCGGGACCGAGCGTACAAGCATCCCGGTCGGCCTGCATCCCGCCGCGCTGGCTCTTTCGGACGACGGCAGCACGCTGTACGTCGCGGAGAGTGACGACGATGCGGTCGGCGTCATCGACACGCGCACGAACAAAAAAATCACCGACATTCCGGTCCGCATGAACGCGCCGCGCGAGAACGGCTACGGCGCCTCGCCCAATGCGCTGGCGGTGCGCGGCAACGAGCTCTTCGTTTCGCTGGGCGCGGAAAACGCCGTCGCGCTGATCCGCAATAATCGGCTGGTCGAGCGCATTCCCGCGGGCTGGTATCCCACCGGCGTCGCAGTGGGCGGCGACGGCACGCTCTACGTGAGCAACGGCAAAGGCGAACGCGCGCCCGCGAATCCGAACCTGGACACATTTAATCCGCACGCGCACGACTTCGTCGCCGACATCACGACCGGTTCGGTGCGCGCGATACCGCGCAGCGTCTACGAACATGCCAATGCGCAAACGAGCTCCGTGATCGCCGATGCAGCTCCGCAGTGGACCCCGGCTCCCGTAAACGCGACGATTCTGCGCCCAGGCGGCCCCATCAAGCACGTGATTTACATCATCAAAGAAAATCGTTCGTACGATCAGATGCTCGGCGATCTGCGCGGCGCGAACGGCGATCCGAAACTCGTGACCTTCGGCGCCGCGATAACCCCGAATCAGCACGCGCTGGCACGCCGCTTCGGAATCTTCGATAACGCGTACACGAATGCGCAGATCAGCCCCGACGGCCACAACTGGACCGACGCCGCGCTCGCAAACGACTACGTCGAACGTTTCTGGCCCCCCGGCAACGGGCACCGGCGCGCGCTTTACGACATGGAGAACAGTACCGCGCCGACCGTTCCGCACAACGGGTACATCTGGGATGCGGCAAAACGCGCTCGCATCACCTATCGCGACTACGGCGAGCATTTGTTCGTTCCGCTCAACGGACCCATCACCGTGCCGCTCAATACCGCTGCGGGCTTGAGCGGGCATTTCGACGAGCACTATGTCGGATGGGATCCCGCTTACAGCGACAGCAGCCGCTATGCGGAATGGCTGCGCGAGTTCAAAGCCTTCGCAAACGCCGGGGACCTGCCGCAGCTCGAAATCGTCTATTTGCCCGACGATCACACCTTCGGCACCCGGCCGGGGATTCGCACGCCGTACGCTTGCATTGAAACCAACGACTGGGCGGTCGGGCGTCTGGTCGATCAGGTTTCGCATTCACGCTACTGGAAATCAACGGTGATATTCATTTTGGAAGACGACGCGCAATATGGACCGGATCACGTGAGCGACCAGCGATCGACGTTTTATATCGCAAGCCCGTACGCGCGCGGCGGCGTGCAGCACGCGCGCTACTCGACGGAAAGCGTCGTGCACTCGATCGAACTGCTGCTCGGGCTGAGGCCGCTCTCCATCTACGATGAAACGGCGCGCCCGATGTACGACGCGTTCGCGACTCATGCCGTCAACGCGGCGCCGTTCAATGCCGTGCGTCCGCGCGGCAATCTCAATGCGATGAACACCAAGGCTGCGTACGGCGCGGCGATCAGCGCCAAGCTCGACTTCACCCGTCCCGACGCCGCCGACGCGCGGGTGATGAACGATATTCTCGCGCATGCGAGGCCTCGCTGATGCACGCTTGGGTTGCTGCCGGAACCACGTTTTTGGCCTCGGCGCTCGAGTTCGTCGAAGCCGCGACCATCGTGCTCGCCGTCGGATATACTGCCGGCTGGCGCACCGCGCTCAGCGCGACGGCGTGGGCAATCGGCGTGCTCGTCCTCATCACGGGACTTCTCGGGCCCGCACTCGTGTACTGGGTGCCGCTCAATGATTTGAAGATCGCGATCGGCGTCTTTCTCACGCTCTTCGGCTATACGTGGCTGCGCAAAGCGATTTGGCGATACGCCGGGCGCAAGGCGATGCGCGATGAAGAAGCGGCGTTCAATGCGGAAATCGCCGACTTGCGCGCGCACGAACGGCACTACGCGTTTGCGACCGCCTTCAACGGCGTGCTCCTTGAAGGTCTGGAAGTGGCCGTAATCGTCATCACGTTTTCCGCCGCTCGCGCCGGAACGTTCGTGTGGGCCGCTGCGGGCGCACTCGCGGCCGCGGTGCTGGTCGCCGGCGCGGCGGTGCTGCTGCGCCATCCGTTCTCGCGCGTGCCCGAGAACGCTATGGGCTTTATCGTCGGGATCATGCTGCTCTCGTTTGGAACGTTTTGGAGCGGCGAGGGCATCGGTTTGCACTGGTGGCAAGGTGAGGCGACGCTGGCATGGATCGTTGCGGCATATCTGGCGTGCGCGCTGGTCCTCATCGCCGCGTGGAAACAGCCGGCCGCCGCATGAAGCGCGCGTACAAGTTCATCGCGGGCAACTCCCGCGTCACGCCCTTCGGCATCGCGATTGCCGTTGCGGTTACGGTAACGCTCAGGCACACGCTTGGCTGGTGGGCGGCGCCGTGCTACCTCGCGCTCCTGCTCGGAACGCTGGCCATCACAACGCTGGAGGCCGTCCAGTAGACAGCGAACTCAGCAGCTCTGTCGATGGTGCGTTCTCTCCCAAGCTCGTAGAATAGAAGCCGGAGGTCCACATGAAGTCTTACACCAGGCTCACCTATCCGCTGGTTCGCGAGAACGGTCAATTGCGTCGAGCCACGTGGGAGGAAGCTCTCGATCGCGCTGCCGCGCTGCTGGACTCGGCGCGCGAGCGGGACGCGACCCGCACCTTCGGGATGTTCAGCTGCTCCAAGGCGACCAACGAAATGAATTTTGCCGCGCAAAAATTCGCGCGGGCGGTCATGGGCAGCAACAACATCGACAGCTGTAACCGAACTTGACATGCTCCGAGCGTCGTCGGTCTGACGGCGGTCTTCGGTGCGGGCGGCGGCACCAGTTCCTACGAGGAGTTCGAGCACACCGACCTCATCATTCTCTGGGGCTCCAATGCGCGCGAAACGCATCCGATCATGTTCCATCACATGCTGCGCGGGATTCGCCAGGGCGCCAAACTCTACGTCGTGGATCCGCGCCGCACGACCAGCGCGCAATGGGCCGACTTGTGGCTGGGCCTGGACGTCGGCTCCGATATTGCCCTGGCCAACGCCGTCGGCCGGGAGATCATCGCGGCAGGGCTGGCCAATATGCCCTTCATCCAGCGCGCCACGCGGGGGTTTGAGGCGTACCGCGAGAGCGTGCAGCCGTACACGCTGCAATACGGCGAGCGCGTTACCGGCGTTCCGGCGGATGCGATTCGCGAACTCGCGCATGCGTACGCGCGCGCGGACCGCGCGATGCTGTGCTGGACGCTCGGCATTACCGAGCATCACAATGCGGTCGACAACGTTCGCGCGCTGATCAACTTATCGCTGCTCACCGGTCACGTCGGCCGGTACGGCTCGGGCGTCTGCCCGCTGCGCGGGCAGAACAACGTGCAAGGCGGCGGCGACATGGGCGCACTGCCGGATAAACTGCCGGGCGGACAAAGCGTGGACAACGCCGAGCTGCGCGCGAAGTTCGAGCGCGTTTGGGGCGCGAGCATACCGCCGCACAAGGGCTGGCATCTGGGCGAAATGTTCGAGGCGATGAACCGCGGCGAACTCGATACGCTGTACGTCATCGGCGAGAACCCCGCGCAATCAGAAGCGGATCAAGAACATGCCATGCACGTGCTGCGCAGTCTGCGCGGCCTCATCGTTCAAGACATCTTCCTGACCAAGACCGCGGAGCTGGCGCACGTCGTGCTGCCCGCTTCGGCGGCGTGGTGCGAGGCCGAAGGAACCGTCACCAACAGCGAGCGGCGCGTGCAGCGCTGCCGTAAAGCGCTCGACCCGCCGGGCGAAGCGCACGACGACATTCAAATCATCTGCGATCTCGCGCGTAAGCTGGGACGGGACTGGGGTACGGTAACCGCACACGAAGTGTGGGACGAGTGCCGTTCGCTCTCACCGTGGCACGCGGGTATGAGTTACGAGCGCCTCGAGAAGCTGGACGGTATTCCCTGGCCGTGTTATGACGAGCAGCATCCCGGAGAACAATTTCTGCACGCGCGGCTTTGGGAGGATCCGGTGCGCGGCGCAAAAGCCCCGTTCAAAGTCGTGCAGCACGCGCCGCCCGTGGAAGCCCTCGATGACGATTATCCGGTGCGCCTGACGACCGGCAGAAGGCTGGAATCGTACAACACCGGCGTGCAAAGCGGCGGCTATCGATCGCCGCTGCGGCATGGCGAAACGCTCGATATTTCACCGGAGGACGCGCAGCGGTACGGTTTGGAAGACGGCGATCCCGTGCGCGTGACCTCGCGCCGCGGTTCGGTCGTGATACCGGCGCGGATCGATCCCGGGCTGCGCGCGGGTCTGGTCTTTACGACCTTCCATTTCAACGACGAAGTCGCCACGAACATCCTGACGATCGACGCAACGGATCCGCAGTCAGGTACGGCGGAGTTTAAGGCAGCGGCCGTTCGTCTGGAAAAAGTCACGGCAGGCAGGGAGGAACAACCGGCTGCGCCGCAAGCGGCAGCCGTCTAACGCATGGACATACGATTGATGAAAGATGCGCCGACGGCGGAGGAGATTGCCGCCGTCGACGCGCTCGTGGGCACGCAGGCGCAGCGCGACACGCGCAGCGCGCACGGCGGAAAGGCAGCGCGCGACGATCGCCATTTGCTGCTGCCCGCCCTGCACGCCGTCAACGATCGCATCGGCTGGATTAGCGCGGGAGCGCTCAACTACATCTGCCGCCGGCTGACCGTTCCGCCGGCCGACGCGTTCGGCGTGGCGACGTTCTACCATATGTTTTCACTCGAGCCGCGTCCGGCAACGACCGTGCACGTGTGCGACGATATTGCCTGTCTGGCAAACGGGGCCGCCGACGTGTGCGCCGCCATGGAAGAACATTACGGCCGTACGAGCTGGGAGCGCAGCCCGTGTCTGGGCATGTGCGATCACGCGCCGGCAGCGCTGGTCATCAAAGCGGGCGCCGAGCCGGTGCAGCAGCCGCTCGGGCACGTGCACGCCGCGGACGTACCCTCACTGGTCGACATGCCGCGTGACGGCCGTACCGGGAAACTGCACGTCGGCGGAACGCAGCTGCGTTTACTGCGCCGGATTGGGAAGATCGATCCTGAAAGCTTGGACGATTACCGCGCGCACGGCGGATACGCCGCTCTGCGCCGCGCGCTCGAAATCGGGCCCGATGCCGTCATCGCGGAAATCGCCGCATCGAAGCTGGTCGGCCGCGGCGGCGCCGCGTTCCCGACCGGACGCAAGATGGAGGCCGTTGCGCGCGCGGCCGCGCATCCGCATTACGTCATTTGCAACGCCGACGAATCCGAACCGGGCACCTTCAAAGATCGCATTCTCATGGAACAAGATCCGTTCGCAATCGTTGAAGCCATGACGATCAGCGGCATCGCGACCGGCTGCGAACACGGCTACATCTACGTGCGCGGCGAGTATCCGGTAGCCGTGCAGCGGCTGCAGCGCGCGATCGAGCAAGCCCGCCGCCACGGATTTTTGGGCCACGACATCATGGAACGCGGCGTGCGCTTCGACCTCGAAGTACGCCGCGGCGCCGGCGCGTATATCTGCGGTGAAGAAACCGCGCTCTTTAATTCGATCGAAGGCAAACGCGGCGAGCCGCGCAACAAACCGCCGTTCCCGGCGCAGGCCGGGTTGTTCGGCAAGCCGACGCTGGTCAACAACGTCGAAACGCTGGCGTGCATTCCGGAGATCATCACCGAGGGCGCGCAAACGTTTGCCGCCATCGGCACGTCCGGCTCGACCGGAACCAAACTCTATTGCGTCTGCGGAACCGTCGCGCGCGCGGGCTTGTACGAAGTGCCCTTCGGCACGACGCTGCGAGAGCTCATCGACTTGGCCGGCGGCGTACGCGAGAACCGGAAGTTGCGCACCGTGCTGCTCGGCGGTGCCGCGGGAACGTTCGTGGGACCCGATTCCCTCGATTTGCCGCTCACCTTCGAAGACACGCGCGCGGCCGGAACGACCGTCGGCTCGGGCGTCGTGATGCTCTTCGACGAAAGCATCGACATGGCGCAAATCGTTACTCGCATCGCCGGCTTTTTCCGCGACGAATCGTGCGGGCAGTGCGTACCGTGCCGAGTCGGAACCGTGCGCCAGCAAGAGGCGCTGCGGCGCGGCGACGCGGCGCTCATCAACGAAATCGCGCGGGCGATGCGCGACGCGTCGATCTGCGGCCTGGGACAAACCGCCGCGAACGCCGTCGAATCGGCGCTTACTCTTCGCCTACTCGACAAAGGTGCATCGTGATCGAAGTAACCATCGACGGACAAGCGGTGCAAGTCGCGGAGGGCAGCACGCTGCTGGAGGCCGTTAAACTGGCCGGAACGCAGACTCCGACGCTTTGCTACCTCGAAAACCTCGCGCCGGTGAACGTCTGCCGCGTTTGCGTCGTCGAGCTCGAGGGTTCGCGAACGCTCGTGCCGTCCTGCTCGCGCAAAGCCGAGGCCGGCATGGTGGTGCACACCGACAGCGAGCGCGTACGCCACAGCCGCAAAATGGTGCTCGAGTTTCTCGGTTCGTCCGTCGACCTCTCAACCGCCCCGGACGTGCAGCGCTATAACGAGCGGTACGGCGCCGATCCCGCACGCTATCAAGACGCCGAAACGCTCAGCGATCGCAGCGTGAAGATCGACAACCAATTGTACGTGCGCGACTACGCCAAGTGCATCTTGTGCTATAAGTGCGTCGAGGCATGCGGAGCCGAAGCGCAAAACACGTTCGCCATCACCGCCGCGGGCCGCGGTTTCGACGCGACGATCGCCACGGAGTTCGACGTGGAACTGCCCGACTCGGCGTGCGTGTACTGCGGCAACTGCGTGGGCGTCTGCCCGACCGGCGCATTGATGTTCACCTCGGAATACGAGATGCGGCGCGACGGCACGTGGAAGGAAGAGGAGCAAACGCAGACCGACACCATCTGCTCGTACTGCGGCGTCGGCTGCACGTTGACGCTTCACGTGCAGGACAACGACATCGTGAAAGTCACCTCGCCCATCGAAAACGAGGTGACCTGCGGACACTTGTGCGTCAAAGGCCGCTTCGGCTACAGCTACGTGCAGAACCGTCCGGAATGATCGACGAGGAGCCGCGGCCGGGGCTGACCACGCCCGCGCGCGTTCTCACGTACGATGACGGGCGAGCGCGCGAAATCGTCGACGATCTCGCGACCGAGGAGCCGCTGGAGATTCGCGTGGTCGCGGGCTCGCAAACGCGCAGTCTCGCCGTCACGATGCGTACGCCCGGCAACGATTTCGATCTCGCCGCCGGTTTTCTATTGAGCGAAGGCGTCATACGCCGCCGGGAAGAGATCGCCGGCATCTCCTATTGCATCGACCCGCAAGTCGATGCGGAGCAGCGCTACAATATCGTGAACGTGCGGCTCGCCGTCGACTCGCTGCCCGCACTCGAGCGCCTCGAACGCCATTTCACGATGAGCAGCGCATGCGGCGTGTGCGGAAAGGCAAACATCGAAGCGCTTCAGACGCGCGCGGAGCGAATCGAGGACGAGGTTCGCATTTCGTTGAGTCTGGTTGCGCAGTTGCCGGATAAAATGCGCCAAGCGCAGCGCGTCTTCGAGTCGACGGGCGGCTTGCACGCTGCCGCGTTATTCGACGCGAGCGGCGAGCTGCTCTCGCTGCGCGAGGATGTGGGCCGCCACAACGCCGTCGATAAAATCATCGGTTGGGCGGTGCTGAGCGGCCGTCTCCCGCTGCGCGGATGCGTGCTGCTCGTAAGCGGCCGCGCGAGTTACGAGCTCGTACAAAAAAGCATCGTCGCCGGTATTCCGATCTTGTGCGCGGTCTCCGCCCCGAGCAGTCTTGCCGTCGATCTCGCTCGAAACTTCGGGATGACGCTTTTGGGATTCGTGCGCGGATCGCGCGCCAACGTCTACGCGGGCCGCGAACGAATCACGTAAAACACGTAACGGGCGGTTTACTTCGCGGCTGCGAAAAACGCCAGGAGCAGCTCGTTGAAACGATCGGGCGCGTCGGCGTTGGCGACGTGGCCCGCACCGGCAATGATCTCCAGCCGCGCGCCCGGAATGCCGCCGGCGATCTCTCGTGAAAACGAGGGCGGAGCGACCGCGTCGCGCTCGCCGCAGACGACCAGGGTGGGAACCGTTATCGTCGGAAGGAGGGCGCGATACTCGCCCGTCCACGTCGCATGCGTCGCCGCGATGTACGAGGCATTGGTTTTGCACGCCATCTGCTGGATCGTTTCGTCGGTGCGCCGTCCCGGCGGCATGCCGAGCTTCATTGCGCGCTCGTGCGCGAAGCGCTCCATCGTTCCGGCGGCCTGAACGCTCTCGATGACCGAACGCACGTAGGCGGCGCAGTCCGGATACCACGCGAAGCTGCCGACGAACGTAAGCGAGCGCACGCGCTCGGGCGCGCGCTTCCAAAGCTCGAATCCCACGACGCCGCCCAGGCTGCAGCCGACGAAATGCACGCGCTGTGCGCCGGCCGCGTCCGCAACGGCCAGCACGTCGTCGACATACCCCGCGCGCGTGATCTGCGCCGGATCGGGCTCCGGTTTCGGCACGCCGTTTCCGCGCAGTTCCACGGCAAAACAGCGATAGGCCGCGCCGAGCGCGCGCAATTGATAATCCCAGATCGCCGCCGTCGACCCGACGCCGTGCACGAACACGACGGCCTCTTGACCGCATCCGCTCACGCGCGCGGTCGCAAAGACGGCGCTCACGACGCGCGTTCCCGCTTGCGGCGCACGAACGCGAGCACTGCTTCCAGCGGCTGCGCGTTGAGAACGTCGTCACGCGTGAGCCCGGCGCGGCGCGCTTGGCTAATCGCCAGCTCGGCGTTGCGCAGTTGCGAGACGTCGTGAGCATCGCTGTCGGCCGTGAACTTCACGCCGAATGTTTTCGCTCGCGCGGCCAACGCCCACGGCAGATCCAAACGGTTCGGCTGCCCATCGATTTCCAGCGCAGTTCCGGTCCGGGCTGCCGCCGCGAACACCGCGTCCGTATCGAACTCATAACCCGGGAAACCCTCGATCGTGCGTCCGGTCGGATGGCCGATGATGTGCACATGCGGACTCTCGCATGCGCGAATGAGCCGGCGCGTCATCTCTTCGCGCGACAAATTGAACGCGGAGTGCACGCTCGCGACCACGATATCGAGCTGCGCAAGCACCTCGTCATCGTAATCGAGCGAGCCGTCCGGCAAAATGTCGACTTCGCTGCTGCACAAGGTCCGCACGCCGAAACGATCGCCGATTTCGGCCACGCGCGCGCGCTGCGAGCGAAGATTCTCAACCGTCACGCCGTACTTGGGACCGCGTCCGGCGGAGTGATCGGAGATCGAATGATATTCGTAACCGCGCGAGGCCGCCGCTGCAATCATCTCTTCGAGCGACTGATTACCGTCGCTGAAGGTGCAGTGCATATGGAAGTCGCCGCGCAAGTCGGCGGTCTCGATGAGCGCGGGGACCTCGCCGCGCAGCGCCGCGTCGATCTCACCCATGCCGCTGCGCAGCTCCGGCGGCACGTACTGCATGCCCAGGTGCGCGTACACGGCAGCTTCCTCCGTCGCCGTAAAGACGTCGCCCGTTTCCAGGTTCAGGATGCCGTTCTCGCTCACGCGCAGACTCTTGCGCAGCGCATGTTCGCGCAGCTGGATGTTGTGCTCGCGGCTGCCGGTGAAGTGCTGGAGCAGATTGCCGTACACGTTGTCGGGCAGCACGCGCAGATCGATCTGCAGCCCGTCCTCGAGCCAGATACTCGCCTTGGTCGGCCCCTCCGCAAGTACGGCGCGCGCGCGGTCCCATTGCACGAACCGTTCTATCACCGCCGCGGCATGGTCGCTGGTGCAGACGATGTCGATGTCGCCTACCGTCACTTCAGCGCGGCGAAGGCTGCCCGCATAGGTCAGCCGGTGCAGCGGCGGCCCGTCTTGCAGAAATGCCATGATCTCGCGCGCGATCCCGAGCGCTTTGGCCAGCGGCGTGCGGCGCTGCCGGCCGCGGTACGCGAGGATCCCTCGCCGCATGTTCTCCAGCGTCTTGCGCCCCATCCGCGGCACGGAGTCGAGCGCGCCGGAGTCGATAGCTTTTTCCAGATCCGCCAGCGAACCGATGCCGTACTGCTCGAAGAGCAGAGCCGCGGTTTTGATGCCGATGCCGGACACGCCCAGCACTTCGAAGATCGTGGGCGGGTAGCGCTGCTGCAGTACCTCGAGTTGTTCGCACGTGCCGGTGCGCAGCAGTTCCTCGATGGTCGCGGCCAGCGATTTGCCGATGCCGGGAAGCGTGGTGAGCTGCCCGGCCGCGGCAAGGCCGGCGAGCGGCGGCGCGTTTTCAACGGCCGATGCGGCGCGCTCGTAGGCCGTGAACTTGTAAAACGTCTCGCCCGAGAGCTCCATGAGCGTGCGGATGCGGGTCAGGGCCTGCGCGACATCGGTGTTGGAGAGCACGGTGGAAAGATATTGCTTTAAAGGCGCTCCGGCCCCCGCCGTCCTATACCGAAGCGTGGGAAAGCCCAGACTGCGGCCGGAGATCTTCAATCTCCCGGTCGAGAAGATGCGCGACGGATACTACTCCGACACCTACTTCAACCGCGCGCGGTTGATTCTCGAGCGCGACGGACATCATCCGGCCGTGCGAATGCAGGTGTTCCAGCGCGGCGATGCCGTGTTGTGCGGCATCGACGAAGCGCTCGCGATCTTGCGCCTGTGTTCCGGGCGCCGGCTGCCGGACGGCTCGTGGGAAGACGGCTGGGACCGGCTGCGCGTGAAGGCGCTGCACGACGGCGATCGCATCGAGGCCTACGAAACCGTGCTCACCATCGAAGGCGACTACGCGCTCTTCGCTCATCTGGAAACGTGTTATCTCGGCGTGCTTTCGCGCCGGACGCGCATCGCAACGAATGCGCGCCACATCGTCAGCGCGGCGAGCGGTAAGCAAGTTCTTTTCTTTCCCGCGCGCTTCGATCATCATCTGGTGCAGACCGGCGACGGCTACGCCGCGTATATCTCGGGCGCGCTCGGCGTTTCCACCGATGCGAACGCGGAATGGTGGGGCGCCCGCGGCATGGGCACGGTCCCGCATGCGCTGATCGCCGCGTACGGCGGCGATACGGTGCTCGCAACGCAAAAGTTCGCCGAGTACGCCGACGGCGGCGTCAACGTGATTTCGCTGGTCGATTTCGACAACGATTGCGTGGGGACGAGTCTTGCAGTCGCCCGCGCGTTAGGCGATCGGCTGTGGGGAGTCCGGATCGACACCTCGGGAACGCTCGTCGATAAATCGATTTGGAACATGATGGGCACGTTCAAGCCGACCGGGGTCATTCCGCAACTCGTCTTCAACGTGCGGCGCGCGCTCGACGCCGAAGGTTTCACCCATGTGAAGATCGTCGTGAGCGGCGGATTCAACCCGGAGAAAATCCGGCAGTTCGAGCGCGATCGCGTGCCGGTCGACGCGTATGCGGTCGGCAGCGCGTTTTTCAGCGGCACGGGGAAATTCGACTTCACCGCCGACATCGTCGCGGCGCAAGAAAACGGCACCTGGCGCGAACGCCATAAAATCGGACGCCCGGAGCGGCCGAACCCCGGGCTGGAGCTCGTACCGTAGCGTGGCGCTCCTCGAGATGCGCGACGCTTCGTTTGTTCGCGCGTCATACACGATTGTCGCGCCGCTCACCATGACGCTTGGCGAAGGCGAACGGCTCGCGTATGCATGCGCGGATGAATCCGCCGCGGCGGCCATCGCGTTGATGGCCGCGGGGCTGGTTGCGCCGAGCAGCGGCCGCGTGTTCATCGCGGCCTTCGATCCGCGCATTCAGCCGGTGCAAGTCAAACGCATCGTCGGTTACGTTCCTCACGAAGCGCTGCCGCACGACTTTCCGTCGTTCACGCGCTACATCGAGTTCCGCGCGGCGCTGTGGGGAATGCCGCGCGCGCAAACCGTCGTGCGCGCCCGTGCACTGCTTGCGCGCCTGGACGGCGTGCATGAAGCGTTCGCGTATCCGCTGGTGGGAGCGCTGCTCGCGCAGCCCCGTTTGCTTGTGTTGGATCGTCCGCAAGCCGCATACGCACCGCAGATTTTGGAAGCCGCCGGCGAGTCCGCGATCTTTTCGACGCACTCCTCGGCACGCGACGCGCAGCGTTTCAACGCGACAGCGGTTCCCGCATGAAGCGCGGAGCGGCCACGATCGCCATCGTCACGACACGGCTCTCGAAGGAGCGCCGCGTGCTCGCCCTCGCCGCGGCCGCCTGCGCAATGCTCGCCTATCTGCAGCGGTACGATGACGCTTCCGCGCGTCTGGCGGGCTGCCTGGTCTTCGGCACACTGATCGGCGTGGCCGTCGCACTGCTTCAGCGCGGCGCCGGACGTTTTCGGGAACTGGAACTGTGCGAACAAAGCGCACCGCTCTTCGGACGCGAGCTTGCGCGCGCGACGGCACTGGTTCCCTGCGCCATCGTGACGATCGCGCTCGCCGCGTATTGGCTGGTCAGCGCGGCATATGCCAAACCCCAGCCGCTCGCCATCACACTAACCGCATTCGCGGTGTACGCCGGCACGCTGATCGCCCTCTGCGCCGGGGTGCGCTCCGGCGCGGCACGCGTGCTGTACCTGGCCATGGCCTGCGCGATACCGGCAATCTCATTTGCGCTTGCGATCGCGGTGCCCGCACTGGTGCCGCTCGCGTTTTGCGCGGTGATTGGGTTTGTCGCACTGCGGCAGTACGGCGAAGCGCTCGCGCGCTACGACCCTCTCTAGGCGGCCACGCGCCGCGTGTGAGCGCCCGCCCAATGCGGTAATCATGGGCATGATGCAAAGTGACGTACATACGCTGTTGCCCCTGAGCGGATCGACGGTCCACGAGATACTCGAAAACGACCATGAAGTCATCAAAGGCCTGCTCAACAGACTGACGGACTCGGCGGCGCGCGCCGATCGCATGCAGATTCTCGAGCAACTCAAGGGCGCGCTCACCATTCATAACGCCACGGAAGAGAACATCGTTTACCCGGCGCTCGATAAGGTCGCCGGGCACAAATTCGAAACGCTGAAACTCTACAACGAGACCGCAGCGGCGGATATTTTACTGTTCCAGATCGACACGATGCTCAAGGAAGGCGACGAAACGAAGTTCGCCGAGAAGGCGCAAAAATTGCACGACGCCGTCTTCAAACACATCGAAGCGGAGGAAAAATCCGCGCTGCCGCACTTGGAGAAAGGCGCGGACTCGGCCGAGGCGCAGATGCTGCTGCAGTCGGTGCGTGAGTTCCGCGGCGCCATCCGGTTCACGCCCGGAAGCGTGCCGGCGAGCCGCACGTACACCGGAGAAGTGGGCAGGCAGACGTCGACTCCCTCGAGGGGGCGCACGACGTAACAAAAAAGAGGCGCCGCGCGAGCGGCGCCTCTTTCGCTAGATCCGCGAACTCAAACGGCTGCGGACTGCGCCGTCGCGAGTTTCTCGAGCATCGTGCGATTGAATTGCGCGAGATCTTCCGCACTGCGCGAGGTCACCCAATTGCTGTCCTGCACGACCGGCTGATCGCGATACAGGCCGCCGGCATTGCGAATATCATCCGCAATGGCGTGCGCGCCGGTCAATTGACGGCCGCGCACGATTTGCGCGGAAATGAGCACCTGGGCACCGTGTCCGACGGAAAACACCGGCTTCTTGGCGGAGTCGAACTCGCGAACGAACCGCTGCACCTCTTTGTTCGCGCGGATGGAGTCCGGCGAGAAACCGCCCGGAACCAGCAGCGCGTCGAAATCTTCTCCCGTGCAGTCGCCGACGAGTTCCTCGGCTTTCGCGGCATTTCCGTCATCCAATCCGCGCTTGGCGCGAATCTTCTGACGCGACTTCTCGTCGATGCCGACGATGGTCACGATTGCGCCCGCTTCTTCCAGCGCGCGCCGGGGCTCCGATAGATGGGTTTCCTCAAACCCGTCGCCGACGAGCGCGGCGATGCGTTTTCCTTCGACTGATTGCATCCGGCTCCGATTCTCCTCGTGGGTTCGCGCTCCCCCGTTTGGGTCAGAGCGCCCCGCCCGTTTGCTGCACTGCCGCCCGGAGCAAGTAGGCCAGTTCGATTTCGATTTTTCCAAGCGCGTCGAGCAGCGGGTCCTCGGCGAGCGCTTTGAGCGTGGGGTTGCGCTTGGTCATGTCCGCCTCCGGGACCGCATGGCGCGGATTGATTTCCCGCATGTAAATCCGGGCGTCGTAGCGGAGCTGGCCCTCCGGTAAGAAGTAGAGGGGATCGAGCCCGAAGGCATAGACCTCCAGCGAGAGCAGCCCCGTCTTCTGCATGAACTCGATGGGACGCGAGCGCAGCGCCTGCACCATGCGCGCCATGGCGCTCAGACCCACGCGCCGCGCGCCGGTGAAGACCTGCGCCAGTTCCGCCGGTTCCATCCCGCAGGCTTGCGCCAGGGTCGGGGCGTCGACGCCGCGGTCCGCCGCGTAGGCTTGGAGCCCCGCGCCGAAAGCGGGGCCGCCGGCCATGCCCATGGCGCCGTCCCAGGAAACGCTCTGCTTATTCATTGCTCGATTGGCTCCGTTGCGACGTAGAGTTCTCCGGCCCGAACCTGCAGCTCGAAGCGCGGGACCCGGGCGAACTCGCCCAGGGTCATCTTCCCGGACCGCAGGTCGAAGCACCAGCCGTGCCACGGGCACGTGACCAGCGGACCTTCCAGCCAGCCGTCCGCGAGCGGGCCGCCCTGGTGCGGGCACGCGTTCTCAATGGCGTAAAAAGCGCCGTCGATATTGAAGACGGCGACCTCATACCGGCCCACGGCGAAGCTGCGGCCTGCCCCGAGCGGAATCTCGCTGGGTGCCGCGATGCGGATGAAAGCCGGCTGGGTGTCGGACTGCGTCATACGGGAGAACTGATGGTACGCGATTATCGGGCGTGGCTGCAATCGGAAATGCAGCTGCTCGCCGCAAAAAGCGATCCCTACACGACCGGCCAAGGGGAAATGGCCCGACGCGCGATGGACCGCCTGGACATGGAACTCGGCGATTGCGTCGTTCTCGAACTCGAGCCGGAGCAGGCGCAGGCGATCGCCACCGAGCTGGATACGCTCGCTCAGGCTGAAGCGCTGCCGGACGCGCTCGTCGAGCTGCTGCAGATCATCCGAACAGACCCGCTATGAGACCGCCGTCGACGGCGATGGTTTGGCCCGTGATGTAGCGCGCGGGTTCGCCGCTCAAAAATGCGACCAGCGGCGCGAACTCTTCCGGCTGCGCGACGCGTCCGATCGGCACTTCGCAGCCCGCGCGCTGCATCGCGGCCGTATCGTTCCCGTAGAGCGAACGTAAGCGCGCGGTTTCAACGCGTCCGGTCGCAATCGCGTTCACCGTCACGCCGTCTTTGGCGATTTCGGCGGAGAGCGTTTTCAGCGCCGAGACCAGCGCCGTGCGGAACATGTTCGAAAGCGCAAGCGTGGCGATGGGCTGTTTTACGGACGTGGAGGTGAGTGCAACGATGCGCCCCCAATGCCGCTCGCGCATGCCGGGAACCACGCCTTCGATGAGTTGAAGCATGCTGCGCAGCAGCGCTTGATACGCGGCGTCCCAGTCGGCGGGCGAGGTTTGCGTGAACGTGCCGGCCTTGGGCCCGCCGCCGTTGGCGATGAGGATGTCGACGC
>DASSZL010000201.1:0-2095 GCA_035713505.1 Vulcanimicrobiaceae bacterium | reverse complement strand
CGCGGCCTTCGGTTACGCGGCGAACGGCCTCAATTTTGAACTCACGCGGGTATTTCCGACGCTTCTCTCCCATGGCTTACCTTTCTGCCCAACCTGCGGTTGTGGCCTATCAAGGTGTCCACGAAACCCGAGCCAGCCCATAGTTCTCGGCGGGTCGGCGGCAACGCATCCCCAACGCGCGCTTGATGCCGATGTTTGCGCAGTCGTTAGAGAAGACATTATGCAGCGTGCACGAATCGACATAGACGGCGCTTCGATCGACCTTTTTGTCGGTGGCCGGGAACGTCTCGAGCGTGATTTCAAAAGCGGGGGAGTTCATCAGCACCTCGTGCGGCTTTTTGCCACCGGCAAACATCTATATGGTGATAAATCGGCGACGGACGCCCTGCAGAGACAAGCGCGCGTAGCGCTTCGGAGTCCGGCGCCCGCACCCTCGAAACAGTCTGTGTTCGAACATCGCAGCCGGCCGTTCAACTTGCTTCACAAATTCAAAACTGTCTGCGGGGACGATCCGGCGACTGCCGGTTTGATTGTGGCCGAACTCGTGCACAGTTGCGTTGAGGCATACTTTGCATTGAATCGCATCTGGACAATCGGAGTCCGAGAACGGATTGCGGTCATTGCCATGCATAATCCGAACGGTGCCGTCGCGCTACGGCAGGTTACGCAAACACCGCTTTCGGCGTTGCGAGAGAACCCGCAACCGCTTGACGAGATGGTTGCGCTGTTGGTTGGCGAGCAGTCGAATGAAGAAACGTGGATAAAAGGAGCCGTGTAATGCCGAGCGGTGCTTCGGGCCAGAACATCTTCGGCTCAACGCAAAGCGGTTTGCAGATTGCGTCGAAGCGCACTATGCGGGTGGTGTGACGTGGACGAACCCGGCAGTCCAACCGAACCGCCGTTCCCGTGAAAGTTGTCCGAGTAGACCTGCCGGGCGTTATTTCTTGGTGTACGCCGTGCACCAGCCGTTCGGGCTGATGGCGCCGTCCACAATTTGACACGTTCCCATCGCCGTTTTGGACTTGCCGGCGATGAAGAACTTGCAGCCGGAACATTTGGCGCTGCCCTTCGGGCTGCTCTGATATTTGACGGTCGCTTTCGAGGCCTTCGCCTCCGCGCTGGTCACCATGGCACCGGCCATGACGGCGGCCAGAGCGGGAAGCGTCAGAGTCTTGAGCGCCTCGCCGCGGGTTATCTTTCGCATGCCCTCAGTATTGCATAAAGCCGCTTCCCGGCAAGCAAACGAGCCTTGCACTGCAACCAAGCGTGCCCAAACCGGGTCATTAGAAGAGAGATGAAGACAATCGAGACGACCTATGGAGCACTCAAGCCGGGCCAGGCCTATAGACTGCCGGGCAACGAGCGGTGGTATCACCGCGTGAAAAACAACCGCTTGACCGATGAGATGTGCGAGCAGGAGGTCGAAGCGCTTCCCGTCGACCAATCTCCGGCAGATACTACGGCAGCTTAACGCGCGACACGGCGCGAGTTCCATCGAGCAGCACGAAGCTGCGCGCACTCGTCGCCGGCACGAACAGTTCAGCGGCACCACCGCTGACATGCAGCGCCCCTAGTACGGAGGCGCCTTTTTCGCTTTCCGCTTCCACGGTATACGGCCGGTTCGTCTGCGCGATGAAGTAGCGCCACGGCTTTCCGCGTCCGTAGAGCACTTTGGCCTTCGGCGCATCCGCGGCGAGCGGCGTGAATTGCACGTGCGCGAAGTGGCTGTTCACGAGTGCTGAGATCGCGCGATCGCTATCGAACGCCGGCGACTGGCGATGCTGAACGACGCCGAAGATTGCGCCCGGCAGCAAACCTAGAACGAACGCCGCCGCAACGAGCGCGCCCCAGCGAAGATTCCACGCGCGCCGCGGCGCAAACGACGCGCGCATACGCCGATCGAGCGCGAGCGGCGGCTCAACGTCCGCAATCGTTTCCGAGATGAATCGCTCGGCCTCACCCAACCGCGTGGCGCAGTCCGTACACGAGCGCGCGTGCAAATCGACGCGTGCGCGTTCCGCGTCATCGAGCGCGCCGAGCGCATACAGTTCGGCAAGTTCATCGATATGCTCGTGCGTGTTCACCGTTCGTCACC
>DASSZL010000200.1:0-2634 GCA_035713505.1 Vulcanimicrobiaceae bacterium | reverse complement strand
CGCCTGCTCGTGCTCAATCGTGAAGATCTCGCGGACGCCAAAGAGACCGCACGCTGGATCGCCTATTTCGAAAAGAGCCGCCGCAAAGTGGTCGCCGTGAACGGCCGTGAACAATCCAGCGTCGGCAAAGCCAACTATTTTCTCGGCCAGCTCGCCGCCAACGCGCGCGGCACGCAGCGCGTGATGGTCGTCGGCCTGCCGAACTCCGGCAAGAGCTCGGTCATCAACGGTTTACTGCGCCGCGCCGCCGCCCGCACCGAAGATCGCGCCGGCGTCACACGAGCGCTGCAGTGGTTTCGCGTGGGACCGAATCTCGAACTCATGGACACGCCCGGCATTTTAGTGCCGAAGATCGCTTCGCCTGAAGCGCAGTGGAAGCTGGCCCTGGTCGGAGCGGTTCCGCGCGAGCGGTACGACCCCGAAGACATTTCGGTTCGCTTTCACCGCTGGCTGAGTGAGTCTACGAAAGGACGTACGAAGGTTCCCGACCTCGACGCGTTCGCACGCGCCCGGGGATTTATGCGCAAGGGCGGCGAGGTGGATTACCACAACGCGGCGCAGTCGTACATCAAAGATTTCAATGACGGAAAATTCGGCCGGATCAGCTTGGAGCTCGCGCCTGGAGATGACGCCCAAACAGCGTAAAGCCAAAAACGCCTACGAGCGCGAGCGGCGCCGTCTGCATCGGATTCACGCGTTCGAAAATGCGGCGCGCGAATTGGGTTTCTTGTACGTCGGCGGCGTCGACGAAGTCGGACGCGGGCCCCTGGCCGGGCCGGTCGTGGCGGCATGCGTCGTGGCGGCGCAGCCCCTGATGATTCGCGGCTTGAACGACTCCAAGCAGGTGCTGCCTCAGCACCGCATCGAGATTGCCGCGCAGGTCAAGGCTTCATGCGCGGCCTGGAGCGTCGGCGTGGCGAGCGTGGAGGAGATCGATCGCCTGAACATTTATTGGGCCAGCGTTCTGGCCATGGAGCGTGCGATCGGCGCGCTGAGCGTCGCGCCGCAATACCTCATCACGGACGCGGTGCGCATCCGGTCCTTCGCCGGGCCGCAGGAACCGCTGATCAAGGGCGACGCGCGCAGCGCCACCGTTGCGGCGGCCTCCATCATCGCCAAAGTTCACCGGGACAATTTGCTCGTCGAACTTCATGCCGTGGACCCGCGCTATGGATTTGCCGATCATAAAGGGTATGGCACGCCCGAGCACATCCGCGCGCTCAAAGAGTTCGGACCCTCGCCCTATCACCGCTCGGGCTGGTGGCGCGTGCGCGAGGCGCAGTTGCAGTTCGGGTTCGATGCCGGCCTCGAGTAACGCACGGAAGGGCCGCGCAGGCGAGGATCGCGCCGCCGCGTTCCTGGAGCAAGCCGGCTACCGCATCGTCCGCCGCAATCTGCGGCTGCCGGGCGGTGAGATCGACCTGGTCTGCCGCGACCGGGATACGATCGTCTTCGTGGAAGTAAAGTTCCGGACGACCGGCCGCTTCGGCAGCGCGCTTTCCGCGGTCAGCGCCTCAAAACGCGAGACGCTTCGCAGGCTCGCGGCCGATTTCGTGCAAATCGTCGCTCCGAACGCCCACTTCCGCTTCGACGTGGTGGCCGTAGATGGAGAGCGCATGACCCTGCACCGGAACGCCTTTTGATCCTATGACAATCACAATCGCGGCGCCCACGGGGAGCAATAAGCGTTGCCGTCACATTTAGGCGCCATGAGATCCTGGGGACCCCACTGGTGGGGGGCGCCCTTCGACGGGGCTCGGGACAGGCTCCGGCTGGGCCGGAGCGCGTTTTAAAATGGACACGTTCATCGGCCGCACGCTTAGCGGGCGGTATGAGGTGCTTGAGCTCATTGGGCGCGGCGGGACCGCGGACACCTATCGCGCGCTGGACAAAGTGCTCGAGCGCGAAGTCGCGATCAAGGTGCTCATCGATCGCTCGGACGACGTCAACAAACGTTTCCTGCGCGAAGCGCAGGCGATGGCCAATCTCAACCACCCCTGCATCGTCGCCGTGTTCGACGTCGGCGAAGAATCCGGCATATCGTACATCGTGATGGAGCTGGTGCGCGGCAAGACGCTGCGCGATCTCGAAGGCGGTTCGATCTCGTACCGGCAAGCGCTCACGTATCTCATCGATATTTTGGAAGCGCTCGAATACGCGCACAGCCAAGGCACGATCCACCGCGACATCAAGCCCTCGAACATCATGACGGTCGAGGACGGCAAGCACGTGAAGGTCATGGACTTCGGCCTCGCGCGCCGCACCAGCGACATGACGCAAACCACGCGCACGGGACAGATCGTCGGGACGATCGGCTATCTCGCGCCGGAGCGGTTTCTGAGCAAGCCCGCGGACATTCGCAGCGACCTCTACTCCGTCGGCATCGTGATGTACGAGATTTTCACCGGTACCGTGCCCTTCCGCAACGACAAGGACGATCTGGTCGCGACGATCTTCTCACACGTGCACGATGCGCCGACGCCGCCGCACGAAATCAACCGGAACATTCCGGACCCGCTCGAACGCGTGATCATGCGCGCTATCGACAAAGACCCCGGCAAGCGCTACCAAAACGCGCGCGACTTCGTCAACGATCTGCAGATTCTGCTCTCGCCCTCGCCGGCCAAAAAGCAG
>DASSZL010000199.1:0-5280 GCA_035713505.1 Vulcanimicrobiaceae bacterium | reverse complement strand
GGTGCGCTGCGCGTGAACGGCACCATGGGGGCGCCGCTGCTCGAGGGCACGATGGCGCTGCGCAAAGGTTACTTCGTCGGGCCTATCGATCAGAATCCCGTGAGCGACATGAACGCCGATCTCGTTTTTTCCGGCACGACGATTGCGTTGAACGGCGTGCATGCGAAGGCCGGCGGCGGTTCGATCGAGATGAACGGCACGGCATCGGTTCCAACGCTGCGCGATTTTCGAGCGGTCACGTTCAATTCGACGATCCTCGCAAACAACGCGCAGGTGAACAGCCCGCAATACTTCCGCGGCAAATTCAACGCGAACATTCATGCATACCGCACCGCCGGCGGTATTCCGACGATTGCGGGAACGGTCGACGTGCCGAGCGCGCGCGTTCCGCTCACCGCGTTCTGGAATCCGCACGCGCCCAAGAAACCGAAAGGGGCGCCGCTCAACCTCGCGTTCGATATGGATGCAACCGTCGGCCGCGACGTGCGCGTGCAGAGTTCGAACATCGACGTAGGCGCGCGAGGCCGCGTGAAAGTCAACGGCACGCTCGCGCAGCCCAAACTCAGCGGAGAAGTCGCCTCCACCGGCGGCACCGTCGATTTCTTCCGCCGCTTCAACATTCAAAGCGCGAACGTGCTCTTCGACCCGGCCAACGGCTTCTGGCCGGACATCAACGCGATCGCCACGACCCAAGTGGACAACCCGCTCACGTACGTGCAACTGCACGTCACCGGTCTTGCGCCGAACAACATGCAGTTGGCGATGCAGTCCGATCCCTCGTACGATCGCTCGCAGATTCTCGCGCTGCTTTCCGGATTTGGAGGCTCGAACGGCAGCGGAACCGGCGGCTTCACGATAGGCGGCGCGGTGCAGAACCTGGCGCTGGGACAGCTCAACACGCTTTTCACGCGTAACCTGTTCGAGCCGCTCGACGTGGGCCTGGGCAACGCGCTCGGTTTGCAGAACTTGCAGATCTCCGACGATTTCACCAGCGGCTTCGGTGTAAGCGCCGTCAAGGCGTTCGGCAAACACGTCACCGCGCAGTTCGCGGAGAATCTCGGCGAGCCCAAGGAGCAGTCGCTCAGCATTCAAGCGCACCACGGACCGTCCACCGCGTTCGACTTGATGTTCTACAACGTGCAGGATCCGCCGCTGACCGGCTTTCTTTCCGCGGACAACAATCCGTTCAAGTTCAACTCGCTCAACGACAACCGCGCGCTGACGGCGGTGAACGGCACGAACGGTTTCTCGCTGCTCTACGAGCACAAGTTCTACTAACATGCGAATCGCTGCGCTGCTCTTCACCATCGCCCTAGCCGGTTGCGCGGCCCAAGCCGCCGCGACCGGGCCGGTTGTCGACGTCAATGCCCTGGTTCGCGCGCATCCGCTCTACGCCACGCTGCGGCAGTACGACCGGCAAATCGTCGCGCTGCGCGCGACGCTGCACGTGCCGGAGTTCGCGCAGAAGCGAGCGGCGTTCGGCAACGCGCAGCAGGCGGTGAACGCGCAGTTGCAGGCGACTGCCGCTCGATCGCGGGAGATCGCCGCCATGCCGGCGCCGGACGTGCGCGCCATCTCGAGCGAGCAAAACGTCAGCGCGCCCAGCGAGAGCACCGTGCGCGGCGACGTGCAGCGCACCTACGACACGCAGGCCGCGGCGCTGCGTTCGTCCGCGCAGCAGGACATGGCCCACTACCGCAGCTCGCTACTCGCGCAGCAGGGCGCTGCGTTCGCGAATTACGTGCGCTCGATCCATGCTCGCGTGCAGCAAGCATATACATCGAGAGAGCAGCAACTCTACGAGAAGGAATCGACGCTCGCGCTCGATCTCGCCAAGGCCGACGCGGGGCGGCGGCTGACCATCCGCGCGAAGCTGCAGACGCTGCGCATGAACGGCGAGCGGCGCCGCGCGCTCCAAGCGCAGCTCGATGCGATTCAGCACCGCGAAGATGCGATCGTTGCGCGGCAGCACAAGCGCGACCAGGCGACCCTCGCGGCATTTCTGCCGCCGCTCCAATCGCGTGCCGATGCGGACATCGCGCGCATGCGTACGAACCTGCGCTCGCGCACGGCGGCCAATCTCGCGCAACGCCGGCGCGTGCTCGCCGCGCAGACGGCTCAGCAGATGCGCCTAAGCTTCGGAGCGCCCGCTCGAGCGGCGACAGGACAGCCGGATATGCGCAGCCGCCTGAACGCGCTGCTGCGCGCGCAGCCCGCGGACCCCGGCGCGTTCCTGAACGCGCGCGGCGATCTCGCGAACGATTTCACCAACGTGCGCCAAGCCGACGACGCGGCCACGCGCAGCACGTGGCGGCAAATCGCGCAGCTCGAAACGGCGCGCGCTCAACTGTACAGCGACATCGTCTCCCAAATCCACGCGGACGCGCAGCGCGTGCAGCGCGAGCATCCGGGCGCGAACGTCACGCAGCTCGTCCGCGCGGATCTCACAACGCTTTCGCGCTAGCGCTCACCGCCAGAAACTTGGCACAAATTATTTTTTTAGTTGACAGGGATCGCCGGCCGTGTTAACGTCCGGAAAATGCATCTGCTCGCCTCTGTTTTACTCGCGGCGGTCTCGATGACGTTCTCCGCTCCCGCCGCGGTCGCCGTTCATCCGCTGCCCCTGGATCCGAAGATCTCCGACCCGGCCTGGAGCGCCGGCGCGATACCGGCGCCGGGCGGTTTTTACGATCTGACCGCTCGCCGGGCGGCGCCGTACGCCACGTCGGTTTGGATGCTGTACGACACCGACAACCTCTACGTCGCGTTTCGCTGCGAGCAGCAAGGCACGCCGATTACGGGCGCGCAGACGACGAACGACGTGGGCTTCGGCTTGGACGATTTCGTCGGCGTTGAGGTCGATCCGAGCGGCGCCGGAACGGACGCCTATATATTTGAAACCACGCCGCGCGGCGTGAGGTACGAGCAAGCCAGCGAAACCAACCGCTACCGCCCCACGTGGAGCGCCGCCGCGTCGATCGACGGTTCGACGTGGAGCGCCGTGCTCGTCATTCCGCTGCACGTGATGCGCATCCATCCCGGCTCGCCGCAAACGTGGCGCATCAATTTCGTTCGCAACGTCGCCGCTTCCGCGGAGCACTACACGTGGGCATACAACGGCGCGATGCAGGACGGCCCCGTCGGCCAGCAGTGGCCCGGCTTTTACGACACGCGCTACTGGGCGGCATGGCGCGGCGTGAAGGTGAGCGCGGCGATGCTGCAAGCGGCGCGTCCAAAACCCCGCGCCGAACTGTACGGCCTGGAGAGCATCGGCCGCGACCGCGACCGGTTCGCGCAAGCGAACGGCGCGTTCGCCACGCAGCACGTGCGCGTCACCGGCCTGGACCTGACGTATCCGATTACGCCGACGATCAACTTCGTCGGAACGCTCAATCCCGATTTTTCGAACGTCGAAATCGACCAGCAGACGATCGCGCCGCAAGAATTTCAGCGCACGCTGCAAGAGTATCGCCCCTTCTTCTCGCAGGGCGCGAGCTTCATCAATGCGGACGCGGCGAGCATCGGCCCGAATCTGGTTTTTTATTCGCCCAGTGTCGGCCCGTTCGATCGCGGCGAGAAAGTCGAGGGGACGTTCGGCGATCAGTCGTTCGGGCTGCTCAACTTCCGCGGCTTCGATCAAACCACGGGCAACACGTTCGACGACACCGCCTTCGGATACAAACACGCGCTGCAGAACCGCACGTTTTTGTACTGGGCGGACGGCGTGCTCGCGCATCACAGCATGTTCGGCGACGACTCGACCGCCGAGTACGGCGTCGCGGGGCGCAATCTCAAAACGGGATTCGTGTGGGGTCTGGATCGCGCGGACGAACACGGCTCGTGGAACGCGCTCGAGAGCGCGGGCTTGCTGAACCAGGCCCACAACACCAACGGCTTTATCGACGTGCATCAGCACAACTACGAGTGGAATCTGGCGTTCGTCGACATCACGCCGTTTTACAATCCCATCGACGGCTACACGCAGGCGTCGGACGAGCGCGGGCCGCAGCTCTTCACGTGGGTGGCCGGCTCGACGCACAGCGTCAAAAACTACATGCTGAATCTTTTCGCGGATCGCTTGGTGGATCGTTCCGGCGCCGCGCACGTCGCGGATTTCGATCCCGCGCTGAACGCCACGTTCACCAACGGTCTCTCGCTCAACGGGCTGGGTCCGTCGATCGGCGAGCTGCGCAGCTACTCGCTCATTCCGGCGTCGGGCGCGGCATGCGCAAACGTGCCGCTGGGCGCCTATTCGTATTTCACCGGCTATCCGAACTACTATTGCGGGCGCACGGACTCGTACAACCTGATGAACATTCCAATCGGCTATCGCGACGGCACCGCAACGCCGGTGGATTTCGCCACGTCGTTCGGACGTTTCGGATACGGTTTGCTCGGCCCGGGCGACCACGGCCAGGACTTCGTGAATCTCTATTCGATCTCGACCTCGCGTCCCATCGGACGCATGCTCTCGCTGGGTTTGGAATATGACGGCACGCGCGAGCGCGGCATCGCCAGCGGCATGGCGGATTCGCAGTGGCTGCGCCGCATCTCCATCGGCGCGCTGCTCGGACCCGATGAGAACTTCACGATCTCGCTGCGCGCCATCAACGGGCGCGGCGGTTTCGCGCTGCCGGGAACCAATCTCGCGGCCGCGTACCACCGCCGATTCCGCAACGGCGACGAGCTGTTCTTGAATTACGGCACGCCGGCATCGCCGTACACGCTCAACCGCTTCATCATGAAGTACATCTTCCGCGTAGGCGGCGAAGCCGGCACCTAGCGCTTGCCGGGCCCGTAGCGGGCGGACTCGGCCGAGTGCTATACTTGACAAGTGACACCGCCATCACCGTCATCTGTCAAAAAAGTCCGCGTCCGCCAACGCCGCGGGCTCGTGCGCGAGATTCTGGCCGGCGCACCTAGAAGCGATAACCAAATCATCAACGCCGTGACCGGCGGGCTGCCCGCGAGCGCCCTGGACGATCTGCTCGAAGCGGGGCTGGAGCTCGCGGAGATTGCGCGCGTGGTCGGCGTATCCGAGCGAACACTTCAGCGTAAGCGCGGCACTGCGGGCACGCTCGACGTCGCCGAGAGCGACCGCACCGTTCGCCTCGCGCGCATCCTCGCGCAAGCCGACCGGTACATCGGCGAGCACGGCAAGGCGCTGCGCTGGCTGCGCACGCGCAACTGGGCCTTGGGCGACCGCGTGCCGCTCGACCTGCTCGCGACCGAGCCGGGCGTCGAGATGGTCCGGCAATCCCTGGTCACCATCGCCTACGG
>DASSZL010000198.1:0-6739 GCA_035713505.1 Vulcanimicrobiaceae bacterium | reverse complement strand
CGAGGCGCGGATTAAAGAGGGTAAGCCGCTTACCGTAAAGCTGGGGCTCGATCCCACCAGCGCGGATTTGCACATCGGCCATGCTGTGGTGCTCCACAAATTGCAGCAGTTCGTCGAGGCAGGGCACAAGGTCGTGCTGCTCATCGGCGACTTTACCGCGCGCATCGGCGACCCAACCGGACGCAACGAACTGCGGCCGCCGCTCTCGGCCGAAGAGATCGAAGCGAACATGCAGACGTACGCGCAGCAGGCCGGTAAAGTGCTGGACATGGAGCGCATCACGCTCGAGTACAACTCGAAATGGCTCTCGCCGCTCACGATGGCGGATTTGCTGCGGCTGCTCTCGCAAGTTACCGTCGCGCAGATGCTCGAGCGCGAAGATTTTCGCAATCGCTACGGTGCCGGCACGCCGATATCGCTGCACGAATTTCTCTACCCGGTCGCGCAAGCGTATGACAGTATCGCACTCAACGCCGACGTCGAACTGGGCGGCAACGATCAGCTCTTCAACTTGTTGATGGGCCGCCACTACCAGCGGCACGCTGGGCAGCGCCAGCAGATCTGCATGACGCTGCCGCTCCTCGAAGGGCTCGACGGCGTCGAGAAGATGTCGAAGTCCAAAGGCAACTACGTCGGCATCACCGAGTCCGCGCAGCAGCAGTTCGGCAAACTCATGCGCATCACGGACGAAATGATTCCGCGCTATGCGCGCCTAGCGGCGTATTACTCGCAGGCCGAAGCCTGTAAGCTCACCGAGGGGCTGAATGACGGCCGCCTGCATCCGATGACGGAGAAGAAGCGGATTGCGGAAGAGATCGTAGCCCGCTATCACGGCCGCGATGCCGCCAAAGCGGCGCGCGACTATTTCGAGAGCACGGTCCAGCGCCGCGAGATCCCCACGGACAACATCCCGGAGCTGCGGCTGGGCGAGGCAAAACGGGTATCTCAGGTCATCGTGGCGGCCGGATTCGCGGAGAGCAAGCGCGCAGCCGAGCGACTAATCTCGGGGAACGGCGTAAAGGTGGATGGTATACTCGTGAGCGATCCCAACGCCCAGTGGAGCGCCGCTCAGCCGGCAATATTATCCGTTGGGTCGCGGAAGTTTGTCCGCGTACTGCCGAACGAGGAATAAACGATATGGCCGATCCAGCGGTCACCTACACGTCATCAGCCAAGCCCATCGCCGGCAAGAAGTTCGTCTGCAAGCGCTGCAAGCGCGAATATAACCAGCCGGTCGAAGGCGGGCCGCCGATTCGCTGCGAGTGCGGCTGGTGGTATCAGAACCTGGCCGGAACGATTGAAGAGCGCTATTGGCAGCGCATCGAGCCGTACCGCGAACCGCCCGCTACGCTTTTTTCAGCCGACTAGCCAGTTCGTTCACCTCATCCGAGGTGAACACGTACATCTTTTTACAGAACTCGCAGGTCGCTTCGGTCTCGGTTCGCTCACGCGCCATTTTGTGCAACTCGTCGATGCCCAGGCCCAGCAGGGCGGACTCGACTTTTTCGCGCGTGCAGCGGCACGAGAACTGCACGTCGATCGTGCGGTGCGAACGCAGTTCCGCGCCGCCCGCGAGCGCATGCAGCAGCGCGTGCGCGTCGGCGCCTTCCGAAATGAGTTTGGTAATCGGCGGCATGCTCAGCGCCCGCTCTTCGAGCGCGGCGGCAGCGCGTTCATCCGCGCCGGGCAGCAGCTGCGCGATGAGGCCGCCCGCGGCTTTGATGCCGCTCGGATCGGCAAGCACGCCCAGCGCGACCACGCTCGGAATTTGTTCCGAGTTCACCAGGTACGCGGCGATGTCTTCGGCGATTTCGCCGCTGTAGAGGGGCACGACGCCGACGTACGGCTGCCCGACTTCAAACGACTTGGTCACCTGCATCGAACCGGAACCCACGGCGCCCGCGACGTCGAATTTGCCGCGTTCGTTGAGCGGCAGATCGGCTTGCGGATTCTTCGCATAGCCGCGCGCGCCCACGCGCTCCTCGTCGATGAGCCATGCGTCGGCCACGACGCTTCCCAGCGGCCCGTCGCCCGCGACCTGCAGCGAGAGGCGCTCCTTGCCTTTCAGACTCGCGGCCAGCAGCGCGCCGCCGGTCGTCAGGCGGCCCACGGCGGCCGTGGCCGTGGGACTTAAGGCATGCCGGCGCTGCGCTTCACGCACCAAATCCGTGGTAATCGCGGCGACAATCGAAAAGCCCGCTTGCGGCGCGGACGCGCTGATGATGAGATCCGGCATACGGCGCAAGTTACCCAGGGCGCTGCATTTTTCTTCCCGAAAGGTCGCGCATGCGAGTGCTGGTCATTCACGGACCGAATTTGAATTTGCTCGGCGAGCGTGAACCGGAGATGTACGGGAAGCAGACGCTTGCGCAAATCGATGAGTCCATCGGCACACTCGCGCGCGAACTCGGCGTGGACGTGCGCTGCGTCCAGCACAACGGCGAAGGCGAGATCATCGACGAACTGCACGCCGCACGCTCGCAGTACGAAGCCGTCGTCATTAATCCGGGAGCGTACACGCATTACTCGTACGCGATCGCGGACGCGATTGCGGCAATTCGCATTCCGGTCGTCGAGGCGCATCTAAGCAACATCGCGGCGCGCGAGGCGTTCCGGCGAAATAGTGTCATCGCCGCGGCATGCGCGGGAAGCATCGCGGGATTCGGTGCGGAATCGTATGCGCTGGCGCTGCGCGCCGCGATTGCCTTGGCCCGCCGATAGGGAGCCGCCCGCCCACCTCGTATATCCCCTTTCCCCAGCGCTGCGGAGGAGCAGTTCCTTGACAAAAGCCGATCTTGTCGATTCCGTCGCCGCAGAGGCAGAGATCTCCAAACGCGCGGCATCGCATATCGTCGAACTCATCCTGCGCGAAATCACCGATGCGCTGCGCAAAGGCGAGCGCGTCGCGCTCACCCCCTTCGGCAGTTTCGTCGTGCGCCAGCGCCGCGCGCGTGAAGGCCGCAATCCCGCATCCGGCGAGAAGATCAAGATTCCGGCACGCAAGGTGACCGCGTTCGTCGCGGGACGTTCGCTGAAGGACGCGGTGAGCGGCAACCGCACCCCCAAGAAAGCCGCGGCGAAAAAAGGCGGCCGTAAGCGGTAACGATTGCGCCGCTGCAGCCGCACGAAGTCGCGCGCGCGGCAGAAATTTTCACAGAAGCATTTGCGGACGAGCACGCATCGCGATATCGCGAAGGTGCCCGTCCGCGATCGTTTGTGGACGTGTGGTCGTTCATTCGAACGATCGAACCGCGCGGCTTTCTCGGCGCGTACGTCGACGGGGAACTTGCCGGCTACGCCATCTTCATTCCGAGTTTGAAACGCGTGCAGCGCGAAGCGATCAGCAGCGGTGCGGTCGTGCGCTGGGCGATCGACGCCCTGCGCGGCGGATTCGGGTTACGATTTTCGGCGGTGCCGCGGATTCTCGCGAACAAGGTGCTGTTCGTGCGCAGCGGCGGGCGCTTTCGTTCAAAGGGCGACGCGCAGCTGTTGAACATCGCCGTCTCGCGCCGGCACCAAGGCAAGGGCGTGGCGACCGCGCTCGTGCAGGCGGGGCTCGAGGCGATGCGCGAGCTGGCGGTGCCCGAGGTGCGCTTGGAGGTCCGGCCGTGGAACGAGAGCGCCGTCCACCTGTACCGCAAGACCGGCTGGCGCGAGGCGGGCCGCACACGCGACCTCGAAGGGGAATGGCTGGTGATGGTCGCCAATCCATAGCGGCCGTCACACATCGGGCTGTGGCGCAGCTTGGTTAGCGCGCTTGACTGGGGGTCAAGAGGTCGCAGGTTCGAATCCTGTCAGCCCGACCACTATGCCACTATGGAAGAACCTCGATTGTCGTCGAGGTTCTTTTTGTTCCAGACGGGTGACGATGAATTTCATCGGCGTGATGGCACCCGCCGCGTCGGCGGCTCGATCTTCGTATCCCCGGCGGGAGAGGCGAGTTGACGCTCAAGTGCCGTGAACACGTCGATGATCTCGCGTGCCTCGTAGATCTGCTTGCGCCGTCTCCCGAGATCGATCGGCTTGACGATTCCCGCGTCGACCAAGCGCTGCATGCCGTCGATCGTCGCGCGTAGGCTGCGGTCGATTATCTTTTGCGCCGCCGCGAGCGTGATAACCGGCGCGCCGGGCAGCGCGTCAATGAGCCGCACTGCTGCGGCGTCGGATCGCACCGGTCCTAGCCGGTCGCGCCATTGGTCTTGAACCTGCGTGATGCGCGTCTCGAAGCGCAAGGCGTCCGTCACGGCTCGCGTGCATGCGGCCGCGAACGTGCCTACCCAGCGGTTCATCCCCGCAACGGCATCCCGGCCGCCGGGATCGCCAATGTACGCCGTTGCCCGAAGGCCTTCCAGGTAGTCCTTTGAGCGCGTGGCGAGCACAAGGGAGACCGGCGGCGAGACGCGCTGCGTGAGCGCGCGTCTGCGAAAAACCATGTGAATGAGCGCGCGCCCGACGCGTCCATTGCCGTCCGCGAACGGATGGATATTCTCGAACTGCGCGTGGGCGAGGGCCGCTTGCACGACCGGCGGCAGCGAATCGTCATTGCAGAATGCGCACAGGTCGAGAAAAAGCGTTTCAACCATTTCCGGCGGCGGCGGCACGAACACGGCGCTGCACGGGTTGTGCGAGCTGCCGCCGATCCAATTTTGTCTGGTGCGGATCTTCCCCGCATGCGGTTTGAGATCGGTGCCTTCGAGTAAATGCCGATGCACTTTCAGCAGCAGCGGCAGCGTGATTTTCGTTCCGGCTTTGACGCTCTGCAACGCATACGTCATGGCGTCGATGTTGCCGAGCACCTCGGCGGCCGTCACATCGTTTTCGTTCTCGCCGCTCGCTCGCGCGGCATCAGCGCGCAGTAATCGGCGCGCGCCCACCTCGAGGCCCTCGATCTTTGAGGAAGCAACCGATTCTGCGCGCAGCAGCAGGCGCGCGAGAGCCTCCGTATCGGCCGGCGCCGAGGACCGCGCATCGAGTTGCACGATCGCGCGCTCAGCGTCTGATACGTCGGCGGCAGCGTCGGCGTCGAACAGAAAGCGTCGCCCGGCGAGCGGATCCGGAACGTACACCTCATAAGAGCCGCCGGCGCGGTCTTTGCGTGAGAGTCCCGAGCGGGGATCGCCTTCCCATATCCGTGTTTCCCGGCGAGCCATAATTGAACCTTAGTTGATAATCTACAATTAAGCAAGGTGCAAGTGAATGTTAGGCCTTGCCCGCGGGCTTACGGTCTTCGAGCCAAGCGGCAAAGCCGGGGTTAGGGGGCCGCAGTCCGAACCAAGGGCGCCGATGGAATCTCTTTTTGCGGCCGTCGCGCCGGAAGCAACGCTCTTCACGGACGGCGGCTCGCGCGGGAATCCCGGGCCGGCGGCCTCCGGCGCGGTCCTGGTCGGGCCGGACGGCGAAATACTGCACGAAGTCGGCCACTATTTGGGCACCGCGACGAACAATGTGGCCGAATGGACGGCGCTTGAAATCGGCCTGCAGGCCGCGCTGGAACACGGCGTGCGGCGTCTTGCGGTGCGCATGGACAGCGAACTGGTCGTCAAGCAAATCTCGGGCGAATACCGGGTGAAGCATCCGGACTTGCAGCCGCTGCACCGGCGAGTGCTTTCCTTGCTTCGCAAGTTCGAGCACGTGGACGTGCGGCACGTGCGGCGCAAAGAGAATGCGCTGGCGGACGCCGTGGTGAATCGGGTTCTCGATGCGTCGCGATAACTTGTTCGGCACGGCGATCTTTATTTTCTCGGTGATTTTCATCGTGCTCGGTACGATTTTCATCCCTTGGCCCGACTTTCAGCACAAGAAGGAACTCACTCGGGTCGGCCAAAGCGCGAGCGTCCTTGACCTGAGTCTGACGATGAAATACGACAAGCCGCCAATCTACCTCGAGCAGTACACGATGCACAACGACAACGGCATCTCCACCGCGCAGTACAAGATTCAAGGCTATTCCGGCAAAGTGGTCACGATAACGCTTCCGCCCGATAAGACCTACGCCGTGACGTTTTTCTTCGAAGAGGTCGTGCAAGACGGCATCTGGCAACTCATGAACAAACCCGACGCCGGCAATACCAATGTGCGCTACACGCTGCACATCCATCAGGTCGCAGACCGGGAACAGGGGTCGCGCACGATTACCTTCACGGATCCGCATTACTGGGCGCTCGAAGCGGGGCGCCAGTATCATATCCAACTCAGCCCAAACAGTCCGACGCCCGACCTGACCAAACTGCAGAGCACCTCGCTGGCCGATCCGCGCTACGAAAAGATCGTGAACGCGTTTCGCGCATTTGGGCCGCCCTCGTTCCGCGACAAAGTGCGCCAGGCTCAGGCCCTCGTGCGCGCTTCCAAGTAACGCATGGCGGCGCTGCGGCGAGTCGCGTTGCCGATGCTGGCGCTCACGGCGGCGCTGGCGCTCATCGGATTTATCGCGTACGAGCTCTTCGAACAGCCGACCAATCAGCTTTTCGGGCGCACCATTACCCAGGGGCCCACGAACGAGCGAGTCGTCGCGCTCACGTACGACGACGGCCCGAACCCGCCGTATACCGGCCGCATTCTGGACGTGCTGGAAGAAGAGCACGTGCACGCGACGTTCTTTCTCGTGGGGCGTGCCGTCCGCGCGTTTCCGACGATCGTCCAGCGCGAGGTTCGCGATGGCGACGCGGTCGGTAACCACACTTGGGATCACCGCCATCTCATCCTGATGCGCCGCTCGCAGATTCGCGCGTCGCTTCAGAAT
>DASSZL010000197.1:0-15692 GCA_035713505.1 Vulcanimicrobiaceae bacterium | reverse complement strand
GACCAGGTCTACGCGCATCTGAACGATGCCGCGTGGGTCATCGTCGACTGCCGCCACCTGCTGCAAGACTTCGATGCGGGCCGGCGCATGTACGACGCGGCGCATATCCCCGGCGCATTTTTCGTTTCGGCCGAAGACGATGCCGCCGGCCCGAAGACCGGCACCAACGGCCGCCATCCGCTTCCGGATCCGCAGCGCTTCGCGGGATTTCTGCGCGAACTGGGCGTGAACGCAGATACGCAACTCATAGCGTACGACGCCGGCGCGGACATGTGGGCCGCGCGGTTTTGGTACGTGTGCCGGTACATCGGGCATGACGCCGTCGCCGTACTGGACGGCGGTTTCGCCGCGTGGACCGGCATGGGCAAACCCATCACCGCGCAACCGCCCGAGCGCCCCGGTAACGGAACGATTACGCCGCGGCCGCGTACGGATCTCGTGGTCGATGCAAATGACGTGCTGCAGTCGCTTGAGGGCAAAACTTTTTCGCTCATCGATGCGCGCGGCGCGGATCGTTTCAACGGCAAGAACGAGACCGTCGACCCCGTCGGCGGGCATATTCCCGGAGCGATTAACCGGCCGTTCCGCTCGAATTACACCGGACCGTTCGGGCAGTTCAAACGCCCGGACGAACTTCGAGCCGAGTTCGAGGCGATCGGCATCCCGCCCCAGCGCATCGTGCATCAATGCGGCTCCGGCGTTTCCGCAGCGGTAAATCTTTTGGGGATGGAGATAGCCGGCATGCCCGGAACGCGCTTGTATCCGGGTTCCTGGAGCGAATGGTCGGCCGACCGCAGCCGGCCGATGGTTACACCCTAAAGGCTGAAGTAGACCGCGTTATCGGCGTAGTCGAACGTCACCGCGAACTGCTCCAGCACGTCGCGGCCTAAGATTCCATCGTAGTATTTCGTCGAAAGAAGCGGCTGCGCCGGCACGTCGATTAACGCTTTGCGGAACTCCGTGGTGCCGACCACAAGAGGCCCGGTCAGGTAGTCGTCGACCAAAAAGCATTTCTCGCCGAAAGTGCACAATCTGCTCGTTCTCACCGGCCAGTTCAAACCGATGCGGTCCGCGAATGGACGGAACGCCATCGTTTGGGCGCCTCCGGTGTCGAGCGCCATTCGCGCGCGCACGCCGTCGATCCAAACGGGAACGGTCGCCATGCCGTGATACAGTTCCAGCAGCGCGGTCGCCTTCGAATGCATGGTACTTGGATCAAAAGCCGATCGCGGCGTGACGATGACGCGCTCGTGCGGATAGTCGATCGTTACGACGTTGGACTCGAAGAACGGCCCGCCGAGCAAACCGGACACGTGCGGTCCGGTAATCTTCGCCCCGTACGGCGCAACGGCGATCGCGGCGCGCGAGGCGTGAAACGTACCGACGTCAATGTCGGCCGTGGTCTCGCCTTGTGCTACGGTCAGACCGGCATCGCGCGCTGCGCCGGTGTCCAGCACGATGCCGCTCGTTCCCGAATCCAGATGCAGAAGCATCTGCTTGCCGTTCACCGCTACGGTCACCAGTACGCGCCCGTTGACGAACTGTGCGGGGATCGTCTGCGTCTGTGCGTTTGGCGTGACGAACAACGGCACTAAGGCCGCGAGCAGAAGGCTACGCACGTTTCTGCGGCGGGGGAACGGCGAACGGTTTGGCGACTTTTCCGGCGGGTGAGGCCATGAGCCGATCGAGTTCTTCGGGCGTGGGCTCTTGCGAGAAGTCGCGCACCGCGTCGACGAAGCAGTAGAAACCGAACGGCTCGCCGGCGCGATTCACGAACTGGTGCAGTTCGAGCGGACCGACGTAGATGACGTCGTTCGGCCCGATTTCGGTGAGCGTATCGTTCACAATCGCATAACCCAGACCGCGTTTGACGATAACGAAGTGCTCGTGCTCGTGCTTTTCCAAACGCGAAACGGCGCCGGGCTGCAACTCGAAGTAGCGCAATTCTTTCGTGGGACCGGGCTCGGCGGCTTCGGCCTTGCGGCCGCCGATGATCGTGTGACGCTGCACGCCGGCCGCGGCGCCGGGGCGGTAGCCTTCGACCGGCACGTCTTCCCAGCCGTGGTTGCCGGCGCGGATCACGCGCCGCTGCTTTGTCGTTTCCATGGGCGCCTTCCAGAATACCATACTAACTTCGCGTGCGCGCTCGCCCCAGTCGCACCGCCAGCAGGGCGAGCCCGGCGAGGACCAGCGCCGCGGCCGCCCCGGCGGCAACCGGCAAGAGCTCCACACGCCTGCCTAATCCGGCGCAGCCCACAAAACCGGCGGCCAGCTCGTTCTGCGCGCACCAGTACGTCCGCCATGTTCCGGAGTTGATGTCGCGGTCGCCCGACTGCGACATGAACATGCGCGCCCAGCGAGCGCGCAGCTCGGGATCGGCGGCAAGCCGTGCATGAATCGTTGCGAGATCGGCCGCCGAGAACGCCTTCACGCCGAACGTCTGGTCGAAGCTTTGCCCGGCGCGCCACCGGCCGCTCCACTCGTCATAGAAGAACGGCCGGTAATCTTGCAGCACTCCGCCGCTTGCGAGGTCCAGCCGCAAGAACGCGGGGTTGTTCTCGTACACCGGTGAGACCGAAGGCGCAAGCAGCATCGGCACGCCGCCGAAGAGCCGGAAATCGTCCCGGTGCGTGTGACCCGCAATAACGAAGCCTATCGCTTGCGCGTGTTCGGAAAAAATGCGGGTGATTTCGCGCGAGACGTCCTCACTCAAGAACGGCACGATGAGCAAGCGGTGCGTAATGAGGGTGCTGTGCGGATCGACGCCCGGCGGAATATGCATCACGACGAGCGCGCGCGTGCCACGCGGCAAGCCTTCAAGCGATTGTGCGAACCATCGCAGCTCACGCTGCGGCGCGTCCGGATGATAGTTCGCGCAGCGGCGATACACCACCGACCAGTACACGGAGTCCAGCGCGATGGCCCGAAGACCGCCCGGCAGCCGCGCCGTATACCAGCCGTACTCTCCGAAGCTTCTTTCGAAATCCGGCGCGGCCCCGTTGCGGTCGACCAGCGGCGCCCAGAGGTGCGCGAAATACCGGAAGTACGCGCTGCCCGGCGTGGCGCGGTAGTCGCCGCACGGATCGTCGTTGTTTCCCGGGACGATGACGAACTGCGCGTGCGGAAACGCGGCGTCGAACGTCCTCGCGATGCGGGCCATCGTGCGCTCCGCCAGCGGGACGCTGCGCGCAAAGTGGTGGGCCAGAAAATCGCCGGAGAGGACCACCACCTGCGGCGCCGGGTCGGCCTTGCGCATTTGCGCGACCGTTGAATCCAGCAGCGCCCAATTCGTATCCCTGGCATACGCCGCCGGCAGCGCCCGGCCGCGGCCGGGTTCCACGTGCAGATCGGTAGCAAGCAGCCAATGGCGCAGCAGGAGCGCGGCGAACAGCAAATGCATCTGCAGTATTCCATAGACCGCATGAAACCGGACTCCTGCGCCGGAGGTAGTAGCAGACACCTATGAAGCTGCTCATCGAGATTCTGCTTTCGCTCATCCTGCACCCGATCGCGATGATTCTGATGTGGATCAACCTCGCGGTCCGGACCGATTTGACCAGCACGCGCAAGGTGATCTGGTTCATCGTCAGCCTCATCTGGGGACTCGGCCCGATTCTCTATATTCTCATCGAAAACGGCGAGTTCTGGTAGGGGCCGATGCGCTACTGGCTGTTCAAGAGCGAACCGCACGCGTACAGTTTCGAGCAACTGCGCAAAGATCGCACCACGCCCTGGAGCGGCGTGCGCAATTTTCAAGCGCGCAACAACATGATGGAGATGCGCGTCGGAGACCTCGGGCTGTTCTACCACTCGAGCATTGCGGAGCCCGCGGCGGTGGGGATCGTGCGGGTCGTCAAAGAGGCCCATCCCGATTTCACCGCCTGGGAAAAGGGCGGCGAGTATTACGACCCGCGCAGCACGCAAACCAAACCGATGTGGCAGATGGTCGACGTCGAGTACGTCGAGCCGCTCGAACACCCGGTAACGCTCGCGCGAATGCGCGCCGACACCCGTTTAGTCGGCATGGATCTGCTAAAGAAAGGCCAGCGCCTATCCGTTCAACCGGTGATGCCGCACGAATGGAAAATCATTTTGGAATTGAGTAAGATACCTTAGCGATGTGCCGGATCGATAAAGAAGGCGGCGATCGCTCGCCGCCTTCTTTATTTGGAGCCACGCGGACTTACGGAGTGGGCGCACCTTGGCCGAACGTCTTGGTCAACGTGAAACGAATCGTCCGCGGATAGAGCGTGTTTGCTTGCGTCGCCGCAAACGTGCCGTTCGCAAGCTGGACCGGAATTCCGGTGCCGTACGAGGGCCAGATGTTCGCGTACTTATCGGTTAGATTATCGCCGCTGATCTGGAAGCTGAGTCCGTTTACCAGCGGTGCGCGCAGCGTCGCACCCAGGGTCGTGAATGCGGGAACGAACATTGAGTTGTTCGGGCCGTAATACGTGAGATTGGCGTTGGCGTACCAGCCATTGTGCGTACGGTAGTTTACTTCGGCAAAGCCTTGCGAATACGGAACGCTGGTATTGCTCAGGCCGTTCGCACCCGCGCCGATTCCGTTGCCGTAGAAGTTCTTGCCCGAGACGATGCCTAGATTGACATCCGGCTTGCAGCCCGGTCCCGGGATGCTGCAGTAGAAATACTGCGGCAGATTGTATGGATAGCCGCGCAACAGCGCGCCGGAAATTTTATACCCAAATCCGGCCTGCGGAGAATGCTGTACATCGAGCTCCAAGCCTTGGAACCGCGCGTCAGCGAGGTTCACGTTCTTCTGCAGATAGAGCGGGGTGTTCGCTTTGCAGTTCGTCGGTGCGCCGCTCACCGGATCGGTTGCCGGACACGTACCGCCGGCGAACCAGGCAGTCAGGAAGTGGTTCTGCAGATTCTCAGTGTACACGTCGAGTGACACAAACGTGTCGGCATTGAGCCGATAGCTTCCGCCGAGATCGAATCCGATCGCCGTTTCGGGGTTCAACGTGCCGCCGCTGACCTTCTGCGTGGCGATGTTCGTCTTCGAGTCGTACGAGATTGGCTGATCCAAACCGGAGAGCAGCGCCAGGTACGGCGGCGCGATGGCCGACCCGACGGCAAGGCGCACCGCGAGCGCTTGGCTCGGGCGATACTCAAGCGCAAGGCGCGGATCGTAATGCGTACGGGTCGTAGTGGCAAACACATAGTTCGTGCCGTCGAAGCTGCACTTGCCATTGCAGCGCAACGGATACGTGCTCTTGTACGTATTGAAGTAATTGCTCCATGTCAGGCCGAGCTTCGGATTGAGACGGAACGTACCGCGAAGCAGCGCCGTACCGAAGTCTTGCGCCGAACCGGTCGGAAGCGTAACGGACTGCCCGATTCCGAGGGTAGAGGTCTTGAAAGGCTTGCCGGCCGACGGTCCGCCGGTGGCGAAGACCGAATAGCTCGTCGTCGTCGAGTGCGTCGTATCGTACGAGAACGAAAGCGCGTTCCCGTCGCCGAAGGGGTGATGATACTCGAACGAATAGCCCTTTAGCGCGTCGTTTTCCGCCTGGTTGTAGTAATCATAGAATGTGACCGGCACGCTCAGACCGTTGTAGGTCGTTTTCGTTGCCGTGTCATAGCCGTAAAGTTGCATCGTTTCAACAGTCGGCACGAACGGATTGTCCGAGCCCTGATGATTTAGGCGGTGGATGCCGGCCGCATAGTAACGAGCGAGAACCGTATCATTGCCGATCGAACTGCTCAGGTCCCCTTCGAGGATCGGCTCGTTGTTCGTTTCGTTTTCGGGAGTGCGGACGTATCCGATATCGAGCCCGCTGCCATTTGCCAACGAACCGGTGTAGTTTTTCGATTGGGACGCGCTCATTTGGAAAAAGGACGGCGTGATATCTCCCGTGTTCGCCGTCTGATTGGCATGCGTCTGGCTGCCAAAGTACGTGAAGGTGGCCGTTGTCGCGGCAGAGAGATGATATCGCAGCTTCGCCAGCTCGCTGCGATTCTGATAGAGATCTTGGCCGATGTGCTGGCAGCACGCAACCAAGTTATACGAATTTTCGACTGCGGAAACGGTACCGGGCACGATTGGCGTGGGATATTGATCGTTATAGCCGATACCCATGCCGCCGGAACCATTAAAGTTGAGAATGCCTTGCTGGGGCGTCTGCGGCGAGACCCAAACATTGGTGTTCGCGACGTTCGTCAGCAGATCGTTGCTTCCAAACGCGAAGACGTACCCCAGTCGGCCCGTCGTGTCTGAAATGCCGAAGTTGATGATCGAGCTGCCCCAGTTGTCCACTCCCGCCTGCCACAACCCGCTCGATTGATACGTGGGGTCCTTCGTGCGGAAATTAACCGTGCCGCCGATCGCATAATTAACCTCCGGCGCATCGGCGCCGGGCCCCTTGACCACTTCGATGTTTTGCAGCATGAACGGATTAAGGAAGGTCGTCACATAGTCGCCGTATGTTCCCACGGAAACGGGATGGCCGTCGATAAGCGATGCCGTTTCGAACGAAAGCGCGCCGCGAATATTCGGCACAGTGATCGCGCCCGGCGTTGCGCCGTTGGCGCTGCCCGAGGGCAGACTCGCAACGATGCCCGGCGTTTCGTTCAAAATTTTCATGACCTGCGGCTGCGATTGGTCGATGAACGTTTGGGACGAGACGACGCTGATCGACGCGGGCGTCGTATTGAACGTCCCCCGTCCTACCGCGCGCACACTGGCAATCGTGCGCAGCGAACTGAACGTCAGGTGCGGCATCACAACGGCAAGCGTCTGGGTCTGGCCGGAAAAGACCGCCAGATCAGGCTCACTTGCGGCTTGATAACCCGCCTTGGAGGCGGTCAGGGTGTAAACCCCTGAGGCGAGGTTCGTGAACGAGAATGCGCCGCCGGCATCACTCGTCGTCGTCTTCGTTTGAACACCGCTAAGCGTAACTTTCGCGTCGGCAACCGGGGCACCAGTGTTGTCCTTGATGGTGCCTTGCACGGTTCCGGTGGTCGTAGGTGCAGCCGCAGGAGTCGACGTTTGCGCGTAGCTCGTCCCCATACTCAAAGGTCCGACGAGTCCCAGCACCAACGCGACTACCGGCAGAGCGCGGAAAAATCGATTCACGCGTCCTCCTAAAACGATAGCACGCCGCGGCGTAAGGGCCGCAGCATTTCGTCCAGCCTACCACACGAAGATTAAAATTCGATTAGAGACTGAGGGGTGTCGACTTCTATCGGCAGGCTTAGGGAGCCTGGGACTGCGTGAGGAAAACTTGCTGCGCGTTGATGGGCATTTCGGCCATGGGGCGCAGGCGCCGGTACGTGCCGTCGCTCTGCAGCTCGCGCGCCTTGACGTTGTCCGCGAAGAGCACCGCGAGGATTTGCCCATAGATGGTTTCCGCCAGCAGCGGGTCGAGCACCGGCACCACAATCTCGACGCGGCGGTCCAGGTTGCGGCCCATCCAGTCCGCCGAACCGATGTAGACCTCGCGGTCGCCGCCGTTCTCAAAGACGTAGATGCGTGAATGCTCCAAAAACCGGCCGACGATGCTGCGCACGCGGATGCGCTCGCTCACGCCCGGCACGCCGGGACGCAAGACGCACATGCCGCGTATCTGCAGGTCGATGGGGACCCCGGCCTGCGAGGCGCGGTACAGCGCGCGCGCCAGTTCCCCGTCGGTAATCGCGTTGAGTTTGGCGCGGATGCCGCTCGGGCGGCCGGCCCGCGCGTGCTCGGTTTCACGCTCGACGAGCGCCGTCAGTTCGCGCCGCAAGTTGACCGGCGCGACGAGCAAGTCTTCGTAGTCGGTGATTTTCGAGAAGCCGGTGAGCGCGTTGAAGAGCTGCGAGACGTCCGCGCCGAGCTCCGGACGGCACGTGAACAAACTCATATCGGTGTACAGGCGCGCCGACTTTTCATTGTAATTGCCGGTACCGAAATGAATGTAGCGGCGGATGCCGTCTTCTTCTTGCCGCACGACGAGGATGGCTTTGGCGTGCGTCTTGAGCCCGGCGAATCCGTAGACGACGTGCACCCCCGCGCGTTCCAAGCGCCGCGCCCACTCGATGTTGTTTTCTTCGTCGAAACGCGCTTTGAGTTCGATGAGCACGGCAACTTGCTTTTCGTTTTCCGCCGCATCCAGCAGCGCGCGTACGATTGGCGAATTCTTGCCGGACGTTCGATAGAGCGTTGCCTTGATCGCCAAGACGTGTTCGTCTTCGGCCGCTTGGCGTAAGAACTGCACGACGGGGTCGAACGACTCGTACGGATGATGCAGCAGCACGTCGCCTTCGCGAATGGTGGCGAACATGTCGGTGACGCCGATCAAACGCTTGGGGATCGCCGGCGTGTACGGCGGATCGTGCAACTGCGGATATTCGAGATTGACAATCGCCCACAGCGCTTCCAAGCCCAGCATGCCTTCTGTTTCGTAACAGTCGACGTCGCTGAGCTCGAGCGCCTTGAGCAAGAAATCGCGAATGTATTCGGGCATGCCCCGTTCGATCTGCAGCCGCACCGGCTCGCCGAAGCGGCGGCGCTGCAGTTCCGATTCGATCGCACGCAGCAGATCGTCGGCTTCGTCTTCCTGAAGGTCGAGGTCGGCGTCGCGCGTCACGCGGAAGAGATACGAATCGCGCACTTCCATGCCGGGGAACAGCGCGCTCAAATGGTTGGCGATCAGGTCCTCGAGCAGCACGAACCAGCGCGCCCCTTCGGGCGCGGGTTCGACCGGCACGAAGCGAGGCAGCGTCTGCGGGATTTTCACGCGCGCAAAGTGCAGCTCGACGCCGTCGGGGGTGACCTCTTCCAATTCGACCGCGAGCGAGAGCGAAAGATTCGAAATATACGGGAACGGATGACCGGAATCGACCGCCAGCGGCGTGAGCACCGGAAATACGCGATCGTCGAATGCCCGCTCCAAATGCGCGCGCTGCTCTTCCCCGAGATCGGCGACGCGCCACAGCTTGATGCCGTGCGCCTCCAGGGCGGGAAATAATTCTTCGTTGAGCAAGCGCATTTGCCGCGCGGTCGAGACGCGCAGGCGTTCGGAGATCGCCGCCAAGTGCTCGGAGGGCGTTCGCCCATCCTCGGAGCGCCGGATGATCTGCGCTTCAATCTGCTGTTTGATCGCGGCGACGCGAATCATGAAATACTCGTCGAGATTGGTGCCGTAGATGGCGATAAACTTGAAGCGCTCGAGCAGCGGCGTGCGGTCGTCCAGCGCCTCTTCGAGCACGCGGTCGTTGAACTCCAGCCACGAGAGCTCGCGGCTGATGTAGAGCGACGGGTCGTCGAGATGCGCAGGGAACGCTTGCGGCGCGGGAACCGGTGCTTGAGAGCGTGAGAGCATGAGCTGCATACCGGGATTCGACGCCCGGCGCGGAAACTCTCGCTGCGTGAACTGGGCAGACCTGGGCACGGACGCCGAAACCTACCTGGCACTTGCCGCGTCCGCGCTGGCAATCGGCGCGATCGCCGGGATCGCTTTGGGCGTCGCCGCCTCGCACGCGGCGTTCGCGCGAACGCCGATTCTGCTGCTGACGAACATCGGCCGCGCCGTACCGAGTATCGCGCTGCTCACGTTCATGCTCCCGATCCTAGGCCTGGGGTTCATCCCCGCTTTGGCGGCGCTGGCGGTTCTAGCGACGGCGCCAATCGCGATCACCACGGACCTCGCCTTTCGCGGCGTGCCGGCGGCGGCAATCGACGCCGCGCGAGGCATGGGCATGACGCCCGCGCAAATCCTGCGGCGCGTGGAGTGGCCGCTCGCGTTCCCGGTGATCTTCGCGGGCGTTCGCACGGCCGCCACCGAGGTTGTCGCCAGCGCCGTCCTCGCGGCGTTCATCGGCGCGGGAGGCCTTGGAGAACTCATCACTACCGGTCTGCAGGCGAATCAGCCCGAGCGCCTCTGGGCCGGCGTTATTACCATCGCGTGCATCGCTTTATGCGCCGAATTCGCACTGGCGTTTGCGCAGCGCCGTTTGGGAGAGGTGGCTTGATGCTGACACGCAGCCGTTTACTTGCGCTCATGGGGGCCGCGCTGGTACTTCCCGACTGCGGCGGTAAAGGCGGCGGCGCAACCGGCGCGATTCGCGTGGCTTCCAAAAACTTTGGCGAGAACATCATCGTGGGTGAAATTTATGCCGCGGCGCTCGAGCGCGCGGGCTTCACCGTCGAGCGGCACATGAATTTGGGCAGCACGCAAATCGCGATGGCGGCGATGGAGCGCGGCGACATCGACTTGTATCCGGAATATACCGGAACCGGGCTCATCGACGTGCTGCATCTGCAGCCGATTCGCGACGCGAAACTCCTGTACGAGCGCGTACGCATGCAGTATCAACAGCGCTATGGGATGACTTGGCTTTCGCCATCGCCGGCGAACGACTCGCAGGGCTTGTGCACCACGCATGCCGCCGCACAGAAGTACGGCATCCGCACGCTGTCCGACTGCGCGAAAGCGGCGCCGCAACTGCGCCTGGCCGCCGTTCCGGAGTTCGTGGCACGTGCCGACGCGCTGCCCGGGCTGCAAAAGTTTTACGGCGGTTTCAAATTCAAGGACGTCAAGACGTACGATATCGGACTGCAGTACGACGCGCTCAAGCGCGGCAGTGCGGACGTCGCAACGGCTTTCACGACCGACGCGCAAATCGCCGCGGACGATCTGCTGCTGCTGGACGACGATCGCCGCTTCTGGCCCGCGTATAACATCGCACCCGTCGTGCGAGACGCCGTACTGCAGGCGCATCCCAAAACTGCCGGCGTACTCAATGCGCTCGCGCCTAGGATCACCACGCACGACCTGACGGCCATGAATTACCTCTACACGGTTCGCAAAGAGGACGCGGCCGCGATCGCCCACACATTCGTCTACGGCGCGGGCGCCGTTTGAAAGCCGTTCGTTTCGAGTCGGTCGTCGTGCGGTATCCGCACGCCGATCGCAACGCCGTCGACGGCGTGAGCGCCGACGTTCCGGCCGGCAGCTTTACCGTCTTGCTCGGTCCGTCGGGCTGCGGCAAAAGCACGCTGCTGCGCACGGTGAATCGCCTGGCAGTTCCGCAATCGGGACGCGTGCGCGTAGGAGACGACGACGTCGCCATGCAAGACGCCGTCGCTTTGCGGCGCACGATTGGGTACGTCATACAAGCGGTCGGGCTCTTCGCGCATATGACGGTCGCGCAAAACGTCGCCGTGGTGCCCTCGCTGCTGCGCTGGGATCGCGCGCGCATCGACGCGCGCGTGGACGAGCTGCTCACGCTGGTTGGACTGGAGCCCTCGCGCTATCGCGATCGCCGTCCGCGCGAACTTTCAGGCGGCGAACAGCAGCGCGTCGGCGTGGCGCGCGCGATTGCCGCGCAGCCGCCGGTGCTGCTGATGGACGAGCCGTTCGGCGCCGTCGACGCGATCGTGCGCCGCGCGCTGCAAGACGAGATCCGGCGCATCGCGAGCGCGCTGAACACCACGATTCTGTTCGTGACGCACGACGTCGATGAAGCATTGCGCCTCGCCGATCGCATCATCGTCATGCGCGAGGGGCGCATCGAACAATATGGATCGCCGGAAGAGATTTTGCGCACACCCACGCCGTACGTCAAACAGATTTTCGCGATCGATCCGGATCTGCGCCGCTATGACGCGCTGCGGGGCGCGCTGGGCGCATGACCTACATCACCGAGCATCTCGGCGAGATCGGTTCGCTGACGCTCCAGCATCTCGCACTGGTGTTTTCCGGGCTCGTGCTGGGCCTTGCGGTCGCCTCGCTTCTGGCGTGGCTCGTCACACGCGTTCCGCGGGCCGACACGCCGGTGTTCGCCGGCGCGGGAATCATCTACACGATTCCATCGCTCGCGCTGCTGGCCGTTGCCGTACGCTACCTGGGTCTTGGATTCTGGCCGGTCGTACTGATTTTAGCGGCGTACGCGCAGTTCATCTTGGTCCGCGGCATCGTGACCGCGCTGCGCGGCGTTCCGGATGCGCAACTCGATGCCGCGCGCGGCCTGGGCATGTCGAACGTGCAAGAGTTCTGGCGCGTGCGCTTGCCGCTTGCCGCGCCGGTACTCATCGGCGGAATCCGCCTTGCAACCGTCGCCCTCATTGCGATCGCAACGCTCGGCGGATACGTCGGCGCGGGCGGCTTGGGCAGCGAGATCTTCTTGGGCTTACAGCGCCAGTATCTCGCGCAAACGCTCGCGGGCAGCATTCCCGCGGCAGCACTCGCAGTGATTGCGGACGCTGCCCTCCGACTCGCGGAAGGAGCGATGAGACGGCGCGTCAGCGGTGCATGACTACGGCGCTGCGCGCTGCGGCGTTAGATAACGGCGCAGCCAGTCGTTGAGGATGTGCAGGCGTTCGACGCGGTGCAGCGGGGAGCCGGTGCGGTTGAGATCGTGGTTTTCGCCGGGGACGTCGACGAATTCAACGGTGCGGCCCAGAATTTTGAGCGAAGTGAACTCCTGCAGCGTTTGATCGATCGGCGTGCGCGTATCTTCGTCCGAGTGCAGAATCAGAAGCGGCGTATGCACGTTCTGCACGTACGTCAGCGGCGATTCTTTGTAATTCAGGCTCGACGGATCCCAATACGGACCGAATCCGTACCGCGTGTCGTACTTGCCGAAGCCGTTGGCGCCGGCGAAATCCGCAACGAGCTGTTCGGTGCTCAGATTGCTCACGGCGCGCTCGGCGATGCCGGCTTTGTACCGGTCGGTGTGCGAGATCACCCAGAGCGACGCGTACCCGCCGTAGCTGCCGCCGCTCTCGCCTAAACGGTTGGGATCGACGCTCGGGAACGTGATCGCTTCGTCCATCACGCGCTGCACGTCGTCGAACATCGCCTCGCCCCAGTGAGCGTTGAGCGCGGCTTCGAAGGCGTAGCCGTGTCCGGTACTGCCGCGCGGGTCGGAAAACACGACGTTGTAGCCTTGCCCCGCCAGATATTGGAATTCGTGGAAGAACGTCTGCCCGAACTGCGTTTGCGGGCCGCCGTGAATGTCGAGAATCGTCGGCCGCTTGCCGTGCGCTTTCGGACCGACGGCCGGCATGAACCACGCCTGCACGGTAAATCCGGCATCGTCCTTCACCTCGAACTCGCGCGGTTTGGAAAGCAGCACGCGCGAGAGATAGGCGTCGTTGAAGCCGGTGAGCCGTTTGCTTTTGCCGCTCGAAAGATCGAGCGCATAGACCTCGCGCGGATGCGTGAAGTCGGAAAGCGTGTATGCGACGTACCGTCCGCGCGAATCCATCGTGCATTCCGCCGCCTCGCCTGCCGAAGTAAGTTTGGTCACGGCGCCGGTGCGCGGATCGAGCTTGACGAGCGCGCTGTAGCCGGGCTGTTCGATGTCGGAAACGGCAAACGCGTCGTGCATCGCGAAATGCGGTCCGCACAGACCGCCCGGCTCGCCCATGTCGGCGAGCACGCTGTCTCCCAGCTGCCCTGTGTTTTTCGCGATAACGGTTCGTGAGCCGGTCGCCGCCGTATGCATCAGCGCCGGAAATTCCGCCGGGTCGCTCAGGCCGCCGCGCAAGTACCAGATGTGTCCGGCGCGGTCGTAGCCGAGCAGATAGTTGGCGGGATTGGCCGAGGCGATCTTGTGCATCGCGCCCCCGGCCGAGGATACCGTGTAGACGTCGTTGTTGCCGCCGGTGCTCGCATCGTACCGCAGCGAATCAAAGGCGATCGTCTTATCGTCGGGCGACCATTGCGGATCGCCTTCGGACCAGCGCGTTCCACTCGTGAGCGCGCGCGCGCCGCTGCCGTCCGCGTTCATCGTCCAAATGTGCTCGTGCTTATCGTACGTGAAACCTTCACCGTTCGACTCGAAGAACAGATGATGGATAATCCGAATGTCCGACTTGCGCTGTCCTTTCGCCGGTTTGAATCCCGCCGCTTTGAAGTCGGCGTACGCGGCATGCGGTTCGTCGGTCGTGACGACGGTGAACGCGATGCGTTTGCCGTTGTGCGAATACACCGGACTGCCCGCGCCGTCTTTGAGGCGCGTGAGTTGCTTCACCGCGCCGCTCGCCAGACTGTACGCGAATATCTGCGGATGCTCGCCTTTTTTCTGCGGTCCGCGCACGAATGCCAGCGTACGGCTGTCGGGCGACCACGCCGGACCGGAGTCGTGTCCGTCGCGCGTGATGCGCGTGAGGCCCGTGCCGTCCGTACGCACGATATAGAGATCGGTGTCGTAGCGGTCTTTCGGGCCGTTCATACGCCTCGCTTCAAAGGCGACGCGCGAGCCGTCCGGCGAGATCTGCGGATCCGCGACGAAGACCAGTTTATAGAGGTCTTCGGCGGCGACCGGGCGCGGTGCCACCGCGGCCGCAAAAAGCAATGCGCTCAGCATAGCTACGGAATATAGAGAGCTACGCTGAAACGCTCCTGCGGATCGCTCCAGGAGCGCGTCAAACGAAGGCCGGCCGCCTCGCCCAGTGCCTTCAGGTCGTCACTCGAATATTTGTACGAAGACTCGGTGTGAATGGCTTCGCCGCGCTCGAACGCGATCGTCGCATCGAGCGCCGTGATGCGCACCTCGTGCGCGCGGTTCGCGACCAGGGACGAATCGACGGCGCCGCGCATCTGGTCGTAACGGGCGACGTGTGTGAAATCGTGTAAGTCGAACGTTCCGCCGAGTTCGCGGTTGATGCGGCCGAGCAGATTTTTGTTGAACGCCGCGGTAACGCCCGCCGGATCGTCATACGCGAGTTGCAGCGTGCGCGCGTCTTTTTTACGATCGGCGCCTATCAGCAGACCGTCGCCGGGTTTGAGCCAGCGTGCGATCGCGGTAAGCAACTGCACGGCGACCGGCGGATCGTAATTGCCGATATTCGAGCCCATGAACATGGCAAGCACCTTGCCGTCGCGCCGTAACCGCGGCTCACGCAGAATCGAAAAATAATCACCGACGAACCCGCTCACGTTCAGCGCCGGATACGCGCCGACGAGCGACTGCGCAGATGCCTGCAGTGCTTCGCCGGAAATATCGATGGGGCAGTATCGCAGCGTGCGCTGCACGCGCAACGCTTCTTCGATGAGAATGCGCGTCTTGACCGCGCTGCCGCTGCCCAGTTCGACGAATTCGATTGGGTTGCCGAGCGCGCGTACCATTTCCCAGCCCCACTCGCGCAGAATCTCGGTTTCCGCACGCGTGAGATAGTACTCGGGCAGCACGGTGATCGCGTCGAACAGTGCCGAGCCGAGTTCGTCGTAAAAATACTTGGAGGGCAGATGCTTGGGCGTCGCGCAGAGCCCGGCGATCACCTCGTCGGCAAACGAAGCGGCTCGCTGGGGCAAAGAGGCTGCGTGAATCTCCAGGCGTCCCGAGGAGCCGGTTATCGGATGCATGTGCTGGGAATGATACCACGCGGAGGGAGCAACCTAATCATGATCAGCCAAGACGTCATCATTCCCGTCGATGGTTCCAATATGCCGGCATATTTCGCTCGGCCCCAAGAGGGCTCGGGCCCCCATCCGGCCGTCATCGTGCTGCATGAGGTCTTCGGTTTCACCCCCGAAACCAAGCGTGTGACGGAGCTGTTGGCCAGCATCGGGTACGTGGGTCTGGCGATCAATTACTTTCACCGCTCGAGTCCGCAGATGGCGCAGCCCTATACGGAAGAGGGCGTCAAAGCGGCGTTCGAGATCGCAAAGACGGTCACCGCACAGAGTGTGAACGCCGACGTGCGCGCCGCTATCGGGTGGCTGAACTCGCAACCCTTC